>JBKBXP010000626.1:0-502 GCA_046314035.1 Pseudorhizobium sp. | reverse complement strand
CCACCACTGATTTTGGGGATGGCATCTTGGACAGCGAGGCGTCCTACACCAACACCGGTGTGGAGGTGACGGTTTCAGTAGCCGGTGTTGACACACCGCTCATTGTTGATGCTTTCTCCACGTCCTACCTGATGGAAGAAGGCTTTACCTTTGAGACAGTGGGAAGCCAGACAACTGCCAACGATGCCACAGACTATTACCTCCAGGTGAATGACGACCAGTGGGTGAAGCTGACAACCACTCAGCCGACTGATCAGGCGGTAGCAGTCAAAATCGGCACAGACGATTACTGGGTCGATGATACCGCGGCGACGGATGCGACGCTAGAGGCGGGCTTCTCAGTCTTCAATCTAGATATTACAGAGACAGGGCTGGCTGCTGTTGCGGGCAATATCAACGGTAGCCAGTCGGACGCGCTCAGCTTCATGATCCAATACGTCGACGATCAGCTGACGACTATGACAAGCGCAGCAGCAGACCTTGGTTCGCTCGGTATGCGCAT
>JBKBXP010000625.1:0-502 GCA_046314035.1 Pseudorhizobium sp. | reverse complement strand
AGGCCGCGCGCCGCGATCAGCGGATCGATCAGTGCCACGAGTCTGGAGTCCTCGGCCATGTCGCCAAGGTAGGCGTTCCGGCAGCGCGTCGCCAGTTCAGCCGAGCAGCGGCGAGCGCGGGCGCGAGCCCTGCCGCTCGCGATCGGCGATCAGCCGATCGCGGTGGCTACGGGCTTCGGGGCTGTAGTGACTGGCCAAGTCGATGATCTCGTCGACGTCTTGGCGCTCCTCGTAGTTGGTGCCGATCCAGATCACGTCGGTTGTCTCCTCGGTGTCAGGATCGATGTGGAGGAGCTGCAGGAAATAGGTAGCGAGCGGGGCGTCCCATCCGATTGCAAGGTTGGTCGCGACGCCCGCCTCGATCGGCTGCGGGAAGAGAGGTAGCTCGTAACGGCTCATGGTGATTGCTCCCGTGCGCGCGCGGGCGTCGCGGTTCAGTCCTCGGCAGCCCGGAGGACGATCCCGTTGTCGCCGGCAACGCGGTAGATGTCGCTGAGGTCGA
>JBKBXP010000624.1:0-502 GCA_046314035.1 Pseudorhizobium sp. | reverse complement strand
TTCGAAGGCATTCGTCGTCCCTTCCTTGATCCAGACTGTCATAGTCGATGGACCACTCAGAAGGGGGCAGCTCACTAAGGGAAGCCGTTCGAGGTGCTTTTCGAGAGGCAAAGGATAGTCTCTAATGCGAACCCCTGTCGCATTGTAGACGGCGTTCGCGACCGCGGCAGCCACCCCGCACATTCCAAGCTCACCCACGCCCTTCGCCTTCATCGGCGAGGTCTTGTCGTCGAAACTGGGCAGGAAGATCAGCTCCTGATGCGGTATGGCACCGCCTCCTAACGAAGATAGATCCCGAGTTGGCGATCCGGTTCGAAGGTGCCTTCCGTGCCTTGTTCACCGAGGGTGATGCTGGCCCCGTAATCATGCTCGCAGAGGCAGAGCTGGCTCCTCATGGTGGCCCGCTGTTTGACGGTGATCGTCGGGAAGCACCAGGATCATGGCGCATCGCATAGGAGCGCCGCGTTCCCGATTTCGATGGTATTCCGGGAAAGCAGCCATC
>JBKBXP010000623.1:0-503 GCA_046314035.1 Pseudorhizobium sp. | reverse complement strand
GCATGCAGCGCATTGTCAGCTGGCAGTCGCGCAGCCCGGTGATGGACATCATCATCGAACGGATGCCGCAGACCCTGACCGTGGTCGGTTCCGCCTATGTGATCGGCGTGATCATCGCGGTGCCGATCGGGATCTACTCGGCCTACCGCCAGTATTCCTGGTTCGACCAGGTCGGCACCTTCATCGCCATGATCGGCTTTTCCGTGCCGACCTTCTTTACCGGCGTGGTGCTGATCCTGGTGTTTTCGGTCAACCTCGGCTGGTTCCCGTCGATCTACAACACCAGCCTGCGGGTGACCGACTGGGATACCTTTCTGCAGCAGGTCCGGCAGATGGCGATGCCGGTGGCGGTGCTGGCCTTGTATAACGCAGCCCAGATCAGCCGCTACATGCGCTCCTCCATGCTCGACAATCTGGCGCAGCGCCGCGAACTCGTGCCCGAGCGCTCGCAAAAACTCCTCTCCGAATTGTTCGCCAACATGCGCGTCGGCGGCAGTTTCGGA
>JBKBXP010000622.1:266-503 GCA_046314035.1 Pseudorhizobium sp. | reverse complement strand
CCCTCGCCGATGTAGATGTCCCGTCCGGCCAGTTCGAGCGGGGTATAGGGACGAACGCCCTCGACCTCCTCGATGGTGCTCTCGACCCAGAACAACGGGGCGATCTCGACGATGCCGCCGATGGAGACGACGACGGTGATCCCGAGCACCAGCCAGAGCGAGTGACGTTCGAATTTTGCGTGCTTCTTCCACATGGCGTGATCCTCACCCGACCGGCTGTTGATGGGGTTCGATCAG
>JBKBXP010000622.1:0-256 GCA_046314035.1 Pseudorhizobium sp. | reverse complement strand
CCACAGGTTCCAGGACATGATGAGCGTGCCGCTCAGGAACATCAGGCCGCCGACGGTGCGGATGACGTTCTGGATGTGCTTGGCCGAGACGGTCTCGATGAAGCTGTTCGCGAGGAAGCCATCGGGCGTGTATTCGCGCCACATCAGGCCCTCCATGATGCCGGAGACCCACATCGCGGTGATGTAGAGAACGATCCCGGTCGTCGCGATCCAGAAATGCCATTCGACCAGGGCGTTCGAATACAGCCGGTCCTTC
>JBKBXP010000621.1:0-503 GCA_046314035.1 Pseudorhizobium sp. | reverse complement strand
TGCGCTATGGTCTGTGAGAACCGCCCCGCCACCTCGTCCAGCGCGCTGTCCCACGAAGCCTCCCGCCCTGCGATCATTGGCGACAACAGCCGCCCTTCAGTGGACAGGGTTTCGCCCAGAGCGGCCCCCTTGACGCAGAGGCGGCCCCGGTTTGCCGGGTGGTCGGGGTCGCCCTTGATCTGCACGCCACCCTTGCCATCCGGCGTGGCGATCACGCCGCAGCCGACGCCGCAATAGGGGCAGGTGCTGCGCACAGGGGCGGTCATGCGGCGCTGCGCCGGGCAAGACGGCTGGCATCCAGCAGCACCCGGCCCGCTTCCAGCCGCACCGCAAAGGTCTGCACCCCCCCTTCATCCGCGCCTTGCGCCTGCCCGGTGTTCATGTCGAACACCCAGGCATGCAGCGGGCAAGTGACCGAGGTGCCATGCACGATGCCTTCCGACAGCGGGCCGCCCTTATGCGGGCAGCGGTCCTCCAGCGAAAATACCTTATCATCATAGGTG
>JBKBXP010000620.1:0-507 GCA_046314035.1 Pseudorhizobium sp. | reverse complement strand
GGAGACCATCGAGGTCTCGCGATCAACCAGCAGCGACAGGTAGAATTCCTTGGCGATCGCCGCGCCTTCTTCGATGTAGAGGCGGTTGACCTGCTTGCCCTTGGGGCCGGTCTGGTGGGTCACCAGCACGCGACCGAGCATCTCGGCGGCGTTGGTCTTGACGTCCTCGGCCGACTTGACGACGCGGACGCCGCCCTTGGCGTCGGGGCCCAGGCCCTCGAAGGTGCCCTTGCCACGGCCACCGGCGTGGATCTGGCTTTTCACCACGAAGACCGGCGTACCCAGCTTCTGGGCGGCCTCGAAGGCTTCTTCGGGGGTGAACACGGCAAAGCCGCGCGGAACAGGGGCGCCGAACTCGGCGAGTACGGCTTTGGCTTGGTGTTCGTGAATGTTCATGAGGGCCCGGTCTCGACGACGGCTTTTCTGAAATGTGGCCGGGTTATAGGAGCGTGATTTCGCACGCGCAACCGCGCTTGGCCGATAAGGTGAAGGCTTGCGCCGTTCTTT
>JBKBXP010000619.1:0-507 GCA_046314035.1 Pseudorhizobium sp. | reverse complement strand
CCACACCTTGTTGGAAGGGGCGGCCGCGTAATTAAAAACAACTCCCACCCCCTTGGGGGGTGGGTCGGGGAGGGGCCTTCGCCAGGTCCATGACTTCCCCTCTGGCCTGCCGGCCATCTCCCCCACAAGGGGGAGAGCACAAGCCGCAGCCGCCTGCCTCGCATGAGCGTCGGCGGCGCGCCCGGGTTAAGCCCTCCCCCTTGTGGGGAGGGTTTGGGAGGGACGTTGTTCAGCCCCACAACCCACGCGGCGGCAGCGGCATCACGGCGCCGTCATAGGCAATCGCCGGCTCCCGATCCCGCGCCAGAAGCAGCGGCCCGTCGAGATCGACAAACGCCGCCCCTTGCCCGATCAGAAATGCCGGAGCCATGGCAAGCGATGTACCGACCATGCAGCCGACCATGATTTCGAAGCCGGCTTCAACAGCCGCATCGCGCATCAGAAGCGCCTCGGTCAGCCCGCCCGTCTTGTCGAGCTTGATGTTGACGGCATCATACTTGCCGCGCA
>JBKBXP010000618.1:0-508 GCA_046314035.1 Pseudorhizobium sp. | reverse complement strand
AGCAATACCGCGTCCAGATGACCAACCCGATCCCGACCGTCAGCGGCAAGTATGCCTGCTCGCCTCTAGGTGCCTCGACCATGCCCCCGCAGGCTGGCCGGGCCTTCCCCGTGAAGGGCGAGGACATGGGCTACCTCGTCTGGCGCAAGCGCAACTGTTGCGTGCTGTGAGGAACCACTGACATGCGTCGCTTCACCATCGTCCTCGCTCTGGTCGCCACAATCGGCGGGATCCAGGCAATCGCTCAGACCGTCGACGGTCTGGATCTCGACGCCATCAAGCGCCGCTCGGCGGCCATGCAGGGCGATGCCGAGACGTTCGCCGACCACGTCCGCAATCGTGGCGACGCCTTCCGCGAAGAAGCCGTGGCGGTCCAGACCAAGGCCACCGGAAACCTCGTCGAGCTGGCGAAAGCCGACCTGCCGGTGAACGGCGACGGTGCTTTCGATTTCGATGAGATCATCAAGGGCGCCAGCCAGAACGTCTCGTCGACAGGCCGGGGCGACGC
>JBKBXP010000617.1:0-508 GCA_046314035.1 Pseudorhizobium sp. | reverse complement strand
AGCTATCGGGTCATCCGGCCACCGTCGCCTCGACATCGATCGTACCGGGTCTGGGCGTGGAGCGCGTCCTGTTCTCCAATGGCGTCGAGCTGGACCTCAAGCAGACGGCGTTCGAAAAAGACAAGATCCGCGTCAGCGTGCTGATCGGACATGGCGTGCTGGGCGAACGCCCCAACGATCCGGGCCTCATATGGACCAACGGCGCCTTGCTGGCCAGCGGCTATGGAGGCCTGTCGCCCGACGAACTGACCCGCCTTTTGTCGGGGCGAGCGGCCGGGTTCGGGATCGGGACCGTGCTGAACGGGGTCTTGCTACGCGGCAATAGCGACCGAAACGATGTCGCCGACATGTTTCGGCTGATGACGGTCGCCATGACTCAGATGAACTATCGGCCCGCCCCGCTGGCGCGGTTGAAGGACGCAATGAACGCCGCCTATCAGTCCATCTATAACCAGCCGGGGGGCGTGTTCTCCGCGTTCGCCGGTCCGTATATGTTTGGCAGCGACAC
>JBKBXP010000616.1:0-510 GCA_046314035.1 Pseudorhizobium sp. | reverse complement strand
CCAGGGCGACGCCGAAAACGCCGGTGGCATGGCTTTCGGCGCCTGGTCCTGCGCCTGCCAGGATGCCGACGGCATCATCTTCCCGCTGTTTCGCAGCGGCAGCATCTGGGCCAAGTACAAGAACGAGAAATACGACGCCCTGGTCGATGAAGCCCGCACCATCCTCGACGAGGAAAAGCGCAAGGAACTCTACAAGCAGGCCTATGAAATCCTGCGCGAGGACGTACCGGGTCTAGGCCTCTACCAGGCCTATGCGCTCTACGGTGCAGCCAAGAACCTGCAGTGGGAGCCGACGGCCAACGAAGCCATGTTCGTCATGGACATGAGCTGGCAGCAGTAAAAAGACGGGGAAACGATCGTGTTGAATTACGCCGTACAGAGATTGATACAGGCCATCGTCGCAATCTTCGGCGTGCTCACGATCGTCTTCGTGGTCATGCATCTCTCGGGGGACCCGACGCTTCTTCTGGTCCCCCAGGATGCCTCCGCAGAAATGATCGCCGAGCTGCG
>JBKBXP010000615.1:0-511 GCA_046314035.1 Pseudorhizobium sp. | reverse complement strand
CCAGCGCGGTCAGCCGCCGGTAGCCCAGATGCAGTTTGCGCGCGGCAAAGCTGGTGACGAGCGGCAGCAAACCCAGCATGGCATGCCTCTCGCCGCCAGCATCGATCAGCCCTTCGCCCAGCACCATGTAGCCGCCGCATTCGCCGTAAACCGCAGCGCCGCGTTCCGCCGCCTGCTGCATCCCGGCCTTGAAGCGGGAGGCTGCCGCAAGCTGGCCTGCATGAAGCTCGGGATAGCCGCCCGGCAGATAGACCGCATCGGCCCCTGCGTCCGGCGCCTCGTCCGCAAGGGGCGAGAAGGACAGGATTTCAGCCCCCGCCGCCTGCCAGCCCCGCAAAAGGTGCGGATAGGCAAAGGCAAAGGCAACGTCACTGGCAACGGCAATGCGCTGCCCCGGCGGCGGCAACAGGACGGGCCAGCCGGACCGCCCAGCCCCAGATGCCGCAAGCGGACGGGCGAGCGCGGCCAGCGCCGCAAGATCAACGGAGCGGGAGGCCGCATCCGCTGCTCC
>JBKBXP010000614.1:0-511 GCA_046314035.1 Pseudorhizobium sp. | reverse complement strand
CGACCTGCTGGACCATTCCAAGATCGGCGCCGGCCGGATGACGGTCGAGGCCGTCGACTTCGACCTGCGCGTCATGCTGGCCCAGACCTTGCGCCTGTGGCGCGGACCGATAGAGGCCAAGGGCCTGAAGCTGCGCGTCGAGGGCGCGGCCCGCATGCCGCGCAGCGTCAAGGGCGACGCCATGCGGATCCGTCAGGTGATGAACAATCTGATGTCCAATGCGGTGAAATTCACGCCTCACGGCCAAATCACCCTGCGTCTGGACGCCTGGGCCGAAGAGCCCTCCGGCTATTGTCTGCTGCTGGAGGTTCAGGACACCGGACCCGGCATGACGGGCGATCAACTGGCGCGCCTGTTCAACCCGTTCGACCAGACGGCCGAAGGCGTCAGCGCCCGATATGGCGGTTCGGGCCTGGGCCTGGCTATCAGCCGCGACCTGGTCGAGTTGATGGGCGGCCGCCTGACGGCGCGCAGCGCGCCCGGCCAGGGCGCAAGCTTCACCGTCTCCCTG
>JBKBXP010000613.1:0-512 GCA_046314035.1 Pseudorhizobium sp. | reverse complement strand
TACTGCTTCGGCCAGGCAATGTCGGTGAGGCCGATGCGGGCGGCTTCGTGCAGCACCCAGGCCGGATCGGCGAGATGCGGTCGGGCGACGGCGCAGAGATCGGCGCGGCCGGCGGCGATCACGGAATTAGCGTGATCGGCCTCGGAGATTGCGCCGACCGCCATGGTGGGAATGCCGACCTCGTTGCGGATCTTGTCGGAGAAGGGCGTCTGAAAGAGGCGGCCGTAGATGGGCTTCTCCTCCTTCCAGACCTGACCCGACGAGCAGTCGATCATGTCGGCGCCCGCCTCCTTGAACATCCGCGCGAAGATCGCCGCGTCTTCCGGCGTGTTGCCGCCTTCGAACCAGTCGTGGCAGGAGAGGCGTACCGAGATGGGCTTGTTCTCAGGCCAGACGGCGCGGATGGCACGGAACACCTCGAGCGGATAGCGGGCACGGTTCTCGTGGCTGCCACCGTATTCGTCGCTGCGCTGGTTGGTGAGCGGCGACAGGAAGCTCGACAGCAGATAGCC
>JBKBXP010000612.1:0-515 GCA_046314035.1 Pseudorhizobium sp. | reverse complement strand
CACCGACACCGCGCTCGCGCGCGGCCCCGGGAAAGTAGGCCAGGCCTTGTCCTTGGCTTTAGGCGTTGGGTTTGATCACGCGGCGACGCGGTCGGCGATGACGCGCCAATTCACGATCTTGTCGAGAACGGCGCGGATATGCTCCTCCTTGCGGTTCTCGTAATCGACATAATAGGCGTGTTCCCAGATATCGATGCCGAGATAACCCGGACGGCCGAGTGCGACGGGGTTGTTTCCATCCTCGTAACCGATCAGGGCGAGCGCATCCTGATCATCGCGTGTCAGCCAGACCCAGCCGGTGCCGAACACCTCGTCCGAGACGGTCACGACGCGATCAACGAAACCCTCATAGCCGCCGAATGTATCGTCTATCGCGGTGGCGAGCTCGCCGTCCGGCCGTTCAGGTCCGCCGGGTACGAACTGATCCCAATAAGTGACGTGGTTCCAGGCCTGGGCGGCGTTGTTGAAGATCTTGGCGTCCTCCGCTGACGTCGCCGAAGCGGTCATAATCTCGG
>JBKBXP010000611.1:0-515 GCA_046314035.1 Pseudorhizobium sp. | reverse complement strand
CCCTTGGGTGAAACCACAATGGGCCGGTTCATCAGTATGGGATGGGCTTCGATCGCGTCCAGCAGCTGGTCGTCCGACAGGGCGTCGTCCAGGCCCAGTTCGGCATAGGGCGTGCCCTTTTCGCGCAGGATGTCGCGCACCGATCCGCCCATCCGTTCGACCAGTTGCGCCACCAGCGCCCGGCTGGGCGGGGTCTTCAGATATTCGATCACATGCGGCTCGATCCCCACATGGCGGATCAGGGCCAGGGTGTTGCGAGACGTCCCGCAGGCGGGATTATGATAGATGACGACGTCCAGGGAGGCCTCAATCGCAGCAGGGGGCCAGTTCGGCCAGCAGGGGTTGGCAAAGTTCGGCGCGGCCCTCGCAACAGTCCTTCAGCAGGAACAGCACCAGTTCGCGCAGCCGATCCAGATCGGCGCGATAGACGATCGACCGGCTGTGTCTTTGCGACCGGATCAGCCCCGCCCGCGACAGCACGCCCAGATGGGCCGACATCGTATTGGCCGGCACCG
>JBKBXP010000610.1:0-515 GCA_046314035.1 Pseudorhizobium sp. | reverse complement strand
AGCATCGCCTCCATCTCCGCCTCGGAGCCCTCGACCTCGACGATGAGCAGGGCCGCTACGTCCAGCGGATAGCCGGCGTGCGCGAAGGCCTCGCAGATTTCGATCGCCGGCTTGTCCATGAACTCGATGGCGACCGGGATGATGCCGGAGCCGATGATGTCTGCCACGCAGGCGCCGGCGGCATCCGAGCTGTCGAAGCCGAAAAGCACGGGACGCGCACCTTCCGGCTTGGCAATCAGCCGGACCGTAGCCTCCGTCACGAGACCTAGCTGGCCTTCGGAGCCGCAGACGAGGCCCAGCAGATCATAGCCCGCCGCATCGAGATGCTTGCCGCCGAGATCGATGACGGTTCCGTCGACGAGCACCATCTTGACGCCCAGCAGGTTGTTGGTGGTGACCCCGTATTTGAGGCAGTGGGCACCGCCGGAGTTCATGCCAATATTGCCGCCGATGGTGCAGGCGAGCTGCGAGCTCGGATCGGGCGCGTAGAAGAAGCCTTCGGGGCTGACGGCATC
>JBKBXP010000609.1:0-516 GCA_046314035.1 Pseudorhizobium sp. | reverse complement strand
GCCATGAGCGCACCCCGCACCCTGTACGACAAGATCTGGGACGACCATATCGTCAGCGACGACAACGGAACCTGTCTCCTCTACATCGACCGTCACCTCGTCCATGAGGTGACGAGCCCGCAGGCCTTCGAGGGGCTGCGGCTGGCCGGCCGCACGGTGCGTGCGCCGCAGAAGACGCTGGCAGTCGTCGACCACAACGTACCCACGACGCCGGACCGCCATATCGGCATCAAGAACGAGGAAAGCCGCATCCAGGTGGAGGCGCTGGCCCAGAACGCCCATGACTTCGGCGTCGAATACTACTCCGAGAAGGACAAGCGGCAGGGCATCGTCCACATCGTGGGGCCAGAACAGGGCTTTACCCTGCCCGGCATGACGATCGTCTGCGGCGACAGCCACACCTCGACCCATGGCGCCTTCGGGGCGCTGGCGCACGGCATCGGCACCTCCGAGGTCGAGCACGTGCTGGCAACCCAGACGCTGGTGCAGGGGACGGCGAAGAACATGCTGGTGCGT
>JBKBXP010000608.1:0-516 GCA_046314035.1 Pseudorhizobium sp. | reverse complement strand
TTCTTTGCAGTCGCAGTTTATGTCGAGCGTGGCGGCGGTAGGCGCAGGTTTCCTTCGGTTTTCCATGATTTCACTCCAGATAACTACGGTTCCGTCGACCTCAGCAAGTCGAAGGAGCCAACATGCGAACACGATCATCACTGCCGTTTCGGACTGCCCCGCTCCGGGTCGAAGATTCGCCCAGTCACGGCGCTCTTCTCGCCGCATTTCTCTCCTCTCTGTCCCTCGACGAGAAGTCAGGCTGTGCGGTTCTGTATGGCGCGGCGGTCCGCCATTTCCTGCATTGGCTGGAACGGCATAGGACCGCGATCCGCACGATTGACGATCAGGCTGTCCGGCGGTTCGAGAAGCATCGGTGCCGGTGCCACCGGTATTCGGCGCAGCAAGCGCACTACAAGGCTGACCAAGCAGCAAGGGTCAGGCGCTTCGTCCGGTTCCTCGAAGATCAAGGCTACGTCGAAGTCGACGACGGGATCGACGATCTGCCACGGCACCTCGCCGACTATTTCGATGGGA
>JBKBXP010000607.1:0-517 GCA_046314035.1 Pseudorhizobium sp. | reverse complement strand
GGGAGGATCATAACCCCGGTTCGAGGTGCGCTATGTCGATTGTGATTCTTTTTTCCAGCCATTTGAAAAGACTAGGATTCTTTTTCGGAATTAGGCGCGCTGGAGGGTGACGACGCGCCTATCTGTGCGCCGCCGGCCGCCCCGCCTCCGGAAAGATCGACCTCAGGGCTCGCGCCGGAGACGGTGCAACAGCATGGCCCCCTGAAGGGAGGCGACATAGATGACGGCCGAGACGAGCGACGCCGGCCAGACCAGAAGCATGATCCACAGCGGCAGTTCAGGCCCGCGGAAGCTTTCCAGCAGGCGCATCCCGATATTGGCGACCAGACTGTAGGCGATCATGGCCAGCATGATCAGGGGGATGACCCGCGTCATCATCCGCCACTGCACAGCGGCCAGCACCCCATACAGCACGGCGGAAAAGATCGCGCCGAGGCCGATCATATAGGGCCATATAGCCTGCATCACCGCGCGCTGGGTCGCGAGCTGAGCAGCCGTCAGATTCATACGGCTGTAT
>JBKBXP010000606.1:0-517 GCA_046314035.1 Pseudorhizobium sp. | reverse complement strand
GTCCACCACCGAGGGATTGCTCGGAATATTTGATCGCCAGGATACTGAATACCGCCGCGATCATCAGGGCCACCGTCACACGCATGAAACCAATCCTGCCAACCTGCCTTGATCCAGAATAGGACACGGGCCTTGGTGATCGGCTAAATCAATCATTACAATCTGATCGATCTTTCGGAAAACAGAGTTCCTCCCTGGCGCGGCACGCGAAATCTTTTCGGGCAGCTCCGCAGGGCTATCGCACTAGGGCACACTTCAGGTTGGGGGGCGGGCACTGGGGATCCGGCGCGTGCGATCACAGATGTCTGCGGAATGGACAATTGTGCTTGTGGCGGATGGGGTGGGATTCGAACCCACGGTACGGTCTCCCGCACGCCGGTTTTCAAGACCGGTTCCTTAAACCACTCGGACACCCATCCGGACGGCTGCGTTATGCGCAAAGCCGCAGGATTTGGCAAGGGTGTCGCAGACGGAATTGTCCCATCGTCTCAGGGTATCGACTGGGCTTGTGGCGGCC
>JBKBXP010000605.1:0-517 GCA_046314035.1 Pseudorhizobium sp. | reverse complement strand
GGCATAAGCCTTTTCATCGTGCCCAAGTTCGTCGTGGACTCCGACGGGAACCCGTGCGCGCGAAACGGGATCGACCTCGTCGGGTTGAACCGCAAGATGGGTAATCGGGGCACGACCAATACGGTCCTCTCCCTGGGCGAGACCCTGACGTGCGAGGGCGAGCTCGTCGGAGAGCCCCATCGAGGGCTGAGCTATATGTTCCACATGATGAACGAAGCCCGCATCGGCGTGGGGGCGTCCGCCGCGGCCACGGCCCTGGCGGGATATCGGCACGCCGTGACCTATGCCGGGGAGCGACGCCAGGGGCGACGCCTCGGTGGAACGGATCCGGCCGCGGTGCCGATCATCGAGCATCCCGACGTCGCCCGCATGCTCATGCAGCAGAAGATCATCGCCGAGGGCGGCCTGCACCTTTGTCTATACTGTGCCCTCCTGGTCGATGAGCGGGCGGCGTCGACCGATGAGGCGGAGCGTGAAGACCTCAACCTCCTCCTGGAACTGCTGACGCCGATCGCCA
>JBKBXP010000604.1:0-518 GCA_046314035.1 Pseudorhizobium sp. | reverse complement strand
GCCCGCCCATGCGCGCGGCCGCCATGTGAACGACATTATAGCCGTTCCAGGCCGAACCATCCTCGAGCGTGCGCACCAGATTGAACTGATCGACCAGCTTCAGGCTCGCGCCATGCGCACCCTTCAGCGCACCGCCACCGACGATCACCATCGGCGCCTTGGCATCGGTGAAGATTTTCGCCGCAGCCTCCGGCAGGTTGCCGAGCAGGGACAGATCGGTGCCGAGCCATTCGACCGTGTAGGTCAGCTCCGTCTCCGGCCCGATCGCGAAAACCTTCGCGCCCTGCTTGATCGCCTTGCGGATGCGCGTGTTGACCAGCGGCGCTTCCCAGCGCGGGTTGGTGCCGACGAGCAGGATCGCGTCGGCGGTCTCGATGCCGTTCAGCGTCGAGTTGAAATTGACCGCAGCGAGATTCGAAACATCATATTTCAGGCCGGTCTGGCGGCCTTCAATCAGCGTCGAGCCCATTGTCGCCAGCAGTTCGCGCGCGGCGAACATGGTTTCGCAGTCGAGCAGG
>JBKBXP010000603.1:0-519 GCA_046314035.1 Pseudorhizobium sp. | reverse complement strand
GGCCACCTCTTCGGGGCCATGCATCTTTGGCTTCACCACATAAACCGAGCCTTGCGTGGAATTTCGCGTGCCGCCCGTCTTTTTCAGATCATGCATCGCGCACAGTGTGGTGAGGAAAGCATCCATGATGCCTTCGCCGATTTCGCTGTCATCTTCGGTCAGGATTGCGGGGTTGGTCATCAGATGACCGACATTGCGCACCAACAGCAGCGCGCGTGCTTTCAGCGTCAGTGTGCCTCCATCCGGGGCGGTCAGGCTCAGGTCGGGGTTCAGGCGGCGCACGGTTTCCTTGCCACCTTTGACGATCCCCTCCGACAAATCGCCCTTCATCAACCCCAGCCAGTTGGCATAGGCCAGTACCTTGTCGGCGGCATCGACGGCGGCGACGGAATCCTCGCAATCCATGATCGCCGACATCGCCGATTCCAGCCGGATATCCGACACATGCGCCAGATCGTCCCGGCCGGTCGGGGCGGACGCATCCACCTGCAAGGCAATATGCAACCCGTTGTTTTTCAA
>JBKBXP010000602.1:0-520 GCA_046314035.1 Pseudorhizobium sp. | reverse complement strand
TAGATAAGTCCTCGGAACTCGGCCAGAACTTCTTCGTACACCGCACGTTTGAAGGGGATGATCAGGTCGGGCAGCAGCGCAGGCTCGATCCAGCGCCATTCGTTAAATTCGGGCGGATCGTGGGCTTCAAGGTCGATGTCGGCGTCCTGCCCTAGGACCCGGCCAAGGAACCAGTGCTGTTCCTGCCAGCGATATTTGCCCTTCCACACCTTGCCGACCAGTGCGGGCGGCAGATCGTAGCGGATCGGGCGCGAGGCCCCGGCGATCACTTCGACCATGTGGGGGGCAACGCCGATTTCCTCGTGCAGTTCGCGCAGCGCGGCGGCGCGCACATCCTCGCCCTTGTCGATCCCGCCCTGCGGCATCTGCCAGAAACCGTGCGCTGATGGATCAATGCGCTGGCCGACGAAAACTTGCCCCAAGCGGTTCACCAGCATGAAGCCCGCGCAGGGACGGTAGGGGAGGGTTTCGGGGTCAATCATGCGGGATTGTCCAGCATGAACCGCATCGCCGCAATCAC
>JBKBXP010000601.1:0-520 GCA_046314035.1 Pseudorhizobium sp. | reverse complement strand
AGATCATTCGCGCGGGACTGGCTTCCGTCGCTCTAGCTATTGCCTGCGCCGCAAGTGCCAGCACACCTGCGTTCGCTTGGGGCTGTGCCGCCGTTTCTGATGAAGGTACCTTCGGGTACAGCCACAGCTACGACACCGAGGACGGGGCGATAGAGCGTGCTCTGAACGAGTGTGCCAATCGCACGACCGACGAGTCGGAATGCGAGATTACCGAGTGCGAGGAAGACTCCTAACACTGCTGGCGGAGCCGTCCCTAAAGCGGTCGGCTCCGCTTCCTATGCCGCCTCCTGACGTTTTCCGCGCCTCACGTTCGCGGCGGCGGGCGGACACCTTGTCCGTGGATCAGGCCCGAAGATTATGGCATTGTATCGCTCTAATCGCAGCCGGATGAAAGTTCAGTGGCAGGTCACACCGTATCGAAGTGTTGCAGAGGCAGGAGTCCTTTTTGGAAGCCGATAGGGGGTCCCGTTACCACGCCGATTGACAGTTGACTTCATTGGTGCCGTCGGTGGCGAATCCT
>JBKBXP010000600.1:0-521 GCA_046314035.1 Pseudorhizobium sp. | reverse complement strand
TATCGCGGCGAAGTGCCGCCCTATGCCGTCGTCGTCCCCGGCACCCTCCCCGCCGAGGATGGCAAGCCCGGCCTCTACTGCGCCGTGATCGTGAAGACGGTGGACGCCCAGACCCGCAGCAAGACCGGCATCAACGAACTGCTGCGGGACTAGCGACCTTTCTGCCCTCTCCCCTTGATAGGGGAGAGGATAGCGAAGCTTGGCAGCTTGCTGCCTAGCGTAGCTTGGAGAGGGGTAGAGCGGAGCGCAGCTCCGCCTTTCCGACCCCGTGGTGTGAAAACCCATTTCCTACAACCCCCCGGCTGGGTTAGTCGTATCGCATGCGACCAACCCTGCCCCCCGCCCCGGCTGACACCGCCCGTACACACGCATTTTTTGTCCGCTTTGTCCGGTTTGTCGGAGCGTCCGCGTGACCGATCCGATGACCTATGGGCGCTACCTCGCCCTCGACCAGCTGCTGAGCGCACAGCATCCGATCTCGGACGAGCATGACGAGCTGCTGTTCATCGTCATTCACCAGA
>JBKBXP010000599.1:0-522 GCA_046314035.1 Pseudorhizobium sp. | reverse complement strand
AAACAGAATATCCGGCCTCGATCTCCAGCGCTTCGGCGACGCGTGGCGAAACATCAGCAAGTTCCGGCCAACTGCCTTGCAGACTTCCCACGTCCACGTCGGGATAACCGAGAAGTTCGAAGGCGGTGCGGCGCTGCCCGTCCTTGTTGACCTTGAGGCCGCGTGCTTCCGCCTCTGTGGGCGTCATGGAAAGCAAGCGAAGCTTCTCACGCCACACCGACAGCTCCTCGAGGTACTCTCCGAAACGTTCGGCGCGGGCACTGCCCACGAGATTGAGCGACATCGCTTCCGGTGTCAGTCGAACGTCGGCATTGTCGGCGCGGAGCGAGAGGCGATACTCGGCGCGAGATGTAAACATGCGGTAAGGCTCGGTCACACCACGCGAAGTCAGATCATCGATCATGACCCCGATATAAGAGGTCGAGCGGCTGAAATGATAGGCGGAGCTGCCTCCGGCGCGTCGTCCGGCGTTGAGTCCCGCCACGAGCCCCTGTGCCGCGGCCTCCTCATAGCCCGTTGTTC
>JBKBXP010000598.1:0-523 GCA_046314035.1 Pseudorhizobium sp. | reverse complement strand
AGGAGAGTGCGTTGAAGACCTCGCCGGCATCGGTGACGTCGGTCAGCAGGGTGTGCACGCCTGGGACGTCGAGCACGGCGCGGTCGACATTCAGCACCTTGTGTCCCTTGTCCAGGAGATAGGGCACGACGTGGCGCCCCGCCTTGCCGCTGCCGCCGGTGAATACGATCCGCTTGCCCATGGTGATCCTCCTCGAGAATGGGTTGTCTGACGACCAGATAGCGCGGCGGCGGCAAAAGCGTAAGGGGCCAAAGCACCTCTTTGAACCCCTGGGGAACCGGAGCCGCCTCCCCCGTGTTTCACCGGACCAATCGGCAAACCAGGAGAGATGCCTTGAAACTTGAGGATTTTGCAGACAGAGAGCCCAGGTTCATTCTGGAGGAGTTCTTCTCCGGCACGCTGCGCGGCTATGGAATGACCATCGGGAGACTGGGCGGCTTCCAGAACCGGTTCACGATCGACGCCCGCGGGCGTTTCGATGCGAGCGCCAATGTGCTGTCGCTGACGGAAGACTATTTCTTCG
>JBKBXP010000597.1:0-523 GCA_046314035.1 Pseudorhizobium sp. | reverse complement strand
ACCCCCGGTGGCCAGGCCCGGTCTCACACCGAAACCGTGGCCCGCAGCACCTCTTTCGACAGGGTGGCCTTGTCGCCCTCCAGCGCCACCTCTCCCCGCTTGAGGACATAGAAGCGGTCGGCCAGACCATAGGCAAAGTCGAAATACTGCTCGACCAGAATGATCGCCATATCCCCCTTGCCCTTGAGATACTCGATCACCCGCCCGATCTGCTGGATGATGTTGGGCTGGATTCCTTCCGTCGGCTCATCAAGCAGCAGCACGCGCGGCTTCATGATCATCGCCCGCGCGATCGCCAGCTGCTGCTGCTGCCCGCCCGACAGATCGCCGCCGCGCCGGTGGAGGAATTCCTTCAGGATCGGGAACAGCTCGAAGATCTCGTCCGGTATCCGGTGCTCCGCCCGCGGCAGCAGGGCATAGGCCGTCTCCATATTCTCGCGCACGCTCAGCAGCGGAAAGATCATCCGCCCCTGCGGCACCACCGCAAGGCCCCGCCGCGCCATCGCCTGCGGCGGCACCACCG
>JBKBXP010000596.1:0-524 GCA_046314035.1 Pseudorhizobium sp. | reverse complement strand
GCGACGCTTGGGCAGTTCCTCCACAACGTCACCGAACCGGCCCTCCGCCCGATCCGCCGCTTCATGCCGGATCTCGGTGGCATCGACATTTCGCCGATTATCCTGCTGCTGATCATCTTCTTCCTGCGTTCCTTCCTCTGGAACAGCATCTACCCGCTGGTGGCGTGACAAGCGCCTACCGTTTAGGCCATGACCATCTCCTGCTCGCCGTCCGGCTGACACCGAACGGCGGGCGCGATGCGTTTGACGGGGTGGAAGTTTCAGCCGACGGGCTGGCGCATCTGAAGGCACGTGTGACCGCCGTGCCGGAAAAGGGCAAGGCCAACAAGGCGCTGATCGCCCTGCTTTCGAAATCCTTGAAGGTCCCGAAGTCGACGATAGCAGTCGTCTCCGGCGAAACCTCAAGACAAAAAATCCTCCGGATCGAGGGCGACCCGGAGGATTTGAAATCGCGGTTAGACGCTCTCGCGTCCGCCTGAGAACTTACTTGCCTTCGTCCTTGGCGCGCTGGATCGAGTCTAGAA
>JBKBXP010000595.1:0-525 GCA_046314035.1 Pseudorhizobium sp. | reverse complement strand
ATTACCTCGGCGCGCTGCTGCTGGCCGGCTTCACCACCTCCGTGGTGCTGTTTGCCGACGGCATGCAGATCTTCGGCACGCTCACCGCTTGGCAGAACGTCGCGGTCGCCGCTGCAGGCCTCCTCTGCATCGCCCTCTTCATCGCGGTGGAACGGCGCGCCCCCGAGCCGATCATGCCGCTGCGCCTCTTTCGCGACCCGACGTTCCCGCTGTTCATCGTCATTGCGCTGACGAGCGGCGGCGTCGGCATCGGGCTCGTCAACTATCTCGCGCTCTTCCTGCAGACGACCACCGGTCTTTCGCCGAGCGTCGCCGGCCTCTTCTTCATCTGCGTCACCGGCGGCATCGTCTGCGGATCGCTCTCCGCCGGCCGGCTGATCGCCCGCTACGGCCGCTATAAGCCCTTCGTCCTGATCGGCGTGACGCTGAACATCGTGGCGCTTCTGCTGATGTCGCAACTTGAGGCAGGAACGCCGCTGGTTCTCGTCGGCCTGCTGCTGACGCTGCAGGGGCTCGGCATCGGCT
>JBKBXP010000594.1:0-526 GCA_046314035.1 Pseudorhizobium sp. | reverse complement strand
AGAGACAACATGCGTCACGCCGGACCAGAACGCGGCGGCGGTCTGGCCATGCGCCACGATGGCGGGTTCTGCCTGTGCCGCTTCGCAAAACGGGGCCAGCATGCCGCCCGCCCACCATGAACAGCCATGTGCTCCGGGTGCGCCCGCCCGGTCGATCAGACGCGGGGTCAGACCGGCGCGGCACAGCGCATAGGCGGCACAAAGACCGGCAACCCCGGCCCCGATGACGGTGACGTCAGACATCGGCCCAGACCCGGTAAAAGTGATGCACCGGACCGCGGCCTGATCCGACACCAAGGCTATCCGCCGCCGCAATCGCGCCTTGCAGATAGGCATGCGCGCGGGTGACGGCATCCGGCAGCGCCATGCCCTGCGCGAGCCCCGCCGCAATCGCCGCCGACAGGGTGCAGCCGGTGCCATGGGTGTTGCGGGTGGTCTGGCGCGGGGCCGTCAGGCGGGTGATGCCCGCAGCGGTGACCAGCAGATCGGTACAGTCGGCACCTGTGCCATGCCCGCCCTTCATCAG
>JBKBXP010000593.1:0-526 GCA_046314035.1 Pseudorhizobium sp. | reverse complement strand
GCTGTCAGTTTTCCCCGCCCGTTGCCCGATGCTGCCATTGCCTGCCCAACCGTTAAAGCCATGTTGTTTTGCCCGACTCTAGCCCGAATAGCCCGGGTTGTGGAGAGTTGGCCTTCACGATTCGGATATATGGCCCGCACAAAAATTAATCAAACCGCACAATAAGTATAAAAATTGTGCAAAAGGGCGCGCATTCAGGCAGACATCCGCCGTCGGTTTCTTGTTCTGCACGTTCGAAAGGCGGCTTGTTATGTGCAAGGGCCCAACCCCGGGCCCCACAGAAAGAAGGGGAAGGACGTGAAACTAATCATTGCAGCAATCAAGCCGTTCAAGCTGGAGGAGGTGCGCGAAGCACTTACCACCATCGGGGTGCGCGGCATGATGGTCACCGAGATCAAGGGTTTCGGCAGCCAGTCTGGTCATACCGAAATCTATCGCGGCGCTGAATATGCCGTGAACTTCGTGCCAAAGGTCCGGTTGGAAATCGTGGTCACCGACAGCCTTGCCGACGCGGTTGTCGAAACCA
>JBKBXP010000592.1:0-527 GCA_046314035.1 Pseudorhizobium sp. | reverse complement strand
AGCACGTCGTTGCCCGCGCCGCCATTGAGCACGTCATTCCCCGCGCCGCCCAGCAGCCAGTTCGACGCCGCGCTGCCGGTGATGCGGTTGTCGAGCTCGTTGCCGACCCCGAACGGCGTGTTGCCGCCCAGCACCAGATTCTCGACATTGGCGTAGAGATAGTAACCCGCGCCGTTGATCGTGGCATAGACCGTGTCGGTGCCGCCATTGGCCGCCTCGAACGTCAGGTCGTCGGGGGTGTCGACATAATAGGCGTCGTCGCCCGCGCCACCGTCCATCCGGTCATAATCGCCAAGGCCGCTGTCGCCGCGCAGCACGTCATTGCCCGCACCGCCGACCAGGATGTCGGTGTGGAAGCCCGCCCCGCCGATCAGAATGTCGTCGCCATCCTCGCCGTACAGCGCATCGGCATCCTCGCCGCCGTCGAGCGTGTCGTTGCCCGCGCCGCCGACGAGATAGTCGATCCCGGCATCGCCGAAGAGCTGATCGGCGCCGTCCTGCCCGAACAGCGAATCCACCCCGCCGCC
>JBKBXP010000591.1:0-528 GCA_046314035.1 Pseudorhizobium sp. | reverse complement strand
GCACCGACACGTCCAGCGCCGACGTCGGCTCGTCGCAAACGATGAAATCGGGATTGGCGGCCAAGGCCCGGGCAATCGCGATGCGCTGCCGCTGCCCCCCGGAAAACTGGTGGGGGAACTTCGTGCCATCCTCGGGCGCCAGTCCGACAAGGGTAAGCAGTTCGCCCACCCGCAGACGGCGCGCGCTGTCGTTCATGCTGCCTTCAAACACCCGCAGGGGTTCGGCGATGATATCGGTCACCCGCCAGCGGGGATTGAGACTGGCCAGCGGGTCCTGAAAGATCATCTGGAACCGACGACGCAGGCGCCGCGCCTCGGCCCCCGACAGGCCCTTGGCCAGCGACTGGCCCTCAAAGAAGACTTCACCCGCCGTCGGCTGCAGCAAGCCCACGATCAGCCGTGCGATGGTTGACTTGCCCGAACCGCTTTCGCCGACGAGAGCAAAGGTCTCGCCCTGCTGCACGGTGAAACTCACGTCCTCGACAGCCTTGAGATAGACTTTATCCAGCCCTTCAAGCTTGCGGTTGA
>JBKBXP010000590.1:0-529 GCA_046314035.1 Pseudorhizobium sp. | reverse complement strand
CTTCATCTTGTCGACCAGCCAGCGGCCGGCCTTGCGGCCTTCTTCGGTGAAATCCGATCCGATGAAGGTGACGTAGAGCGAATCGTCCTTGGCGTTGACGGCGCGGTCGGTCAGCACCACCGGGATCTTGGCGGCCTTGGCTTCACGCAGCACCGTCTCCCAGCCCGACTCCACCACCGGCGAGAAGGCGATCACGTCCACCTTCTGCGCGATGAACGAGCGGATGGCCTTGATCTGGTTCTCCTGCTTCTGCTGCGCGTCGGAGAACTTCAGGGTGATGCCTGCGTCCTTGGCGGCCGACTTGATCGACTCGGTGTTGGCGGTGCGCCATTCGCTTTCCGCACCCACCTGGCTGAAGCCCAGCACCAGCGGCTTGTCCGCGCTGAAGGCACGCCCCGGCAGCAGGGCGGCCAGCGTCGCGGCGGCGGCAAGGGCGTTGAAGGATCTGCGATTGGATGCCATGCGTCGTCTCCGTCGTTGTGCACCCAGTGTGAGACGAAAATCAATATGCTTCCAATAGATTTTTGGG
>JBKBXP010000589.1:0-530 GCA_046314035.1 Pseudorhizobium sp. | reverse complement strand
AGGTGCCGCGCCACCAGCCCGACTGGACGCTGACCGCCACGGGCTCAGCCGATCTGGGCCGGGCGACCATCGGTGCCAGCGCGGTGACGATCACCAAGAGCTTTGCGCAGGACTCGAACCTGCTGGTCATGCCCGGCTTTACCACGGTCGACCTGTTCGCGCAGGTGAAGTTGTTCAAGGGCGGCAGCCTGGCGGTGAACGTCAACAATGCGTTCGATACCCTCGGCATCTTCGAAGTGAACCAGGCGAGCGTGCCGGCCAACGGTATCGGCTTTGCGCGCGCCGCGAATGGCCGGACCATCTCGGGGGCGCTCCGCTTCGATTTCTGAGCAGCGCGGGGGGCTGATCGGTCTGGTCAGCCCCCCGCATCTCGGATCGTCTCCATCGCGACGAAGGTCGATGTGCTGGCGACGTGCGGCAGGCTGGAGATGCGTTCGCCCAGCACTTCGCGGTAGCGGCGGATGTCGGCGGTGCGGACCTTGAGCAGATAGTCAAAGCTGCTGGCGATCATGTGGCATTCCTCGACCTCG
>JBKBXP010000588.1:0-531 GCA_046314035.1 Pseudorhizobium sp. | reverse complement strand
GACGCCTTGGGACCGACGCTTGAACGTCTGAAATTTGAACATTGCGAGGACGAGTGCTTCGCCGAGGAACTGACGGATGCGCTGCTGAAGCTGGGATCCGGAGATCGTGTGAACATGGAGGCCGTCGGCTACATGTTGCGCGGCTTCTTCGAGGGTATCAGACGCCACATCGCCTTCGAGCGCGAACATCTGCTTCAGGGCGTCACGGATTGAGAGAAACCGGTCGGGACGAACCCGACCCGTGAGACCGGCACGATGAGCGTCGGCTTTGATCAGGCGGCGACGCCACCATAGACCGGCTCGCAGTCCCCAAGCGTCAGGATGGCACCGCTGATGCTGCCGTCTGCAGCCCGAAGCGGGCTGAAGCGAGCGGGCATGTCGCCGGTGACGGTTGCGGCCGACATCCGGGCGACAAAGGATCCCGAACGTCCTGCAAAGGCCGAATCGAGCGCATCCTGAAGCCCGTCATGACCGCCGGCCGCAAGGCCGAGATCGAAGACGCTGCGCCCAATCAGCTCGATCTGTCGCATG
>JBKBXP010000587.1:0-531 GCA_046314035.1 Pseudorhizobium sp. | reverse complement strand
GACCCAGCTCTACAACCGTCGCCATTTTGTCGATATGGCTGAACGCTCTATTCATCAATGGCCCAAACATGCCAGTAGCTGCCTGTTGATGTTTGATGTGGATCATTTTAAAAATATTAATGATAGCTATGGGCATGATGTCGGTGATCGGGTGCTACAACTGATTGCTGAGGTGACCCGTAAAGAAATGCGGCATAGCGATGTACTGGCACGTTTTGGCGGGGAAGAGTTTATCGCTCTCCTGGAAGATACTCAGCTACAAGACAGCCTGGTGATTGCAGAACGAATTCGTTGTGCAATTCAAAAGCAGTATATTTATGTTGAATCCAATCATGCCATCCGGTTCACCATTTCGATCGGTGTTGCAGAACTAGAATCCCATACCCAGACTCTGGAAGATCTGATCAAACAAGCCGATATCGCCTTATATCAAGCCAAGAAGTCTGGCCGAAACCGGATTGAAGTCTATCATCCGGATATGCTGAATAAGCCCAAGCCAGCAACAGAAAATCCCTGGAATGTATTTAAGCC
>JBKBXP010000586.1:0-531 GCA_046314035.1 Pseudorhizobium sp. | reverse complement strand
GAATTTCGCCATGAACTTGCTCGTATGCCCGTTGCTGAGCGGGATCGATCTGCGGATGGTCCTTGCCAGGGATCGGCCGTCGCGAAACAGGAAGAACAGCAGATACAGCATGACGCCAAAGGCGATGAAGAACTGCACGGTGTTCTGGCCAAAGCTCAAGGCACGACCAGCAAAGAATCTGCCGCCGCTCATGACGGCACCGGAAAATCGCTCCTGCAGTTCCTGAAAGCCGGTGAGTTCGAAGGCCTCTATGCGCGTCTGGATGAACAGCGGAAGCGCCTGCTGCATCTGGGTCAGGATCTGCCGGATGTCGATCTGGCCGCTGTTGATTCTCTGATAGACGTCGTTGCCCTGCTGCACCAGCAAGGTCAGGATGATGAGCCCTGGAACAATCACGAGGCAGAGGCAGACGAGCACCGAGAGTGCGGCGGCGGCATTGGAGCGACCCTTCAGCGCCCGCTCGATCCTGACGTGGAGCGGGAAGAACAGGATCGCCAGCACGAGGCCCCAGAAGATCGCCGAATAGAACGG
>JBKBXP010000585.1:0-532 GCA_046314035.1 Pseudorhizobium sp. | reverse complement strand
TCCCTTCGGTCGTCCCCGCTTCATCGGCGCAACAAGTTCACCGTACAACCGCCACCGGGACCACGAACTGTAGACGCGACAATGTCGTCGTCGGGATTTGTGCTCAACATGCTTTCAAGGTTCGCCACAGCGGCCGCCATCGCGCCGCTCGTGCTGGCTTCGGCCGCCCATGCCCAGGTCGACATCTCCAGCGAGCGCAAGACGCCGGTCCTGACCTCGACAGTATCCAGCGGTTCTGCGGCCGACGTGACCGTGTCCCAGGACGGCTCCGTCGTGATGACCGGCGGCGTCGCCATCACCGGCGATTCGGACAATGACATCGTCCTGGAAGAAGGCTCCCTGATCACGATGGAGGAGGCCGAGGACGGCGACACCGGCATCCTGCTCAACGCCGGCCAGACGGGCGACCTGACGATGGGCGGCGGCATCTCGATCACCGACGACATCGATAGCTATGAAGATGAAGACGACGACGGCGACACGGACGGTCCCTACGCCAGCGGCAGCGACCGGTACGGCATCCGCGTCGCCG
>JBKBXP010000584.1:0-533 GCA_046314035.1 Pseudorhizobium sp. | reverse complement strand
GCAGTCGCAGTTTATGTCGAGCGTGGCGGCGGTAGGCGCAGGTTTCCTTCGGTTTTCCATGATTTCACTCCAGATAATATGAGTGCCAGGGGGTTGTCCGGAGACGGGCTAGGCCCGCCTTCGAACGTCGGTGAGCATCGTGATCAGGGCATCGGATGGCGGCTTGAAGCGCCCGGGCTTGATGGCAGGAGCGCCGTGCGCCGCGAGAATCTGCAGCTTCTCCTCGGGATCGGCGCGCAAATAGGTCTCGGTGCTCTGGATGCTGGCATGGCCGAGCCACAATGCGACTTTGCGAATGTCCCCTGTCGCCGCGAGCGTGTGCATTGCGCAGGAATGGCGCAGCACGTGCGGTGTCACGCGCTTTCCAAGGATCGACGGCTGCTTCGTTGCCGCGGTCTTGACGTGCTCGGCCAAACGGAACGCAAACCCGTCGCGTGTCATCGGCTGCCCGTTGGCATTGAGGAATATCTCGGCGACCTCGGCTTCGGGGCGGATCGCAAGCCACGCGCGCAATGCGAACTGGGTCTCCTTCC
>JBKBXP010000583.1:0-534 GCA_046314035.1 Pseudorhizobium sp. | reverse complement strand
CATGACGATCGCTTTCTCCCGTTTGTGTTCAACATTGGGATCAAATCACCAGACTTTAGTTGTCGAGGAGTAAACGCGAGCCCCATTGACGCCGACCATGGTTAAGGAAGTGCGAGCGCCCGGCTAGCTTTCGACCGGTGCATCGCCGGTGACGACGCCGACGAAAGGCAGCTCGCGAAAGGCGTAGGCGACGTCCATGCCGTAGCCCACGACGAAGTAATCGGGGCACTCGAAGCCGACGTAGTCCGCTTCCAGCTCTTCCTTGCGCTTGACGCTCTTGTCGAGAAGCACGGCGATCGAGACGTTGCGCGCGCCCCGCTCATAGAGCAGTTCCTTGGCAAACAGCAGCGTGCGGCCGGATTCCAGGATGTCGTCGATCAGCAGGACGTCACGGTCCTTCACGTCGCTGTCGATGTCCTTGACGATGCGCACGCCCTGCGAAACCGTCCCGGCGCCATAGCTGGACAGGGTGATGAACTCCACCTCCGGTGCCAGCCCGACGTCGTGCAGGGCGCGCAGCAGATCGGCGGCGAA
>JBKBXP010000582.1:0-535 GCA_046314035.1 Pseudorhizobium sp. | reverse complement strand
CCGTCGCGTGCCAGATGGCGTTGGCGATCGCTCCGACCGTGCCGGTGATGCCGATCTCGCCAACTCCCTTGACGCCGATCGCATTCACGAAGGGGTCGTTCTCCGGGATGAGGATCGCCTCGAGCGATGGAATGTCCGCATTGATCGGCACATGATACTCGGCCAGATCCGCATTCATGATCCGGCCGGTTCGGCGGTCGATGATCGCCTCCTCGTGCAGGGCGAAGGAGACGCCCCAGATCATGCCGCCGAAATACTGGCTTTCCACGAGCCGGGGATTGATGATCCGGCCGGCGGCAAAGGCTCCGACCAGACGCGTCACGCGGATCTGCCCGAGATCCGGATCGACCTTCACCTCGGCGAAGACGGCGCCGTGCGAGAACATGGCGTGCGCTTCGGCTGCCGCCGGATCGCGAGAGGCCTTGGCCGTCCCCACGATTTCCTGCTGTCCTGCCCTAGCAAGGATCTCCGCGTAGCTGTCGCTGCGGGTCTCGTCGTCGCGGCGATAGAGCCTTCCATCTCGTGCCTCGACCCC
>JBKBXP010000581.1:0-536 GCA_046314035.1 Pseudorhizobium sp. | reverse complement strand
CCTCTCCACCTTCGCCGCCGGCGTCCTGCTGCTGTTCATGATCCTCGTGCTCGGCGATCTCGTCAGCCGCATCCCCATGGCGGCACTCGTCGCCATCATGATCATGGTTTCGATAGGCACCTTCTCCTGGTCCTCGATCAAGAACCTCAAGGATCACCCGCGCTCGTCGTCGATCGTCATGCTGGCGACCGTCGTCGGCGTCGTCTACACCCACAACCTGGCGATCGGCGTGCTCCTCGGCGTCCTCCTCTCGGCGATCTTCTTTGCCTGGAAGATCGCCCAGATCTTCCGCGTCACCTCGGCCCTCTCGGCCGACGGCACGCACCGCACCTATACGGTCGAAGGCCAGGTCTTCTTCGCCTCGGTCGAGGACTTCAACGCCGCCTTCGATTTCCGGGAAGCCCTTGATAAGGTGACGATCGACGTCAGCCGCGCGCACATCTGGGATATCTCCAGCGTTGCCGCGCTCGACATGATCGTGCTGAAATTCCGCCGCGAGGGCGCCGAGGTGGAGATCCTCGGCCTCAACCAGGCCA
>JBKBXP010000580.1:0-537 GCA_046314035.1 Pseudorhizobium sp. | reverse complement strand
TCGGTGAGGTTCATCGTGCCGCCCCATTCGCCCGACACCATCTTGGGGACGTACATCGCCTGCTGCTCGGGGCTACCCTTGGCGACGAGCGCGGCGATCGCGCCATGGGTGAGGCCCGGATACATGGCGAACGCCATGTTCGACGAGATCATATATTCCTGGAACGCGATCGACACGACGTGCGGCATGCCCTGCCCGCCATATTCGGGCGCGTTGCCGAGCGTCGCCCAGCCGCTCTCGACATATTGCTGATAGGCTTCCTTGAAGCCGGCGGGCGTGGTGACGCGGCCGTCCTCGTGGCGGGTGCAGCCTTCCTGGTCACCCGACTGGTTGATCGGGAACAGCACTTCGGCGACGAAGCGGCCGCCCTCCTCCAGCACCGCCTCGACCACGTCGGGGGTGGCGGCGTCGAAGCCGGGCAGATTGCTGTAGTTCTGGAGGCCGACGACATGCTCGAGGATGAAGCGGGTGTCGCGGACGGGGGGCGTGTACTGGGGCATCCGATTATCCTTGATCCTGGCTGTGGACGGCCTCGAC
>JBKBXP010000579.1:0-537 GCA_046314035.1 Pseudorhizobium sp. | reverse complement strand
TCGCCGGCGGTGATCAGCTTGCGGAACTTGGCAGAGCCCGTGACGTTCGTCCGCTCGCCGACGTTGACGAAGGGGATTTCCTTGGTGAGCACGAAGGGCTCGAGACCGGCCAGCGCCATGAACGGCTTGTGCTCGGGCACCTCGCGCGGGGCATGTCCGGAAACGGCCTCGGCGATCGCGCGGATATGCTCCGGCGTCGAGCCGCAGCAGCCGCCGATGACGTTGATCAGGCCCTGGCGGGCAAATTCCGCGACCTGTCGGGCCATGTCCGAGGGCGACTCGTCGTACTGTCCGAATTCGTTCGGCAGGCCAGCGTTCGGATAGGCGCAGATGAAGGTATCGGCGACCGTGGAGAGTTCCTGCAGATGCGGCAGCATGGCGTCGGCGCCGAGCGCGCAGTTCAGGCCGATGGTGAAGGGGTTGGCGTGGCGGACGGAATACCAGAACGCCGACGGCGTCTGCCCCGACAGCGTGCGGCCGGAGAGATCGGTGATCGTCCCCGAAATCATCACCGGTAGGCGCACACCCTTTTCGGCA
>JBKBXP010000578.1:0-540 GCA_046314035.1 Pseudorhizobium sp. | reverse complement strand
GCGCCACCTTCGGAGATCTGTCCGAGAAGGGCGTCGAGACCGACGGTCTCACCATTCTGGGCAACGATCTCGGTCAGCACGCCCGACGCCGGTGCCGGAACCTCGACCGTGACCTTGTCGGTTTCCAGCTCGACGAGCGGCTCGTCGGCCTTGATGGTGTCGCCGACTTTCTTGAACCAGGTGCCGACGGTGGCTTCGCTGACGGATTCCCCGAGGGTCGGGACGCGGATTTCGGTGGCCATGGTCTGTTTCCGTTTTCTCTAGGATGCCGTTATTGGGTGTCGCGGTGGCGGCTGAGGATCAGCTGCCGAGCGCGTCTTCAAGGAATGCTTCAAGCTGTGCCAGGTGCTTCGACATCAGGCCTGTGGCAGGCGAGGCCGCAGCCGGACGACCGGTGTAGCGAACACGCTGATACTTGGCGTCGATATGGGCAAGCACCCACTCCAGGTAGGGATCGATGAACGACCAGCTGCCCATGTTCTTGGGCTCTTCCTGGCACCAGACCATCTCCGCATTGCGGAAGCGTGACAGCTCGTTGAT
>JBKBXP010000577.1:0-541 GCA_046314035.1 Pseudorhizobium sp. | reverse complement strand
ACGATCGAGACGGACAAGGTCGTGCTGGATCGCGCGGAAGCCTCGGACTTGGGCCTGCCCAGCGGAGACTATGTCCGTCTCAGCGTCGCCGATACGGGCGTCGGCATGAACGAGGAGGTCATCGCCCGGGCCTTCGATCCCTTCTTCACCACCAAGCCGATCGGTCAGGGCACGGGCTTGGGGCTGTCGATGATCTATGGCTTCGTCCAGCAGTCCGGCGGCCAGGTCCGAATTCAGTCCACGCCTGGGGCGGGCGCCGCCATCGGCCTGTATCTGCCGCGCCACCACGGTTCGGTCGAGGTCGGTCAAGCGGTCGACGAACCCGCGCCCTCGGGCGCGCCGCGGCGGCGCTACACCGTGCTGATCGTCGATGACGAGGCCACCATCCGCATGCTGGTGTCGGAAGGTCTCTCGGAACTCGGCTATGATTTCATCGAGGCCGAAGACGGGCGCGCGGGACTGGCGGTCCTGAGTTCGGGGCGGTCGATCGATCTCCTGATCACCGACGTCGGCTTGCCGGGCGGGATGAACGGCCGCCAAC
>JBKBXP010000576.1:0-543 GCA_046314035.1 Pseudorhizobium sp. | reverse complement strand
ATCGACGAAGCCAAGCGCTTGGGCATCCCGGTCGTGGCCATCATCGATTCCAACTGCGATCCGGACCTGATCGACTACCCGATTCCGGGCAACGACGACGCCTCGCGCGCCATTTCGCTGTACTGCGACCTGATCGCTCGCGCTGCCATCGACGGTCTTGCACGCCAGCAGGGCTCGTCCGGCCGTGACCTCGGTGCATCTGCCGAGACACCGATCGAGCCGGCTCTTGAAGCCGAAGCCGTAGCCGAAGTTGCTGTCGAGCCTGAAGTCGAAGCACAGCCACAGGCCTGATCTATTCGGAAGGCGGCGTCCGCGCCGCCTTTCGTCCTCCGGGTTGAGGCAAGCCTCCCCGCGACTGGTCTTCATTACCCTGTCATATTTCCGGGTACATTCGTCCCCAACGCTGCCTTCGCCGATGTACTTCCGGCCGAGGCGATCTTGAAAAAAGAGGCACAAAATGACCGAAATCACAGCCGCAATGGTGAAGGAACTGCGCGAGAAGTCTGGCGCAGGCATGATGGACTGCAAGAAGGCACTTGCTGA
>JBKBXP010000575.1:0-544 GCA_046314035.1 Pseudorhizobium sp. | reverse complement strand
GCTCTTCGGTCATTCCGCGTGTTTCAACAGACATCGCCCACTGGGGGCGGCACCTCGCTTAGGGCGTGGTCTCCGGGATGCTCGGCTCCGATAGCGATTCGCCTGCGGCCACACCTTTGCCGCCGGGTGCACCATCGGCGGCCTCACGCCCAAGGCCGACGGCGGTGGCATCCGGCGCGCCGGGGCGTTTGATGCTGCTGGCGGCCTCGATCACCAGCGGCAGAAAACCGGCATCGGGGATCGCCACCAGTTCATGGAAACGCCGACGCATGCGGACCTCCCAGAACTTGTTGATATGCGTGGCCACCCCCTCCGCACGAACCTCTTCCGGCTGCGACAGAAAAAAAGTGGCAATCTGATTGGCCATGCGGATGAGCTTGGTATCGGTGCTGGTTTCAGACATGCAGCGGTACTCCCTCAGCCACCCGGTCGGGCCTGGTGAAAATCTCGAAATCCTCGTCACGCGCAATCCCGATCAGCGTGATCCCGGCCTGCGCTGCCGTACGGATGGCAAGCGCTGTCGGCGCAGAAATGGCAATCAGCA
>JBKBXP010000574.1:0-545 GCA_046314035.1 Pseudorhizobium sp. | reverse complement strand
GGGCGTGATGACGCGGTGGGTGATGTGGTAGTCCCCTCCGTCCCGGATCGTCGCATCGCTTTGCGCGCGCACCGCCTCCCGATCGTCGGGATGGATCATCTTCTGGCGGTCTTCATAGGTGAAGGGCGTCTCTACGGACCAGCCCATCAGGGTCTTGTAGGCGTCGGAGGCGATCAGGGTGCGGGTTTGAACATCGACGCTCCAGGCCCCCAGCCCGCCGGCCCGCATGGCCAGATCCAGTTCGCGGTCGCGTTCATGATCCACACGCTCGCGCGCATCCAGTTCGGCCTTGAGCGCGGCCTTGTCCGTCTGGAGCCCCGCGAGCCGCTCGCGCTCGATCGTGACATCGACCTGACTGGCGAAGAAATAGGCCAGCACGCCGTTCCCGTCGAACACCGGCGCCATCAGCAGGCGGTTCCAGAAGGGGACGCCGTCCTTGCGATGATTGCGGATGTCGATCTCGATGGGCCGAACCGCCTCGACGGCGGCGCGAATGCGGCTGACGGATTCGGGATCGGTCTCCGGCCCCTGCAGGAAGCGGCAGT
>JBKBXP010000573.1:0-545 GCA_046314035.1 Pseudorhizobium sp. | reverse complement strand
GTGGGGGCCGGGGCGTTGGTGGTGATGCGCAGGGTCAGGTCATCCACCTTTTCCATGCTCGCCACTGCGGAAACCTGATCGGTATAGGGCGCGGGAGAGTTTGGCACCTTATCCGCGCGGTCCAGCGAGAAGATTACGTCATCGGCGGTGAAGGGCGATCCGTCGTGAAAGGTCACGCCGCCGCGCAGCTTGATTTCCCACGTCGTCGGGTCGATGTTCTGCCAGCTTTCGGCAAGGCCGGGGCTGACCTGCAGGTTGGCGTCAAACTCGACAAGTCGCCCGAAAATCATGGTCGACGTCATCTGGTTGTTGCCGGTGCGCGAGAATTGCGGGTCGATCGAGGATTGTTCGCTTGCCCGGCCGATCTTCAGATCCTGGGCGAGTGCGGGCAGCGCCGTTCCGCACAGCAGCGCCGCGAGGGCAGCGGATTTCATGAGTGTCATCATTGGTCTCCCTGTTTTCCTTGTTGTGGGTGGTTCGGATTTTCAGCTGGCAGCCGCCCCTGCCCGCCATTCAGGTGGCAGGCCACGCGGTGCTTGTCGGCA
>JBKBXP010000572.1:0-546 GCA_046314035.1 Pseudorhizobium sp. | reverse complement strand
CTGACAGCAGGCAATAAAAAAGGCCGGGGGAACCGGCCTTTTTTAGTCAGTCAACGAGAGAAAGCTTATGCGCTTTCCTTCGGCGTCAGAACCTGGCGACCGCGGTACATGCCCGTCTTCAGGTCGATGTGGTGCGGACGGCGCAGTTCGCCGGAATTCTTGTCTTCCGTGTAGGTCGGGGCCTTCAGCGCGTCAGCCGAACGGCGCATACCGCGTTTCGACGGGCTCGTTTTTCTTTTTGGTACAGCCATGTTCGTTACTCCACTTTCGTGCAAGACATGCTCCCCGGCCGGAATGAGAGCCGAACTGGACATGCTTTGATATCGGAAATTTGGCCGGCTTATACATGCTGCAACGGGCCTTGACCAGTCCCCAGCATAAAAAATCCGCGCTCCGATCAGGCCTCGTCTTCCGGAACGATCCAAGTCTCCGTCAGCGCCGCCTCCTGCCACGCCACCCAGGCCGGATGCGCCTTCATCTTCGCCATGTAGTCCAGCACTTCCTGGTCCGCCACAAGGTCGTAGATCTCGAAGCGATTGACGACTG
>JBKBXP010000571.1:0-546 GCA_046314035.1 Pseudorhizobium sp. | reverse complement strand
CGATGCTCGAACCGATCCGACAGGTCGCGCAGGGACCGGGTGAACTGGCTCTCGATCGCATAGCGGCCACCGCCCGCCGGGGCGGCGTGATGCGCCTCGTCCAGGATCAGCAGCGACCGGGCGCGAAAATCCTCCAGCACGTCGCGAAGCCCCGCGACATAGGCTTCCTCGCCCAGCAGCCGGTGCGACAGGATGAAGCGCGATCCCGCCGCCCAGGGGTTCGCGCCGTACCCGCGCCGCCGCCGCAATTCCTCCAGATGGCGGGCATCGACGATCTCGAAGCCCAGGCCGAACTTGCCCTGCAACTCGTCGCGCCACTGGCCGGTCATCGCAGGCGGCGCGATGACGACGGTATAGTCGACCCGGCGGCGCAGCAGCAGCTCGCGCAGGACCAGCCCCGCCTCGACCGTCTTGCCCAGCCCGACATCGTCGGCGATCAGCAGGTTGACGCGCGGCAGGCGCAGGGCCTTGCGCAGCGGCAGGAGCTGATAGGGATCGAGCCGTATCCCTGCACGGAACGGGGCCTGGAACAGGTCGCGCTCGGCC
>JBKBXP010000570.1:0-547 GCA_046314035.1 Pseudorhizobium sp. | reverse complement strand
GACCGCGGGCTGGCGCCGGGCCGCGTCGCGATCAACCTGTCGCCCGCCGAATTCCGCGACGACCGGCTTGCCGAGCGGGTGCTGGGTCCGTTCCGGCGGCTCGGCGTACCGCTCGACCGGGTGGAGGTGGAGATCACCGAGACGGTGCTGCTGGGGCGCGACACGGACCGGGTCGCCGCCACGCTGCGCACGTTCCACGACCATGGCCTGACCATCGCGCTCGACGACTTCGGCACCGGCTTCGCCTCGCTCACCCATCTGAAGATGTTTCCGGTCGACGTCATCAAGATCGACCGCAGCTTCGTCGCCACCGTCTGCGAACGCCCGGAGGACGCGGCGATCGTCGAGGCGGTAGTCGGGCTCGCCCACCGGCTCGGCATGAAGGTCGTCGCCGAAGGGGTCGAGCACGCCGATCAGGCTGCAAAAGGCCCTGATCAGCCGGGATTTCGCCGTGCCAGGCGGGCCGATCATCACCATCGCCTCGCCGCTCATCGCCGACAGCATCATGCAGCGGACGGCGGCATCCATGCCATAGAACCGGCCGATC
>JBKBXP010000569.1:0-549 GCA_046314035.1 Pseudorhizobium sp. | reverse complement strand
GACATGTCCACGGGCTCAGTGGCGCGTGGATGACTTCAGACGCTCCAGTTCGTCCTTGAGCCGGAGTTTGCGGCGCTTGAGGTCGACGATCTCCCGATCATCGGAAGAGGGAGACGACAGAACAGTCTGCAACTCATCTTCGAGGGCACCATGTTTCTGTTCAAGCGATGCAATATGAGCCTGAATGGTCATGCGGCAAGTCCTCCTTGAGAAAACCTATCCTCGACCGATCCTTGGCCGAAGGCTTCAGGTTTACGAAGGAAGTGTGACACGATCGACCCTGTTTGTCGAAGGTGAAATCATGGTTTGTCAGGGGCAAATTCGTGGCCGTGCATAACTTCCAGTTAATGCCGTTTGATGGTAGGAGCTTGCGCATATTGCCGGCGATGGGCAGAGGTGGACGGGAATGGGGACAGCGATAATGGCGGACCAGGAACAGGCGGATATTCGGCTGGCGCTTGCCAGGCTCCGTCAGGAGCACGAGGATTACGACACCGCCATCAACGCCATGATCCAGGTCGGTTGCGAGGCACTCCGCGTCCAGCGCAT
>JBKBXP010000568.1:0-550 GCA_046314035.1 Pseudorhizobium sp. | reverse complement strand
AAGTTGAACATCGAGCCGTCCGCCCTTCGCAGCAATCGGTCAATGGAAGCCGCCCAGCCATGATTCACCGCTCCTTCGCCAAGATTTCCGTCGCTGGCTTCCTCCTGCTTTCCGCAAGCGGTTTCACCGCGCTTGTCTCGGCTCAGACAACCAGCAGCCAGATGGATGGGCTCAAGCTTTCCAACGACCAGCCGATCCAGATCGAAAGCGATGCGCTCGAGATCCGCGAGGCGGAAAAGAAGGCTTTCTTCACCGGCAATGTGAAAGTGGTTCAGGGCACAACGACCCTGCAGGCCGGCTCCATGACGGTTCTCTATCGCGGCGAGGGCACAACGGTTACGCAGGGCAATGCCGACATCGAAAAGATCGATGTGATGGACAAGGTCTTCCTGCAGTCGGAGACGCAGCAGGCAACGGCCGACAAAGGCTATTTCGACATGACCAAGCAGGTCTTCGTGCTCGAAGGCGAGCGGGTCGTTCTGTCCGAGGGGCAGAACGTCTTCGTCGGCTGCAAGCTCACCGTCCAGATGAATTCTGGCCAGGCCAAGCT
>JBKBXP010000567.1:0-551 GCA_046314035.1 Pseudorhizobium sp. | reverse complement strand
GCAAACCGCAGGATGTCGTCGGCCGTCATATCGCCCGCGCTGTCGATCGACACGATCTGCGGTCGCCCGTCGGTCAGGGTGCCGGTCTTGTCCAAGATCAACGTGCGGATGCGCGCCATGGCCTCCAGCGGTTTCGCGCCTTTGACCAACACGCCAAAATGCGCAGCCCGCGACAGCCCGGCCACCAGGGCGACCGGCACCGCCAGGATCAGCGGGCAGGGGGTGGCCACCACCAGAACCGCCACCGCGCGGATCGGGTCGCCGGTGAACCACCAGGCGGCAAAGGCGATGCCCACGGTCACCGCCAGAAACCCCAGCGACCAGCGGTCGGCCAGCCGCGCCATCGGGGCCTTTGACGCCTGCGCCGCCTCCACCAGCCGGACGATCCCGGCATAGGTGCTGTCCTTTGCCTCATGCGTGGCGGTCAGGTCAAAGGCGTCGCCCGCATTGGTCGACCCGCTCATCGCCTCGGCCCCGCGCTCCAGCCGCACGGGCAGGGATTCGCCGGTCAGCGCCGACGTGTCGACAAACGCGCTGGCCGAGGCGATATG
>JBKBXP010000566.1:0-552 GCA_046314035.1 Pseudorhizobium sp. | reverse complement strand
GACGAGACTGCCGTCACCGAGATCGAGCAGCTCTATCTCGACATGATCAACGCGGCCCGACACACCGTCTATGCCGAAAGCCAGTATTTCGCCTCGCGCGCCATCGCACAAGCCATCGCGCGGAGGCTCGCCGAGCCGGACGGGCCGGAATTCGTGCTCATCAATCCGACGACCTCGGACAACTGGCTGGGCACGATAGCCATGGACACGGCCCGCGCCCGGCTTGCCGAATCCCTGCACCGACACGATGACTTTGGGCGCTTCAAAATCTATCACCCGGTGACCGCCAAGGGACAGCCGATCTACGTGCACGCCAAGCTGATGATCGTCGACGACCAGTATCTCCGCGTCGGCTCGTCGAACATCAACAACCGCTCGATGCGCTTCGACCAGGAATGCGACGTGGCGCTTGAGGCGGCCGGCTCGGAAGACCTCTCGGCGAAGATCACAAACTTCCGCAACGACCTGCTGGCCGAGCACCTGGGGGTAACACCCGACGCCATAGACCGGGCCATCCGCCAAGGCGGCTCGCTGATTGCAGCCATCGAACTG
>JBKBXP010000565.1:242-553 GCA_046314035.1 Pseudorhizobium sp. | reverse complement strand
GGAAGCTGGGGCCTGCTGCCCCCGCCGGCAGCACCAGCACGGCGGTGTCATCGGCACGCGGGAAGCCGCGGCCGTTGGGCCGGCTCACACCAAGCCGCGACCATTCGGCCAGTGTCTTGGAGGTGGTGTCGTCCGCCAGCGAATAATCAAAGCCGCGCGGCAGGGAGACTTCGTAGCCCCAGGTCTTGCCGGTCTGCCAGCCGTGTTCCTTCAGGTAGTTGGCGGTGGAAGCCAGAGCATCGGGAATGGACGTCCAGATATCCCGGCGGCCATCGCCGTTGAAGTCGGCAGCGTAGCGCTTCCAGCTCGAC
>JBKBXP010000565.1:0-232 GCA_046314035.1 Pseudorhizobium sp. | reverse complement strand
CCATGGCACCAGCCCAGGAGCCGATCATGTCCTTGTGGCGCACATGGCCGGCTTGAATGATGCCCAGAGCGGACACCAGTTCACCTTGCCAGAAGTCCCTCCGGCGCGGCGCTTCATAGGCAAGCGTCGCCAGAGCGCGGATCACATCATGGCCGCCCATGAAGCTGCCGTAGTTGGTTTCCATGCCCCAGACGGCCAGAACCACTTCCTTCTGCACGCCGTAGCGGGCCTC
>JBKBXP010000564.1:0-555 GCA_046314035.1 Pseudorhizobium sp. | reverse complement strand
GCGTGCCGCCTGCAAGATATTGCAGCAGGAAGCCGATCGACATCGTGATCCCGGCCGCAAATCCGCCGCCCGGCAGGTCGTGCCCTCGCAGGAACAGGTAGATGGCGAGCAGCACGATCACCGGGAACATCCAGCGCATGATCACGGACGGTACCAGCAGATAATCCTGAAGCGTCTCGCCGACCTCACGGTCGCGTTGCAGGTCGTCGAACGCGTTCTGCTCGCGTTGCTGGTAGGGAATCTCCTTGGTGTCGTCGGCGGGGCGGAAGCGGCGCAGGAGCGCGTAGATCGTCAGAGCCACGATGCCGAGTACGACAATTTCGCCGAATGTGTCGAAGCCACGGAAGTCGACCAGGATGACGTTCACGACATTGGTCCCGCCGCCCTCGCTGTAGGCGTGCTCCAGATAATAGTCGCCGACCGATGGTGGAACGGGTGCCCGCATCGTCAGATAGGCGACGGTCGCCGTACCGAGCCCCGCCGCCATGGCCAGGACGAAATCGCGATGGCGGCGCAGGCGCGTGCGCATGTCGATCGGCAGCGGGTCGGCCTCGT
>JBKBXP010000563.1:0-556 GCA_046314035.1 Pseudorhizobium sp. | reverse complement strand
ACCGGCCACGGCTCGTCCCAATGCGACCCCTCGATCATTCGCGCGTCCCCCAGAACCGAGGCGTCGTCCAGGGTCTCGGCGTCGGACGCCCGGATCACGGCCCCATTGCGCTGCGCCCCGCCGCCGCGCGTCGCCACATAGGTTTCCTGAACCTCGGGCGCATGGATGGCGGCGGCGACCACCTGGCCGTCCTCGACGATGGCGATGGGCACGCACCACCAGGGTTGGCGCTTCATATAGGCGACCGTGCCGTCCACCGGATCGACCACGAAGATCCGGCGCTTCGACAAGCGTTCGGGCGTGTCCCCCGTCTCTTCCGACAGCCAGCCATAGTCGGGGCGGGCGGCCAGCAGCCGGTCCTTCAGCATGGCGTCCACGGCCAGGTCGCCGCTGGTCACGGGCGAGCCCCCGACCTTGGCCTCGATCTTCAGCCCCGCCTCGCGTTCGGCGACCGCCAGGGCGCCGGCGTCGATCGTCGCTTGGCGGATCAGTTCGAGATCGGCCCCCCAATCCTGTGTCAAGCGATCGATCATTTGCCCGCTATGGCCACCGCGTC
>JBKBXP010000562.1:0-566 GCA_046314035.1 Pseudorhizobium sp. | reverse complement strand
TCACGCCAACGGCGAGCAAGGAGACAAAACCCACGCTGCCGCTGTCCAAGGCCGAGAAGTCAGCCGATGACAGCGTCTGGAACAGAAGCGCCGGGAATAGGACGAAATAGCCGAACTGCTCGAGCCCGCCCCAGAAGCTCTCATTGATCAGTGACGTGCGCTTCAGCGCCACGCCGAGAATCACGAGCAGGAAGATCGGCAGGATGCTTTCGAAGATGATCAGCATGGCGTGTCCAGGATGGCGGGCAGGGGAGGGGTAGACCCGGAAAACCCTGCATTCAATCGAAATTCGTGTCCGGGCGACATTTTCAGCCAAGTGGCTGAAACTGCTCATCCACAGGCGCCGTTAACCTTAACAAAGGGTTTACGTTGCGCAGCGGCGCCGAACGGGCCACCTTTTGGGCGGGACAGACGTTAAAGGGTACAGTGGTGACGGACGCTGTTTGTGCACGGCCGGTGGCGACCATCATGATGATGGTGTTTTTCTCGGGGTTGGCGCTCGATATCGCCGTCCCGGCGGCTGTGCTCAGCGCGATGGCGTCACTGAAATGGCTGGTGGAAAACTG
>JBKBXP010000561.1:0-569 GCA_046314035.1 Pseudorhizobium sp. | reverse complement strand
CCCGCCGCGACTTCCGGCGACATCGGGATGATGCGGGTCAGCAGCACCGCAAGCAGCGGCATGATGACGAACTGCGACACGACGCCGACGCCGACCTCCACAGGACGCTTCACCACTTCGCGGAAGTCGTCGAGGGAAATGGTCAGGCCCATTCCGAACATGATGATCGCCAGGAGCGTGACGATCCAGGGCGCCAGCTGCCTGAAGGTTTCGGGGAAAAAGAAGCCGGCCAGGGCAAACAGAATGACCCACAGAGCAAAGGTCTTGCCGACGAAGGCGGAGAAGGTTGCAAGAGATTTCACGACGGTCCTCGATGACGTTGTTTTCTGTCGCCCGTTTAGGCGGCGGTCTGCCGCTGTCAAGGGCAGCTTCCCTCCTGCCCGTTCGCCACCGACATCCGGTCAAAGAAGCCGCTCGATAAATATTCAACCATTGGGTTGACGATCGCGGTCCGCAGGCGCACATTCAACTCCATGGTTGAATTACACACGCCCCAGCTCGACACCGTCTTCCACGCCCTCGGCGACGCCACGCGCCGCAGCATGCTGCGACAGCTTTCCGACGGCGAG
>JBKBXP010000560.1:0-572 GCA_046314035.1 Pseudorhizobium sp. | reverse complement strand
AACCCGATCGCATCAGCCGCCGGGATCGCCACGCTGGAGACCTATAAGGAGGAGCAGCTGTTCGAACGTGCGGCCGACATCGCCCCCTATTGGGAAGATGCGCTGCATTCCCTGCGCGACTCGCGCCATGTGACCGACGTGCGCAACATGGGTCTGATCGGTGCGGTGGAACTGGACCCGATTGCAGGTGAGCCTACAAAACGAGCGTTTGCCGCGTTTCTGGCGGCTTACGACAAGAATATTCTGATCCGCACCACCGGCGATATCATCGCAATGTCGCCGCCGCTGATGATCACACGCGCCCAGATCGACACGCTGATCGGCACACTGGCCGATGTGCTGAACAGGCTGGACTGATGCCAAAGCCCGCGCCGGGGCCCTGCCCCGGCGCTGCGATCAGATATCGTCCAGCACCGGATCGCCTTCAAAAAATGCCTCATTCTCGGCCCTGATCCGCCGGATCTGCACCTTGATCCGCGCCAGATGGGCGTGCATCGCCGCCATCGCGCCCGGAGCATCGCGCAGCCGCAGCGCCGCCATAACCTTCAGATGATCGCCGAATGCATCCTGCG
>JBKBXP010000559.1:0-575 GCA_046314035.1 Pseudorhizobium sp. | reverse complement strand
CATCACCCAGATCCGGCAGGGCGGGATCGCGGCGATGGAACTGGTCGCGCGCGATCTCAAGGCGACCGGCCTCTACACCGCGCGCGCGCTGAGCTTCGCCGGGGTCGAATATGACATCCTCCGCCACGAGCTGACGCCTGAACAGATCGCGGTGTACGACACCTATGCCGATGCCTGGGCGATCATCCATCGCGGCCTTGAAAAGGCGCTCGAACTCACCGGCGTCGTCGACGGCAACGAGGGCAAGACGCTCAACTCGGGCGCGAAGGCCGCGGCGCGCTCGCGGTTCGAAAGCTGCAAGCAGCGGTTCTTCGGGGCGCTCCTCCTGTCAGCGAAGCTCCCGACCGTCATCGCGGCGATCGAACAGCATCTGGCGGCCGATCAGTCGGTCGTGCTGCAGCTGGTCAGCACCGCCGAGGCGATCCTCGACCGCCGCCTGGGCGAACTGTCGCCCGACGAGCGCGCCGACCTCGACATCGATCTCTCCCCGCGCGAGGCGGTATAATGTGGAGCTCCACATTAGACATATTCTTTGCAGTCGCAGTTTATGTCGAGCGTGGCGGCGAGAGACGCAG
>JBKBXP010000558.1:0-578 GCA_046314035.1 Pseudorhizobium sp. | reverse complement strand
CCCAGGTCACGCTGACCGATGTGGCGCTCGGCCCGTACCGCGACTCCCGCCTGACCGCCGTGATCAACGAAGGCGATCTGGATACCTCGCTGCTCGGCATGGCTTATCTGGGCCGCTACAGCATCGGGATCACCGGCGGCGAGATGATCCTGCGGCGCTGAGTGCCGACGGCTGCGCGGCGGACAGGGCGGAACGCCTCCGGCGGGAGTATTTTCAAAGCAGCAAATTCCAGGCGCAGCCCTGTGCATTGCTGCTTTCCAAATACTCCCGCCGGAGGCATCCGCCGCCAGACACAAGCGCTGTCAGCCCCGCATCTCGCGCGGCCGCAGCCACAGCCAGATCAGGGCTCCACCGGCGGCCACCAGAAACGGCAGCATCGCCATGTTGACCAGCTGCCAGCCGGCCTGCACCGAGCCGCCCGAGCAGATCATCAGCCCGCCGGAGGCGAAGCTGGCGACCGAGACGCCGCCAAAGATGATCAGGTCGTTCAGCCCCTGCAGCCGACCGCGTTCCTCTGGCCGTTGGGCAGAGGTCAGCATCGTGGTGGCGCCGATGAAGCCGAAGTTCCAGCCGATGCC
>JBKBXP010000557.1:0-579 GCA_046314035.1 Pseudorhizobium sp. | reverse complement strand
GCTTTCCGACCCGTTCTTCCAGGCGGCGCATCTGCATGGAAACGGCGGACTGCGTCTTGAAAACACGCCCGGCGGCCTTGGTGAAGCTGCCGGTGTCGACGATGGCAATGAAGGTCTGCAACTGATCGATATCGAGGGGAGCCGACATGAGAGTGATCCATCAGAAGGGTTGATGACTACCATTAGAAACATTCGTTGGACTGATCAATATCCTTTCGGCATCTTCGTGATCGTAATCCTCACCGACCGGTTTCCGGCCAAGCATCCACCTCCAACCCTCGTCGCCTGTCCGCTTTCTCGCGGACGGGAGCAATTTCTCGTGCCCGCTGAAAGGAAATAGCCATGCGCACGAACGATCGGATCCTCGACTTTGACCTCGACCTCGCCGTTGACCGGCCGGCCCGGACGCTTGCCGCGCGTCTGGTCCGCCTTCAGGCCTGGATCGGATCCCTTCGCGTGGGCGTGCGCAACCGACTTGCCGCGAACAGACTCGCCGATCTCGCCGAGCGCCTTCTGAACGACCTCGGCCTCAGCCGGGGTGATGTCCAGGATGTGCTGCGTGGACACGGCTATGCTGAC
>JBKBXP010000556.1:0-579 GCA_046314035.1 Pseudorhizobium sp. | reverse complement strand
GCAACAATAGAGGCTTGCCCGGTGGTGATTGCAACCGGATCGGCCGTGTCGAGCGTGCCGTTGACGACGTCGAGGTCCGCGGACTGGAATTTTGCGGTCGTGCCGTTGCTGAGGTTGACGTCGAAGGGTGCCGTCATCTGCATGTGGTCGGTGCCCCGGTCGAAGATTCCGGCCGTCGCCACCACGCGCGCGATGGTGTCCTCGTTGACCGGCACCGCCGCCTTGACGTCCTCGAGCGTGATCATGTTGGGGTTGGCGATGTCCTGCAGCGCCCGCACCGCCGTCATCGAATAGCTGATGCCGTCGTCGTTGCGGCCGGCGATCGCGGGCCGCTCCATGACGATCTTGCCGTTTTCGATGCGCGCGCTTTCGATGGAGAGATCTTCGGGGAGAGAGGCGCGGATGACGGACACGCTGATGCAGATCATCGAGATCACGCCGGCGGCGATCGGCAGCCATATGCGCAGCCGCCGCACGCGCGCCGAGTGCCGCAGCGCCGCCTGATAGGTGTCGCCATCGGGGGCGCCCGCAACGGCCGTCACGGGTGATTTCAGCAGTCTTTGCAGCATCGGCCGAACG
>JBKBXP010000555.1:0-579 GCA_046314035.1 Pseudorhizobium sp. | reverse complement strand
AACACAGGTAAAACTTGTGCGACGGAAACCGCTGCTCGCGACGTTCAATAGTATTTTGATCGTGACTGCGAGGCGAAAGGAGAAGGGGCGGAACATATGTCCCGCCCCTTGCGTCCTGTCAGAATTCTTCCCAGCCGTCGGAACCCGAACCGATCGTCGTGTCGCGGCCGTTTGCGACCTTGACCACACGCTGTTCCGCGCGTTGAGCCGGACGGGAGGGCGATCTGGCGGGGGCGGGCTGAGCGGCCGCAGCCTTCTGTCCAGACTTTCCGCCGGACACCTGGAAGAAGGAGACCTGGGACGACAACTCGGCGGTTTCCTGGCGCAGCGAGTTGCTCGCCGCCGTCGCCTGCTCGACCATGGCCGCGTTCTGTTGCGTCACCTGATCCATCTGGTTCACGGCGACGTTGATCTCATGCAGACCGGTGGCCTGTTCCTTGGCCGAAGCCGCGATCTCGACCACCAGGGCGCTGATGTCATTGACCTGGGACGCGATGGCCTGCAGGGCCGAACCGGCCTCGCTGACCAGGCGCACGCCGTTCTCGACCTCGGCGCCCGAGCTGTTGATCAGGGCCTTGA
>JBKBXP010000554.1:0-582 GCA_046314035.1 Pseudorhizobium sp. | reverse complement strand
AACCTGGCGGCCCCGGCACGATCAACATGCTGCGTGCCTACTATCGCTGGGAGATCATCACAGATCTGGTACGGCCGTATATTTCGACCATCCGGCCCGCGGACGGCTCGCTGCCGAAGGAGTTTCTGATCGTAGCCACCGCGGCCTACAAGAACGAGGACTATCCATGACGGACAAGGGAGCGCAGCGCCGCGGCGGCCTGTTGATGCAGATCCGTCGGCTTTGGTCCGACAGGAGCGGCGTCGGTGCTGTCGAGTTCGCGCTGATCGCGCCGCTCCTGCTGATGATCTACATCACGGTGTTCGAGCTGACGATCGGGCTGAGCATCTCCAAGCGGGTGACGCGTGCCGCCGGAACGATCGCCGATCTTGTGACCCAGCAGAAGGATTCCGTCAGCGACAGCTTTCTCAGCAGCATGGAGGATGTGGCGCAGAGCATCTTCGTGCCCTACGGGGGCACCACGACCTTGATCAAGATCACCGGGATTACGCTCGACGGCGCCGCCAGCCCGAAGGTCGCCTGGTCCTGGGACGAATCCGGTGGCACGCCCCACACGAGCGGCACGACGATCAGCATTCCCGA
>JBKBXP010000553.1:0-582 GCA_046314035.1 Pseudorhizobium sp. | reverse complement strand
TTCGAAGGCATTCGTCGTCCCTTCCTTGATCCAGACTGTCATAGTCGATGGACCACTCAGAAGGGGGCAGCTCAACTGCCGCACAGCCCCGAGAATTACGGCTTCGCTCACACCTATTTCGAAGGTGCTGACGAGGCCCATTTCATGGCCGTCGCCAATCTGATCGACGGCGGTTATCGCCTCCGACAGGAAGACGTGCGAGCAATTTCGGCACCAGCGGATCTCCATGGCACCGCGACGACGATCGGTGAGCTTTCCACGGAGGTCATGCACATCATCGGGGCAACCGCCCAGGAAGCCAATGCCTTCGTCAAATCGCTCACGCTCACCGCGGCCGAACTGGTCTCGACAGACGGCAACATTCACAGCGCGGTCGCTCGGATGACTGCCCAGGCCGAGCGCGCCGAAGAGCGGTTGAAGCAGCTGAGCCTTCAGACGGCGCTAGTCCGCGAGCGCCTACGCTCGCTGGGCGTCGATACCGACATCGATCCTGCTACCTCGCTCCTCAACCGCATCGCGATCGACTCGGTGCTCACCGCCGCACTCGGGCGGGAAGGCCCTACCCTTCTTGCGCTGGTTGCG
>JBKBXP010000552.1:0-585 GCA_046314035.1 Pseudorhizobium sp. | reverse complement strand
CGCGGAACGGCAGGCCCTTACTCAAAGCCATATCCGATCCGACGCCGGCTACCTCGCGCTCCCGCAGGATGGCGAGAAGGTTGCGCCGGTAGAAGACGCGGCTGTCCCGGCTGCGGGTGGCGTCGCCCTGTTCGATATGGTGCTCGCGGCGCTGGTCCATGGCTTCGCGGACTTGTTGCCCGAAGCCGGTTGGCGCAAGGTCGGCCGTCTCGCCGTGGATCAGCCGCCGGTCCAGCCAGGTCGCGCCGTCCGATCCGATCTGTTTGTTCAGATCGACCGGGGAAAGGACGCGAACGCTGGCCTGACTGTCTCGGCCGGCGTCATGGGCGGCGGCACGGCTGACCAGATCATCGGGGATGCGCCATTGGTCGGCGTCGATCCGCTCGACGATACCGGCCCGGCGTAGCGCCTCCAGCCGGCGCACATGGGCATCGACATAGCCCTCATAGTCGCCGCCTGGAACGCGGCACGTATAGGAAGAATAAACGCCCTTTTCACCCAAGTCCAACAGCTTTGGACCGCAGTTGACTCTTTCGACACCCCTGCGATGCAACCCAATCCGGCTGACGGGGAGCCAGCAACGCT
>JBKBXP010000551.1:309-586 GCA_046314035.1 Pseudorhizobium sp. | reverse complement strand
ATCGAGGCCACGGTGATGGCCCCGCACCCGGTGCGGGTCTGCGGGCTGTACCTGCCCAATGGCAACCCGGCCCCGGGGCCGAAATATGATTACAAGCTGGCCTGGATGGCGCGGATGGAGGCGCGTCTGCGCGCCCTGCTGGCGCTGGAGGAACCCTTCCTCTGCGCAGGCGATTACAACGTGATCCCGCAGGCGCAGGATGCGGCCAACCCCGCTGCCTGGGTAACCGATGCGCTCTATCTGCCGCAGACCCGGCAGGCCTACCGGCGGATGCTGA
>JBKBXP010000551.1:0-299 GCA_046314035.1 Pseudorhizobium sp. | reverse complement strand
GGCCTGCTGGACGCGTTCCGCGCCCGCGAGCCGGGACCGGGGCATTACAGCTTCTGGGATTATCAGGCCAACGCCTGGGAGCGCAACAACGGCATCCGCATCGACCACCTGCTGCTGTCACCCCAGGCCGCCGACCGCCTCACCGGCGCCGGCATCGACCGCGACGTGCGCGCGGGCGACAAGCCGTCTGATCACGTCCCGGTCTGGATCACGCTGGACGCCTGACGCGCCGCCTGACGTGCCTGGCCCCGCGCCCGCAGCATCGACACGGTATAGATCACCAGCGCTGCCCAGATCAT
>JBKBXP010000550.1:0-590 GCA_046314035.1 Pseudorhizobium sp. | reverse complement strand
AAGTAAGACTTGATTGATGGCTTCTCAAAAAGGCGTGTCGCTTCCTGCGACGCGCCTTTTTCTTTTGCAGTGACGCCGCTGGTTCCAGACATAGTCGCCAAACGAAAAACACCGGCTTCCTTGCGGAAACCGGTGTCTGATTAGGGGGTCGGCCGGCACACAACACGGCACGAGGAACCGTTTTTGACGTTGCATACCAACCGACCGACCCCACGACCCAGGAGATGCGGCGGACCTGAGCATCATGGGGTATTGATGACCTCCGAAGGGGTCTTGTCCGATGGCTGCAAGTTCTCTCAAGTAGAGACAAAAATCAACAGTTTATTAACTGGTTGGCCGAACATCGCTTCAATATGGTTAAATTAGCCTCCTTTGAACTTGCGATATGCAGACGATAGTCAGTTCTACACACATTGAAACTTGAGATTACCGAAGATGCATTCCAGATCTTCTAAAGCTTAGTTTGACCACACAACGAGGACTGACTTGGCTGCACGAGATCAGACGGCACCAGGACACTCTAATATTCAATTAAATACAAACCCAAGTAAGCACATTCGCGCCCAGCGCAGGTCTGCTCGACCGGATCA
>JBKBXP010000549.1:0-591 GCA_046314035.1 Pseudorhizobium sp. | reverse complement strand
ATAAATCTACTTGCCCCGAAAAGTCAATTCAGGGCCCGCAACAGCGTGACCCGGTGTGGCGATTAACCACTGTGACCACGGTTGACTACATCCTCACACTCTAAAATGAGGGGCAAAAACTCGTAGTCTTCGCTAAAAGGGCCGTTCTGAACGAAAAATCATCACTTTTTCAAAGGCTTGGTTCGACTGACTGCCCAAAAATGCGGCAAGTGACGATCGGGCTGATACAAGCATTTATTAATGCCTCAGTGCCAAATCTTGTACTTGAACTGGGGATAATCGGACGCGACGAAACTTCCCTGATCAGAGATGTGTGATGAGAGAAGGGAATTTCATGAAGATCCGGGGGAAGATCAATCTTCTTGTTGGCCTGATGAGTGCCGTGGCTTTGCTTGTCGGTGGCCTGTCTGTGTTTGCGATGTCAGAGTATCGAACGCGCATGCATGCTTATGAGGCAGCGGCTCACCGCGCTCATATGGGCGAGACGCTGAACCGGCTTGTGACCGCCGTGGTCATGGATGCTCGAGGCATCTATGCCTCCAAGACCACAGAGCAGGCGGCCAAGTTCGGCGAAGGTCTCGTCAAGAGCCT
>JBKBXP010000548.1:0-594 GCA_046314035.1 Pseudorhizobium sp. | reverse complement strand
GGCGAGGCCCACATCGATCCCGTTGAATGGGTTCGCCGCCCCGGTCAGCGGCGTGAAGATACCGCCGGCGTTGCGAAACGCAGCCAGCACACCGTCACTGTTTCCCACCACCGCATCGAGATCACCGTCGCCGTCGAGATCGACGAAGCTCGCGGCGGCGATCAAGCCCACGTCGATGCCGTCGAACGGGTTTGCCGCGCCGGTCAGCGGTGTGAAGCTGCCGCCGGTGTTGCGAAACGCGGCGAGCACACCGTCATTGTTTCCAACCACTGCATCGAGGTCACCATCGCCGTCGAGATCGACGAAGCTCGGACTGGAGTAATAGCCAAGATCGACGCCATTGAAGGGGTTGGCGGCGCCAGCGAGTCGCGTGAAGGCGCCCCCGTCGTTGCGGAAGGTAGACAAGCGCCCGTCATTCGCTCCAACCACGGCATCGAGATCGCCGTCGCCGTCGAGATCGACGAAGCTCGCGCGGCCAGTATAGCCGACATCGATCCCGTTGAACGGGTTGGCTGCGCCTGTGGCCTGGGTGAAGCTCGCCGTACCGGACAGATTGGCGCCGGCGGAATCGAAGACATTGACATACAGCGTCCG
>JBKBXP010000547.1:316-595 GCA_046314035.1 Pseudorhizobium sp. | reverse complement strand
CATTCCAAGCTGATCGGCGAACTGGATGGATTGCTTCGTCTTTTGCAGCAGGAACAGACATCACTGCAAAGCTATAACCGGCTCCTCGGCGAGACCTATCACCGGATCAACTCGAAAAGTACGAACAGCGCCGACATCCTGCGCAGCGCCATCAACATCCTGACGGAAGCCACAGGCTCGACCATGGCGCATGGCGAACGAACCGTCGTGCAGATGTCCGAACGGTCGAAGGAGATGGACGAAGTTCGTCGTGAACTCGACGAATACAAACGAATTGCG
>JBKBXP010000547.1:0-306 GCA_046314035.1 Pseudorhizobium sp. | reverse complement strand
CCTGACGCGCATTGCCAATCGTCGCGCCTTCGACGAAAAGCTCGCCGCCGTCTACACGAGCGATGCCAGACCGCTGGCGGCTCTCGTGCTCGCCGATATCGATAACTTTAAGAAGGTCAACGACGCCTACGGCCATCCGGTCGGCGACAAGATCCTCGCCACCGTCGCCACCGTGATTCGCAGCAATGTCCGCAAGGACTGCTTCGTCGCCCGCACTGGTGGCGAAGAATTCGCGATCATCATCGAGGGCAATACCGCAGAAGAAATCTTCCAGACCTGCGAACGTGTCCGCATTGCGCTTGAAAC
>JBKBXP010000546.1:0-595 GCA_046314035.1 Pseudorhizobium sp. | reverse complement strand
TTCGCCGCCTCGCCCCCAAGCCCCCGCCCGAACAAGACCCGCCAGGCCGCGTCATCCATTCTGCTGTTGAAATGCTTCCCCATGCGGAAAAGCCTAACCCCGCCCGCTACTCAGGCGCGCAAATCGCCAATCCCTGATTTCAACCAGCTGATTTCAAAAGGCTTCGCTTTCAGAATTGCGCGCTTTCCGCCCGTCCAGCGCCCGCAATTCCCATCCTTCCGGCGCCCCGCCACAAGGACCGACCGCGTCGAAAAGGGCCGCCCCGACCCACCGCCGTCCTCCCCCTATCGTCATCCTCGGGCTTGTCCCGAGGATCCATACTCCCGGTCTCAACGACGGCGCACCCTGCGGACACGCCGGGCTTATGGATCCTCGCCACGAGGGCGAGGATGACGGGTCTATATGGATCGGCGTGGTCGGGGGCCTGTTTAGAAAGGGCTCCTTCGCGGAATTTAGGTGCGCAAGGCGGGCGTTGCGCGCACAATTGCCGAATAAACCACCTCACAGGCGCCAAGGCGTTAAGCCGAGCTGCCCCCGGACCTATACCGTTGTAGATCATCTGCCGAAATCTCTGCGGCTGTCGCGAGACGGTAGT
>JBKBXP010000545.1:0-597 GCA_046314035.1 Pseudorhizobium sp. | reverse complement strand
CACCTACGCCCGGCAATGGCGGCGGAGACGACAATGCACTAACTAACAAGCCGGACCACCCGGTGGGGGCTGCTCACGATGTTCGGGGAACCACTTACGCTTAGGGTGGCGCCGTCAGGCCATGAGAAGTAGCCTGTCGCCATCCCTCCCTCGAACTTTCGGGGCGCGCCAAGGCCGTTCACCATGCCGTCTTGGATACGGTGACGGTAAAGGCCGGACTGATAGTTTTCACAGCCTGCTATCCCGACGAGCTTACCGGCCTTTGTCGCCAGCCGGTAACTTCGCCGTTCGAAGAACGAACCACTAACCGGTGACACGTCCTCGGTAACAAGGGAGAGTGTCGTGATCTTGCCCGCCTGCACTTTCGCTCCGGCTTTCCTGGCATCGGCAACGACCGCGCTCACTTCGCGACCAAGCGTCATGTCGATGCCGTCGATCACCAGTTTGCCCGAGCCTTTGACGCTCCGATCGAGCGGGCAGCTGAATGATTGTGTGTCGTAGCTAACGGCGGCCAGTCGCGCCTTGTCGCAGGCGGGCGGCCCCGCAGGTGCTTCGCGGACTTGGGCCGTGCTGTTCCCCGGCTGTTGATTCCCTTCA
>JBKBXP010000544.1:0-599 GCA_046314035.1 Pseudorhizobium sp. | reverse complement strand
AGATAGTGCTGAAGTTACGGCGGGAGGGGGCGAAGGTAGAGATTGTGGGCCTCAACCAGGCCAGCGAAACCATCGTCGACAGGCTTGCCATTCATGACAAGCCCGGCGCCATGGAACGGCTGATGGGACACTAAGGGAGGAGAAGAACAATGACGAAGATACTCGCACTCATCGACGGTTCACCCTATGCGCAGAGCGTCTGCAATCACGTGGCGTGGATTGCCAAGCGAACAGAGGCTTCGGTCGACCTGCTGCACGTGATCGGGCGCCGCGACACGGCCACGGAGCCCGTCAACCTCAGCGGCAACATCGGCCTTGGCGCCAGGACCGCGCTGCTCGAGGAACTGGCCGAACTGGATGCCCGCAAGGCAAAGGTCGCCCACACCCGCGGTCGTCTGCTGCTCGATGGCGGCAAGGAGCTCCTCCAGGCGGCGGGCGTCACGCAGATCGATACGAAGCTGCGCAACGGCGACCTCGTCGACACCGTTCAGGAGCTCCAGTCCGGAGCCGACCTGATCGTCATCGGCAAGCGCGGCGAGGGCGCCGACTTCGCCAAGGGCCATCTCGGCTCCAACCTGGAGCGCGTGGTGCGCTCGACC
>JBKBXP010000543.1:0-599 GCA_046314035.1 Pseudorhizobium sp. | reverse complement strand
CTGCACGCCGATCAGCTGTCGAACGGAGGCGGCGCGGCTTTGGCGGCGCGTTACGGCGCCCTGTCGGCCGACCATATAGAGCACGCGACGGAAGACGGGATCAAAGCCATGGCGCGGGCAGGGGTGACGGCCGTTCTGCTGCCCGGCGCCTTCCTGATGCTGCGCGAAACCCAGGCGCCCCCGGTCGCTCTGTTGCGCGGCCATGGCGTTCGCATGGCCGTCGCGACCGACTGCAACCCCGGCACCTCTCCCGTCGCCTCGATGACCGACGCTCTCAACCTGGCCTGTGTTCAGTTTCGGCTGACCCCGGAAGAATCCCTGGCGGGCGCGACGCGGGAGGCCGCATGGGCCCTGGGCCTGCAGGATCAGATCGGAACCCTGGCGGTCGGCAAGGCCGCCGACCTGGCGGCCTGGGATATCCAACGTCCCGCCGAACTGGCCTATTGGCTGGGCAAGCCCATGCTGCACGGCCGCTGGAAAAACGGCGTAAGAGCCTAGAGAAGCTTTACTGCCGACCTGGCCGCCTAAACCTGAGCGACGCCCATGACCTTCATCAAGGCGTCTCGAACGGCGGCCTCGGTGAAGGGCTTCTGAATGGT
>JBKBXP010000542.1:0-599 GCA_046314035.1 Pseudorhizobium sp. | reverse complement strand
ACGGTGGAAACGCTTCTGCCGAATGCCGATATCTATATCACCGACTGGATCGACGCCCGGATGGTGCCGGTCACGGCAGGCCGCTTCGACCTTGATGACTATATCGACTACCTGATCGAGATGATCCACCATATCGGTCCGGACACCCATGTGGTCGGTGTCTGCCAGCCTTCGGTTCCGGTGCTTGCCGCTGTCGCCGTCATGGAAGCGGCTGGCGATCCGCTGGCGCCCGCCTCGATGATCCTGATGGGCGGACCGATCGACACGCGCGAGAACCCGACGGCCGTCAATACGCTGGCGCAGGAAAAGCCGTTGGAGTGGTTCCGCGACAACGTCATCATGAATGTACCCTGGCCGCAGCCGGGGTTCATGCGGCCGGTCTATCCGGGCTTTCTGCAGCTGTCCGGCTTCATGTCGATGAACCTCGATCGGCACATTTCCGCCCACAAGGAATTCTTCGAGCACCTCGTCAAGAATGACGGGGAACCCGCCGAACGCCACCGCGACTTCTATGACGAATACCTGGCGGTGATGGACCTGACGGAAGAATTCTATCTTCAGACCGTCGATGCGGTCTTCATCAAGCATGCCCTGCCGAA
>JBKBXP010000541.1:0-600 GCA_046314035.1 Pseudorhizobium sp. | reverse complement strand
ATTCTGGCCAACCAGGCTAGCGGCTATCTCAACACCGGGCGGGTGCCGCAGCGCCAGGGCAACAGCCACCCCAGCCTCGTGCCCTACCAGGACTTCCCGACGAAAGACGGCGCGATGCTGCTGGCCATCGGCAACGACGGGCAGTTCGCGCGCTTTTGCGCCGTGGCCGGCTGCCCCGAGCTGGCGCAGGACGCGCGCTACGCCACCAACCCGCAGCGCGTGCAGCACCGCGACGAGCTGGTGCCGCGGCTGCAGCAGATCACCCGCACCCGCACCACCGCCGAATGGATTGCCGCGCTGGAGCACCAGGCCGTGCCCTGCGGCCCCATCAACGACCTGGCCCAGGCCTTTGCCGATGCGCAGGTGCGCGCGCGCGGCCTGGTGGTGGAGCAGGCCCGCTCGCCCCAGGCCGGGGCCGCCGAAGGCGGGCCCGCGATCCGCAGCGTCGCCAGCCCGCGGCGCCTGCAGGCCACCCCCCCGGTGCTGCGGCGCGCGCCCCCGGCCCTGGGCGAGCACACAGAGGAAGTGCTGGCCGAGCTGGGGCTGGATGCCGCGCAGGTGGCGGCGCTGCGCGCCGCCGGCGTGGTCTAGTCGGTGACA
>JBKBXP010000540.1:0-604 GCA_046314035.1 Pseudorhizobium sp. | reverse complement strand
AGGCTGTTGAACCCCTGATTCTGCTCTGCCGTTCAAGGTGATGGGAAGTGTTTTAGACCCCGATTTAAATTTGGCGCACCCGACGAGGTCCGAGCTCTTGACCACTAGGCGCGTAGCTTCTGACAAAGTCACATGGTTTCAGCGGTACTCTCTCACTCTTCTCCACCCAGTATAACCGACCATTCCCGACCTAAGCCGACAACTACTACTGGGCGGGTGCTGGGTGGCGTCAAAAGCAGTCCCGGAATAGTAAGGGTCAAACTTGCAATTCATTGTTTTTATTGAAGAAAAGTGGTGGGCGGTACAAGGTTCGAACTTGTGACCCCTACGATGTCAACGTAGTGCTCTACCGCTGAGCTAACCGCCCGCTCGGCGCGGCCCGAAAAGGCCATGCGTTGCGAAGGGTGCGTATTGGACAATCCGGCGTTCGGCGTCAAGCGGGCTTTCGCCGCGCCGGGGGCGGTTTCAGGCCGCCATCACCTTGTCCACTTCCTCCACGATTTCGCGCAGGTGGAAGGGTTTGGAGAGGACTTTCGCGCCGGCCGGGGTGGGCGCGCCCGAAGACAGGGCCACAGCGGCAAATCCGGTGATGAAGACGATCTTC
>JBKBXP010000539.1:0-609 GCA_046314035.1 Pseudorhizobium sp. | reverse complement strand
CGGGGAGGCGCGAACGAAGGCAAAAGGAGGAAATCATGCCTAAACCATCAATCTACTTGATCACCGGAGTTTCAGTCTTGGCCATGGGTGTGGGGAGCGCCCTTAGCCAGGAGACAGACACGCTTGGCATCCCGGACAGCGAGTATTCGCTGGACGCACTGATTGCAGCGGCCAAGACGGAGGGTCCGATCACCGTCATCGATGCGACGGGCAAGATCGTCACCATGGCCGAGAACTTCTCCAAGAAATACGGGCTGCAGGCCACTGGCGTCAAGATGAGTGGCCAGGACCAGGAACAGGTCATTGCCCGCGAAGCCGCGGCCGGCAACGTGCGCACGGATGTCTTCAACATGAGCAACCTGCCGTCGGTGACGAGCCAGATCCTGCCACAAGGCTATGGCGTTTCCTGGCTTGCACCAGACCTGAAGGACAAGATCCCGGTCGAATACCAAGACCCCGCGATCACCAGCAACAACCCTTGGGTTTTTGCCTATAACACCGACGTTCACGGCGACACCTGCCCGGTGGACAATCTTTGGGCGCTGACCACGGAAGAATGGAAAGGTCGCGTCGCCATCCCCGACCCGCTGCTGCGCAACGAGACGATGT
>JBKBXP010000538.1:0-632 GCA_046314035.1 Pseudorhizobium sp. | reverse complement strand
TGCTCGCGGGCAGCGTGAAGGGGTGACCCTTGTAGCCCTCCACCGCCGTCATCCTAGGCCTTGTGCCTAGGATCCATAGACTCCGTCGAGGACGGGACGCACGCCTTCGACACCGGGCGTATGGATCCTCGGGACAAGCCCGAGGATGACGGGGAGAGGGAAAACTGGAGTAATCCGAATGCGTATCCTGACCTCCATCCTCGCGCTCAGCGCCGCCCTGATGGCCGCCCCCGCCGTCGCCCAGGACACGCGCGTCCTCGACAGCATGGACGACGCCTCGCGGTGGGAGGCCAGCGCCTCGACCGACGTTCACGCCGTCGTCTCCGCCGTCGCCGGGCATGATGGGCAGGCGGTGCGGCTCGACTACGATTTCGACGGCAAGGCGGGCTATGCGGTGGTCAGCCGTCCGCTGCCGTTCGACCTGCCCGACAATTACGAGATCAGTTTCTGGGTGCGCGGCGCTGGGCCGGCCAACACCTTTGAGGTCAAGCTGACCGACGCCTCGGCCGAGAACGTCTGGTGGAAACAGACGGCGCGCTACGACTTCCCCGACGGCTGGACCAAGTTCGTTATCAAGCGCCGCCAGGTGTCCAAGGCCTGGGGACCCAGCCCGGAGACGGTGCTGCGCCGCG
>JBKBXP010000537.1:0-632 GCA_046314035.1 Pseudorhizobium sp. | reverse complement strand
TGATAACTGCCTACCGTGGGCGTCCATCGCCGACCTTACTGCAATGTTGCGGGCGGCGCAGACTGTCCAGATAAGGCAACCAACTCTTCCGCGGCGTACTTGTCGTCGCCGAAGCGCTTGCCGAACTCGCGAGCGAGACGGTTTTCAGCGCCGCTCCAATGTGCGTGTTCGTGGCCGAGCGTAGCCGCGAAATGCTCGTAGCTGTCGAAACTGTCGGGCTCCGGCATCTGGATATAATCGAGGCCTGGGGCATAGTACGCTTCGTTGCCGCCATAACGAACGACGGACGGGATCGCGTCGAAGAAGGATTGCAGTTCGGCGAGGCGGGCGGGAGATTGGGCGGCCTTCTCGAGCTGGATCGGGCGCGGGAAGAACCGGTCGGGCAGGCCATCGATCTGAGAGGCGTTGAAGACCGGGTAGCTCTTGAGGACGCGGCGCCCCTCAAGCCGCTCTTCGCCGGTGGCGCTGTCCTCGACCTTCTTCCCGTAAGCCTTGTAGAAGACGGCGATCGTCGAGCGCTCGCCGCGCCGGACTTGCCCGCCAAGCGCGTTCGCCTGGCGGTAGGTCATCCAATAGGGCGAGGTGAAGCCGCGAACGTCCGCGATCAAGGTCAGCCAGAATGTGTTCACGCC
>JBKBXP010000536.1:0-634 GCA_046314035.1 Pseudorhizobium sp. | reverse complement strand
GATTTTGTTTCATTGCCGGCGCAGGGCTGGGCCAAATCGCCTTGTAAGCCTGCACGGCACCAAATATTATACTGATGGTGCTCATGGCTAGGTTAGCAACTATGAATGGATCTGGGTCAACTAACTGTGAATTTTTCGGGGCTGTCATTGCGGTTCCGCTGTCTCAAGTGTGTAAACGTCTGGTTTGGTAAGCTGTAGCTCGCTTCTGAAAACTCTTCACCTTCTCCCGTAAGGCTTCTCCAGATCATGCAGCTTCAGCTCCACATAGGTCGGGCTGCCGTGGTTGCATTGGCCGGAGTGGGGGTGCCATCCGGCTAAGCGGGGCGTTCATTTCGGAGGCGCTGAGGCCCCCCCCTCGTCATCCTCGCCCTTGTGGCGAGGATCCATACGCCCGGTGTGTCCGCAGGGTGCGCCGGCGTTGAGACCGGGAGTATGGATCCTCGGGACAAGCCCGAGGATGACGGGGTGGGGTGGGTGCGAACGCTTGAGGACGGGGGTGTGGCGTGGGGGCGAACGCCCGAGGATGGTGTGCGGCGGCGTGGGGCGCGCTCACTACTTACCAGTCACTACTCACTCTTCACCGCCTCCCGAACAGCTTCTCCAGATCGTGCAGCTTCAGCTCCACATAGGTCGG
>JBKBXP010000535.1:0-642 GCA_046314035.1 Pseudorhizobium sp. | reverse complement strand
TGAGTGGAGAATCAAACGCGCCCGCCCGAGCCTGGAGCCGCGCCATCCTTTGGCGTTGCACCTCGCGGAGGTACTGCTCATCCTGTTCGCGCTTGAGCCGGGCTTCCCAATTCTCGTCAGGCACCGGTCTTGGGTACTGTTCAGCCGGCTCCTCAGGCTCCTCAATAACCGGCTGTCTCAGTTCCTGTCTGTGCACCACCACCGGCGCAGGTTGGAAAATCTCCTGTTCCGGCTCGCCGATGATGCCGTCGGTGATTCCGCGCTTGAGTTGATCGCCAAAACCGGTCGCGGGACCGCCGGAAGCGCGATCAAGGTCATCGGCGCGCTCGAATGGTAGGCCGCGCCATGAAAGTCCGATAACGACGATCCCGAGGAAGATCACCGCTATCGCCACCGTGAGTATGATCGGCAGCCGATTAAGCCGGCGCATGCCGGTTTGGTTGCTATCATCGTCAGGCATCCCGAGCTGGAGTGACTGGACCATGATCTCCTGCTCCTTCACTTGCGTTGAATGATGGAAAGCGGACTCGCCGGCGTTGCCCCGTTCGCATTTGCCACATAAGCACGCGCAATCGATATCGACGGCGTCGTCAGTTGCGCCAGTATTTGCTCATCCATGCGGTCGAGCGAGTAGTGCAGATC
>JBKBXP010000534.1:0-646 GCA_046314035.1 Pseudorhizobium sp. | reverse complement strand
AGAACGAACGGCTGGCCGCCAATGCGGCCGTGTCGGCAGCCATGGAATCGCTTCGCAATTTCGTCGCCCAAGCGCAGGAAATTGGCCGCGAGGACAGCGAAAGGTCCGCGACGATCTCCGTCATCACCATGGTCGTCGGCACGCTGCTTGCGATCATCGGCGGTCTGATGCTGGTGGAAACTCTGCGTGCGCCGCTAAAGCGGATCACCGGTGTGATGTCGAGACTGGCGAACGGCGATCTCTCCGTTCCGATCGAAGGCCGCAATCGCGGCGACGAAATCGGCGACATGGTGCGCTCCGTCACCGTCTTCCGTGACGCGGCGCTCGAAAACCGGCGTCTGGAAGAAGAGGCAGAGGCCGCGCGCACGCGCTCGGAGCAGGAAAGCGCTCAGCGGGCCCAGGAACGGGCCCGCGTCGAGGCGGATCAGCGATCTGCGCTCGAAGCCCTTTCCTCGGTGCTTGAGGCACTTGCCAACGGCCAGCTCAATGTCTCCATGCGCGACGACCTGCCGGCTGATTTCGTCGCGATGGCCTCGACCTATAACCAAGCGGTCGAAGCGCTGCGTGCGACGCTTGAGGAGGTTCGCGCAGCCAGCGTCGATATCAATGCCGGGACCGAGAATCTCGCGGTTTCCGCTGATGATCT
>JBKBXP010000533.1:0-649 GCA_046314035.1 Pseudorhizobium sp. | reverse complement strand
AACGGCCGCGACAAGCTGCGCGCCGAAGTGACCGTAGAAACTGTCCGATCGGAACTGGCGGTCCGGCAGGCAGCACGCGACATAGTCCTGGCCGAACAGGGCTGGTGGGTCACCGCCCTGATCCGGCCAGCCTTCGCCTGGCCCATTGCTATCTGGTCGGGCGCTGTTGTCGCGGATAGCCTGTTTCACTTCACCTGGAACGTCGCAGCTCTGCCCGCCCCCCTCGACGAATGGGCAGGCTGGATTGTCGCTGCGTATTTCCTCACCCGTCCCATGGAAAAGGTTGCGCGCGGCTTCTTTCACAGCCGGCGCTAGAGCACTTTGTTATCACGCAACTCCGGACGCAAAACCGGTTCCCACTTTTGCTGGAGTTGCTCGTGAGCCTCTTAACGACGATCAGCTTTGGGCCGTTAGACCGGCTCCGGCTTAACGCCCGCTGATCCAGGAGCCCTGATGATGAGCGATGATATCAGCCAGCGCCTCGGCAAGATCGAAGGCCTCCTGATCGGGATCGACAAGAAGGTCGACGGTCTTGAGGGGCAGATTACGCGCCAGGACGAACGCTTGCGCACCGTTGAACGGCGCACATTTGCCAATTCGGTTGTCGCCTCCGGTGTGATCTCGATCGGCATTGCCTTCGTCAAGGACA
>JBKBXP010000532.1:0-657 GCA_046314035.1 Pseudorhizobium sp. | reverse complement strand
AGGCCTTCATCGCCACCCTGGTGGAGACCTTCTACGACCGCGTGCGCGCCCATCCCGCCCTCGGCCCCGTCTTCGACGCCCAGCTGGAAGGCCGCTGGCCGCAGCACATGGAAAAGATGGTGGCCTTCTGGTCCTCGCTCGCCTTGCGCACCGGCGCCTACGGCGGCAAGCCCGTCCAGGCCCACCACGGCGTCGCCCACATGACCCCCGACCTCTTCCCGCAATGGCTGGCGCTCTTCTCCGCAACCCTCGACGACATCGCCCCGAGCCCGGAGGCCAAGACCTGGTTCATGACCACCGCCGAGCGCATCGCGAAAAGCCTGACACTGTCGCTGTTTTATGATCCGGCGGCGGATGATCCCGCGGGGCGGTGAGGGGGAGACACCGGCACCTGAGCGCACCCAGATGGCCTCGGCAGGCAATCCGGCAGCCCTCACCCTGAGGTGGGAGCGCAGCGACCCTCGAAGGGCGAGGGCGGGACGTGGAGCAAGACGTATCCTTCGAGGGCCGGGCTCCGCCCGTCCACCTCAGGATGAACCAGTTCATGTCAGCACCGTCACTCTTCAGGTGTTGCATAAAAATATGCCGCCAATGGCTGCAGTCGGGCCTCAGCAGCCATCACAGAACCGAACTTTATCATTCTAAGATGGATGTGAA
>JBKBXP010000531.1:0-658 GCA_046314035.1 Pseudorhizobium sp. | reverse complement strand
AGCCGGGCCGGTTTGACCTTCACCGAGCCGACGTCGATGACCAGGGCGTCGGGGCGCAGGTGGGGGCGGATCTCTGTCAGGGTGGCGGCCAGGGCCTCGACCGGCACGGCCAGGATCACCGTGGGGCAGGCGGCGGCGGTGGCCAGGTCGGTCAGGGCGGCGTGGTCGGCTGTGTCGGTCGCGGCCGGGTCATAGGCCTGTATGTCGAACCAGGGCGACAGATGCCGGGCTGTGAGCCGCCCGAAGGCGCCGAAGCCGATCAGGCCGAGGCGGGGTTTGGCCAAGGGAGTCACGCACCTCTCCCCACGTCCGTCATCCTAGGCCTTGTGCCTAGGATCCATAGACTCCGTCGAGGACGGTGCGCACCGGCTAACACCGGGCGTATGGATCCTCGGGACAAGCCCGAGGATGACGAAAGAGAATAGAGCCTCACAGCGTCTCCATGAACCGCACCGGCCGGCCGTGGGCTGATCCGATCAGTTCGCCGTCCTGCATCACCACCCGGCCGCGCACGATGGTGGCCATGGGCCAGCCGGTGGCCTCGAAGCCGTCGAAGGGGGTCCAGCCGCAACGCGAGGCCTGCTGGTCGTGGGTGATGGTGCGTTTGGCCTTCAAATCCACAATAGTGAGATCGGCGTCATAGCTGACGGCCATCCGG
>JBKBXP010000530.1:0-661 GCA_046314035.1 Pseudorhizobium sp. | reverse complement strand
GAAATTTATTGCAGCCTGAATGGCGGCATCCGCGGCACGCCGCGAGCCCATTGGCAGGTGGGGGAAAACAAATGAGCAACGCCATCAAGCAAACGGGCGCCTATCTCGAAATCGTCTCCTTTCATCTCGGAGACCAGGAATTCTGCATCGACATCATGGCGATCCGCGAAATTCGCGGCTGGGCGCCGGTGACACCGATGCCGCATACACCGCCCTATGTTCTCGGCCTCATCAACCTGCGCGGCGCCGTCATCCCGGTCATCGACATGGCCTGCCGCCTCGGCATGAAGATGACCGAGCCGTCGGAACGCTCCGCCATCATCGTCACCGACATCGCCGGCAAGCTTGTCGGCCTGCTGGTCGAACAGGTATCCGACATGATGACCATCCGCTCCGAAGACCTGCAGCCGGCCCCGGAGATCATTCCGGAGCAGCAGCGCGCCTTCTGCCGCGGCATCGTCGCGCTGGAGAAGACTATGGTCTGCTTCCTGAACCTCGATACCGTCATTGCCGACGAACTGGCCCGCGAAGCAGCCTGACCGGTGTGACTGCACTCCGGCCTGAGCCCAGGCCGGAGATGACACTTATGTTATGACCATGTGAAGTATTCTGCATGCGGCGCGGGAACGAAGGTGTACCCGTGCCGTTACCCTAGTGTCCA
>JBKBXP010000529.1:0-661 GCA_046314035.1 Pseudorhizobium sp. | reverse complement strand
TCCACGCCGTCGGGGCCAACTTCAGTGACGCCGAGATCAACGCCTCCAACCTGTCCGGCGGCGATTTTTCCAACGCCTCCTTCCACGACGCCAGCCTGGACGGCGCCCGCCTGACCGGGGCCACCTTCACCCGCGCCGACTTCAACGACGCCTCGCTGCGCCGCACCGACATCCGGGGCGCCGACCTGTCCGGCGCGCGCAACCTGACCCAGGACCAAGTCAGCGAGGCCTGCGGCGACGGTTCCACCCGTCTGCCCGGCCGTCTGACAGCTCATGCCTGTCGCGGAACCATCCGGGTGATCCGCACCCCGTCCGCGCCGCCGGCGCCGCCCGCCGTGCGCCACTTCGTCAGCGCCGGGAACTAAGGCCCACTCCCAACACGTCATCCTCGGGCTTGTCCCGAGGATCCATACTCCCGGTTTCGATGTCGGCGCACTGTGCTGATGCACCGGGAGTCTGGATCCTCGCCACGAGGGCGAGGATGACGGCTTTGAGGGTGGCGACCCAAACCAAAAAGGGGACGCCTCGCGGCGTCCCCTTTGTCGTATTCGGCGATGAGCGGCCGTCACACCTTGATCGGCACGGCCGTGCGGATGTGGACATCCTTCAACTGACGCTCTTCCGCCTCGGTCGGGGCGTTCATCAGCAGATCCTCGCCCTG
>JBKBXP010000528.1:0-662 GCA_046314035.1 Pseudorhizobium sp. | reverse complement strand
GATGACCCCGCCCAGGGCCGGGCCGATGGCGCGGGCGATATTGATGCCCAGGCCGTTCAGGGCGATGGCGTCGGCCAGGGCGGGCTTTTCCACCAGTTCGGGCACGATAGCCTGAAAGGCCGGGGCGCTGAGGGCGGCGCCCAGGCCCATGACAGCGGTCAGGGCCAGCAGGATCAGCGGCGTGGTCAGATGCAGATGCGTCACCGTCGCCAGACTGGCCGCCCCGACCAGGATCAGCAGCTGGGCGGCGATCAGCAGTTTGCGTCGATCGACCACATCGGCCAGGGCCCCGCCGGGCAGGGCGAACAGGAACATCGGCAGCGTCGTCGCCGCCTGGACCATGGCCACCCACAGCGGGCTGGGCGACAGCGAGGTCATCAGCCAGGACGAACCGACGTCGTTCATCCAGGTGCCGATGTTCGACACGATGGTCGCGATCCACAGGGCGCGGAACAGCGGCGTGGCCAGCGGACCGCGGCTTGCAGCGGGGGCGGGTGCGGGGGCGGGCGCGCCGCTCATGCGCGGCGGCGCTCGGCCAGGACGGCGGCCAGGATCAGCCCGCCGATCAGGCCCAGGTTGGCGGTGAAGGCGTTCATGTCATGGAAGCGCGCCATCGGATCCGGCAGGGTCCAGAAGGCGTGGCCGATCAGATTGGCCAGGGC
>JBKBXP010000527.1:0-667 GCA_046314035.1 Pseudorhizobium sp. | reverse complement strand
CGCGATGCCGCCGACCGGGATCGACGCCTCATAGGCTATCGCCTGGCCATCGGGCAGGCTGGTCATCCAGCTGCGCGGGATCATGCGGTTGATGGGGACAGTCGGGAAGTCTCTGGCGCCGGGCGCGACATTCGCGCCCGGCGTCGCGGGGATCTTGTAGGCCTTGGCCATCCAATACTGGTCGTCGGGGCCGGGCAGTACCTCGATCGAGTTCAGCATCTTGACCCAATAGGTCGAGTACCAGCCCGGCACGATCAGCCGGCAGGGAAAGCCATTGAGGAGCGGCAGCTGCTCGCCGTTCATGCCGAAGGCGATCATCACTTCGCCGTCGCGGGCATGGTCGATGTCGAGCGCCTTCTCAAAGTCAGGGGCGCCCGCCACGACCGGTTGATCGAGCGCACCGAAGCGCACCTGCACCGCGCCTGTCTTGACCCCGGCGAGGTCGAGCACGTCGCGCAGGCGCACACCGAGCCATTTGGCATTGCCCATCGCGCCGTTGCCCCATTGCGCGCCGGCAACACGTGGCTGGAACAGCCCACGGCTGTTTCCCGAGCATTGGTTGACCGCCGCCATCTCGACCCGCGGCAGGCGCAGCAGCTGGGCGAGGCTGATCGACAGCGGTCGGTTGACGTGGCCGAAGACGTTGAGGCGGAAAGTCTCGACATCG
>JBKBXP010000526.1:0-673 GCA_046314035.1 Pseudorhizobium sp. | reverse complement strand
CGGCGCGGGAAAAGGCGTTGCGCAGATGGCCGCAGCGCTTGAACGCCTGTGGGAGTGGCCCCTGAGCGGGCTGGTTGTCAGCCGCTACGGCTATGGATGCCCCACGCGCAACATAGAGGTCATTGAGGCCGCTCATCCGGTGCCTGATGCTGCCGGCCTTGCAGCTGCGATCAGGCTGAAGCAAAGCATCACCAATCTCACCGAACGAGATCTAGTGATCGCGCTCTTTTCTGGCGGTGGCTCGTCTCTGCTGCCGGCCCCGCCTGAAGGCTTTAGGCTGCAGGACGAAATCCTGCTGAATGAGCGTTTGTTGGCCGCGGGCGCACCGATTGCGGCAATGAATGTCGTGCGCAAGCATTTCTCCACCATCAAGGGCGCAAGGCTGGCAGCTTCAACGCGAGCACGGGTGGTCAGCCTGATCGTATCTGATATCCCAGGCGACAATCCAGCATTCGTTGCGTCGGGACCGACCATTGCCGACAGCACAACTCCGCACGATGCGCTTGATGCCATCACGCGGTTCCGGTTGGACCTTCCAGCTGAAATGATGAACCACTTCCGCTCGGCAGCTGCCGCGGCACCGACTCTGGCGGACCCGGGTTTTGCCCGTAACGAACATCATGTCATCGCATCCGCGCGTGTCTCGCTGGAAGCGGCCGCCGCACTTGCCCGA
>JBKBXP010000525.1:0-676 GCA_046314035.1 Pseudorhizobium sp. | reverse complement strand
GCCTGCCTTCCCTTTAGCCTTCTCCTGCTCGAGCGCGTTGACCAATTCGATGGTCGAGAAGAAGCGGACCTTTCGACTGAGAGCGGCGGTGCAAAATTAGACCACGGTAGCGGCGGGATTGTCCCGCTTCGGGCGGCGTAAAAGTCGGCCACCTATTTTCCTTCTGCGACGTATGCAGGAGGGCCTGGGGATCTACACCGTGGAATTATATCTGAGGGTTCGACTGGCTTGCTCGGAAGGCATGAGCCGGCGTCAGGCTGCAAAGCATTTCAACATATCGCGCGACAGCGTTGCCAAGATGCTGTCCTATTCGACGCCTCCCGGTTACCAGCGGCGATCACCGATCCGGCGGCCCAAGTTGGATGCGTTCGTTTCGACGATCGATCACTGGCTTGATGAGGACGTGAAGGTGCCGCGCAAGCAGCGCCATACGGCCAAGCGAGTGTTTGACCGGCTGCGTGACGAGCGCGGGTTCACCGGCGGCTACACGATCATCAAGGATTACATGCGCGAGCGGGATCAGCGTCGCCAGGAGGTGTTCGTGCCGCTGTCGCATCCGCCGGGTCATGGGCAAGCCGACTTCGGCGAGGCGATGGTGGTGATCGGCGGCGTGGAGCGGAAGGCCCACTTCTTCGTACTCGATCTGCCCCACAGCGATGGCTGCTACGTCAGAGCC
>JBKBXP010000524.1:0-677 GCA_046314035.1 Pseudorhizobium sp. | reverse complement strand
ACGAGTGGTGGACGCGACCGGGTGACGGGCGTCCTGCTGCTGATTGAAGATGGTCTGGAGATCGGGAACGACGATGAATTCGCCGCCCCTTTTCACCAGGCATTGGATGAATTCAGGCCGCCAGCGCATGCCGACGCTGGGCGGCGCCTCAGAGTCGGCGCGGGCCAGGGTGGTGACTTCGTGGACCTTGTCGGTGCGCAGGCCGACCAGGGTCGGTTCGCCGCCGAGTTCGATCTCTATGACGACGATCCGGCTGTCGATGGTCGGAACGCCCCGCTCCAGGCCGAAGGCCACGCGCAGATCGGCCAGCGGAATGACCTTGCCGCGGAAGTTGATCACGGCCCCGGCGAATGCGCCGGCGCCCGGCACCACGGTCTCGGGCGCCAGGTCCATGATCTCCTGCACGGCGACGGCGTGCAGGGCGAACAGTTCGCCGTTCAGCTCGAAGGTCAGGACCTCGACCTGTTCGGCGCCGGTCCAGCCGGGGGCGGTGGCGAGTTCGGTCTGGGTGCTCATATCGCCTCGCGCATCTGCGCCTCCTGCTGCTGGCCCTTGGCGACCAGGTGGCCGACATCCAGGATCAGGGCGACGCCGCCGTCACCCAGGATGGTGGCGCCCGAGAAGGTCGGCAGGCCTGAATGAAGCTTGGACATCGACTTGATGACGGTCTGGTGGTC
>JBKBXP010000523.1:0-680 GCA_046314035.1 Pseudorhizobium sp. | reverse complement strand
GGTTTCCTCGGTCGAAATCGCGAATTTCGCCTTGTCGAACAAGCGCCGCAGATCGGACGCCTTGGCCGAGAAATTCGACGAATACTCCGAGGTGGCCATCACCGGGAAATCTTCCTTCGGCAGCGTGGCCAGGCTGAACGACGACCGCCCCGCCATGATCGACAGCCGGCCCGAGGCCGGGTCCTCGGTCAGGTTGACCAGCGCGCCATCGGGCAGCTTGCGCACGATCTCGTGCAGCATAACCGCCGAAACAGTGGTCGCGCCTGCGTTTTCCACCATTGCGGGCGCGCGATCCACCACCTCGATATCCAGATCGGTGGCGCGGAACGATACCTGCGCCCCCTCCGCCTCGATCAGCACATTGGCGAGGATCGGAATGGTGTTGCGCCGCTCCACCACAGATTGCGCCTGGGCCAGGGCCTTGAGCAGCGTGCCGCGTTCAATCGAAAGCTTCATCTTCCATCCCCCTGTCGGGCCGGTCTAGGGACGCCGACAATACCCGTTTTTCGCGGGCTCACAAGTGTTTGAACCGACATTGTGGGCCTTTGCAGGCAAGGTCAAGGCCCACCGGCACCCTTGCCGTCAAGCCGTTAAAATTCTGTTAAGTCGGAAATGCAAGCCATTGAAAACAAGGGTGTCACCCTGTTGTAACACAGGGGGAAGCCCCGGCCCCTAGCTTT
>JBKBXP010000522.1:0-682 GCA_046314035.1 Pseudorhizobium sp. | reverse complement strand
TTCGGCGACCTATTGGTTCTGAAGCTCTCGCGCGCCTTCGAGCAGTGGAGCGGCGGCGTGACGGCTTGGCCGGAGCTCGCAGGCGACTGAAAGCAAGGTGAACCGCCTGCGGTCGGCGTCCTGGAACAAAATCGCGGCGACGGCGTTCACTGCTTGCAGCGTGAGGCGGGCCGCGCCATGCGGCGTCATCATGTCCCGGTCGGAGAGAGAATAATATGCGCGGTATCCTGCTCTGGCTCGTAGGTATCCCCATTCCCGTGATTGCCCTGCTTTACCTATTCAACTTCCTTTGACCTAGCTCAAGATTTGCACAGTTCCGATCAATAACCTTGGTCGAGATCGAAACAGGAGAACGATATGGCACCGGTTAACGCACCAAACGATCCCACCAACACGGCTGGAACGTCTTCGACGAAGGACGTCGAGATCCAGATCCAGCAGCTGCGTGAAGACATCGCGGCTCTGGCGCGTAGCGTTGCTGCCGTCGGTTCGGAAAAGGCTGACGACTATCGCCTTCGCGTCCGCAAGGTCACGAATGATGCGACGGAAGCCTCCATGCAGATGGTCGAAGCGGCGCGCGAACATGCGCTGTCGATGGAGAAGGATCTGGAGCGCAAGATCCGCACCAACCCGCTGCAGTCGGTTGCCATGGCCGCCGGCGTCGGCTTCCTGATCGCGATGC
>JBKBXP010000521.1:409-685 GCA_046314035.1 Pseudorhizobium sp. | reverse complement strand
CGCCCACCGACGAGGTGCGCGGCCTGATCGCCTTTCGCACCCTGAACCTTCTGGGCGACTGGCCGATGAAGCATCGACTGGACATCATCTTCTGCCGCAATGTGGCGATCTATTTCGACGATGCGACCCAGACCCGCCTGTTCCAGCGCTTCGCGGAGTCGATGCAGGACGGCGGCCATCTCTACATCGGACATTCCGAACGCACCTTCGCCTCGGGCCTGACACCCGACGGACTCACCGCCTATCGCCGGGAGGCCCGTGGTGCGTGAGTCCATT
>JBKBXP010000521.1:0-399 GCA_046314035.1 Pseudorhizobium sp. | reverse complement strand
ATGCGCGCGCTGATCCGCCAGGCCCTGTCCGTCGACAACGGCATCCGGGTGGTGGGCGAGGCCGGCGATCCGCTGGAGGCCCGCGAAGCCATCAAACGGCTCAATCCCGATGTCGTCACCCTCGACATCGAGATGCCAAATATGAGCGGGCTCGACTTCCTCGAGCGGTTGATGCGGCTGCGGCCGACGCCGGTGATCATGGTATCCACCCTCACCCAGCGCGGCGCCGAGGCCACGCTGACGGCTCTTGAGCTCGGCGCGGTGGATTGTATCGGCAAGCCCGCCGGGGGCCAGGGCGGCGGTTTCGACAGCCTGGCCGAGAAGGTCCGGATCGCCGCCGGCGCGCGGCTGAGGGATCCCGAGCGCAGCCGCGTCGTGGCCCCCCGGTCGACCGCCTTC
>JBKBXP010000520.1:0-687 GCA_046314035.1 Pseudorhizobium sp. | reverse complement strand
TTTCACCGAAGATTGCGCGTAACAGTTTTTCTTCTGGTGTTAACTGGCTTTCACCCTTAGGAGTCACCTTACCCACCAGAATGTCGCCGCCTTTCACTTCAGCACCGATGTAAACGATACCAGCTTCGTCCAGCTTAGATAAAGCAGACTCACCTACGTTTGGAATATCGGCAGTGATTTCTTCAGGCCCTAACTTGGTATCACGAGCGATACAGCTCAGTTCCTGAATGTGAATAGTGGTTAAGCGATCTTCCTGTACTAAACGCTCGGATAACAAGATCGAATCTTCGAAGTTGTAACCGTTCCACGGCATGAATGCCACGCGTAAGTTTTGACCTAAAGCCAGTTCACCTAAGTCCGTAGACGGACCATCGGCCAGTACATCACCACGTTCAATCGGCTCACCATGGTTTACACATGGACGCTGGTTGATACAGGTGTTCTGGTTAGAACGGGTGTATTTAGTCAGGTTGTAGATGTCGATACCGGCTTCACCGGCGACCATTTCTTCTTCGTGTACTTTAATTACGATACGGCTGGCGTCGACATAGTCAACAGTACCACCACGTTTCGCAACAACAGTTACACCAGAGTCTTTGGCTACGACACGTTCGACACCAGTACCTACTAACGGCTTATCAGCACGTAATGTAGGAACGGCCTGACGTTGCATGTTTGAACCCATTA
>JBKBXP010000519.1:0-693 GCA_046314035.1 Pseudorhizobium sp. | reverse complement strand
GGCATGCCGGCGCGCTGGCCGGACATGCGCTCCCCTCCGCAAGGGCGCAGCGCGAGATCATCGCCGCGCACTACGAAGCAATGCTGCAGTTCTACGGCCGCGAGGGCGGCCTGCGGCATGCCCGCAAGCATCTCGGCTGGTACCTCGACCGGCTGGCGCCCGACCTCGAGACCGACGCGAAGGCGGCCATCTTCCGGTCCACCGACCCCGACGACGTGATGCGCCGTATGATGGCGGCGATCAACGCCGCCCCAGCCGCCGCAAGGGAGGCAGCATGACCAAGGCTCCGTCTCCGGTCGGCGACAATGCGCTCGCCCTGGCCGTCCTCAATTCGGTCCAGAACCCGGTCATCCTGGTCGATCCCTCCGGCCATGTGATCTTCGCCAACTGGGAGGCGGAATCCTTCTTCGGGGTCAGTGCCGCGCAGCTGGCGCGCCACGAGATTTCCGCGCTCATCCCCTTCGGCAGCCCGCTGCTGGCGCTGATCGACCAGGTCCGCGAACGCCGGGCGCCGGTCAACGAATACCGGGTCGATCTCTCGTCGCCGCGGCTCGGCCAGGACAAGCTCGTCGATCTCTACGTGGCACCCGTCGTCAGCGAACCCGGCTCCGTCGTCGTCGTCTTCCAGGAGCGCTCGATGGCCGACAAGATCGACCGTCAGCTGACGCACCGCGCCGCTGCGCGCTCCGTGAC
>JBKBXP010000518.1:359-693 GCA_046314035.1 Pseudorhizobium sp. | reverse complement strand
GTCCCCCGACCGTCATCACCCAGCATATGCCTGCGAATTTCACCCCCAGTTTCGCGGCCCGCCTCGACCGCAGCTGCGCGGCCCAGGTCACCGAGGCCGTCGACGGCGCCGAACTGGCGGTCGGACGCGTCTATCTCGCGCCGGGCGGCGACGCTCATCTGAAGGTCGTCCGGGTCGCCGGCCGGCTGATCTGTCGGCTCCAGGCCTCGGATCCCGTCAGCGGCCATCGCCCCTCGGTCGATGTGCTGTTCACCTCGGTGGCCGAGGCCGCCGGCGCCTCCGCAGTCGGCGCCATCCTGACCGGCATGGGCCGTGACGGAGCCGAAGGCCTGCT
>JBKBXP010000518.1:0-349 GCA_046314035.1 Pseudorhizobium sp. | reverse complement strand
GCTGGCCATGCGGCGGGCCGGCGCGCGGACCATAGGCCAGGACGAGTCGACCTCCGTCGTCTTCGGCATGCCGCGCGCCGCGTTCGAATACGGCGCTGTCGAGCGTCAACTTCCCATCGACCGTATCGGCGGGGCGATCCTCGATGCCGCCGCCCGCCTGCCCTCCGGAGTTCAATAGATGCCCGCCGCCGCCGACATCCGCGCCCTGATCGTCGACGATCAACAGACCATCCGTTCGCTGGTGCGCAACGGCCTTCGCGAGATCGGTCTGACCGACATCGAGGACGCCTCGGATGGCGAGGACGGTCTGCGCGTCCTGCTTTCGCGCAAGACCAATCTGATCATCTCC
>JBKBXP010000517.1:458-701 GCA_046314035.1 Pseudorhizobium sp. | reverse complement strand
GGTGCTGCTGCTGATCACCAAAGGGTAAAGCCAAAAGCAGGCCTTTTAACCTGATATGCCGGTCCCCATATAGGAGTGAGAGATCTGAAGCCGGTGGGTGATGGCACTTCTGAGCGAGCGAGCTGGCACTTGAAAGTCAGCCCTACAATTTCAGTAGTAAAATCAATCGCTTGAAAAAAACGACAGTTTTTTGAAAAAAACCTGTTGAAGGTTTGTGTGATTTGACTTATAAGCAGCTTCACC
>JBKBXP010000517.1:0-448 GCA_046314035.1 Pseudorhizobium sp. | reverse complement strand
AAAGTCTATCTAAATCAATGCGATGTGCATTTTTTTCAGTTTTGTGAATGCCAGCTGTTGACGGTTTGTGGGAGTGGCCGTATAAGCCGCTTCACCGAACGAGAGGCGGCGCCGCACGGCCCGCCGGACTGGTTCAGAAAAGATCTTGAAATTGGCTGTGATGCTGGTTTTGTTGCCCGACTTTAGGGTTGGGTGGTAAGGGATTTTTGACGGGTTTTGATCCGTCTGTTTTTTGACAATTGAAGATAGAAGAAAGAGAAACGTGGGCGGCGGTCTTGCGTAGATGAAGTGGAGACACTTTGTCTTAGAAGACAAGATGACGGTCACGTTTTGATATGAGAACACCGGGTTTAACCGCGAGGTTAGACCCTAGTGAGTTCTCGTCGATTCAGAACATAAAGTGATTAGTCACGATTGAATTCTCAACTTGAGAGTTTGATCCTGGCTC
>JBKBXP010000516.1:0-705 GCA_046314035.1 Pseudorhizobium sp. | reverse complement strand
ACCGCTCAGCCCGGCGGGGTGTTCAAGGCCCCCTCGCCCGTACTACCCGGGCCGAAGCTGGACCGCCGCAAACTCGGCAATCAGCGCCTGAAGCGAGGCCCTCGCCTCTCCAACGACGAACTCGTCGCGCGCGGCCTCGGCGAGTATGTCCGCCAGCAAACAGGATGACCCGGAGCTACGCCTGCCAGCGTCTCAAAAACGATGGTGTTTTGGGGCAGATAGCTTGTTTGAAGGTAGGCGCTAAGCGCGTCGAGCTGCCTAGGCGATTGCCTCTTGCATAGAGAAAGCATTTCGTCTAAGTGCGCCGGCATCCGCCGGACCTAGCGCTTTATGCTAGGTGGCTCGGCCCGGCGCCTATCCCCGGGATAACCTGACAAACCCCGCCGCTTGCTGACCACCTTGGTCGCTGCCGCTTGGGCTTGTTCCCCCGTTAATCTGATCGCTGACACTCGGCCTTTCGCAGCCCTGTGCTGTGCAGCACGCGTGTACGCTCAGCTAAGGTTATTAGCCGATGACGCTTTGCGCGGTACAATCCGACGACCAAGACCGCTTGTTCGATTCCACCCACGTCCATCCGGGGCGTGCCCTTTCCCTTCTCCTCGATCGTATTCTGACGGTCGGCAACTTAGCTTTTGTGGATGGTAGCTCTGGCGAGCTGCTCCACTTCGGTGACCGTTCCGGTCCAGAAGTCATCCTTGGCCTTAC
>JBKBXP010000515.1:290-708 GCA_046314035.1 Pseudorhizobium sp. | reverse complement strand
ATGATCTTGGCGACCGGGCCTTCGATCGATTCCAGGATCGATTGCAGAGGCGCCTCCCAAGGCATGGAGGAACCCCCGGCGAGAGCCGGGGAGGCGGCGGCCAGGATGAGCGCCAGTTCGAGGGTGGCCGCGGCGCGGCGGGACAGGCGAGGCATGCGTATTCTCCAGGGCTAGGGGCGGGGTTAGGGCGGGGTTCACGGATCGAGACGGGTCAGGCGGTAGGCGCCCTCGGCGTCCAGGCCGTCGACGACGGCGATCTCGACGAGGCGGCGCGATGCGCCGCGTCCGGCGAGGACCGCGATTAGGTCGATGGTCTCGGCGATCAGGGCGCGCGGGGCGGTGACGACCGCCTCCTGGGTCAGTTGTTCCAGGCGGATGAGAGCGCCCAAAGCCGAAGCGGCGTGCAGGGTGCCGATCC
>JBKBXP010000515.1:0-280 GCA_046314035.1 Pseudorhizobium sp. | reverse complement strand
CGGTGCCCCATGCCTTGATCAGATCGAGCGCCTCGGCGCCGCGCACTTCTCCGATCGGAATTCGATCCGGGCGAAGCCGCAAGGCCGAGCGGACGAGGTCCCCGAGGCTCGCCGCCCCGTCCTTGGCGCGCAAAGCCACCAGGTTGGGGGCGGCGCACTGGAGTTCGCGGGTGTCCTCGATCAGCACGACACGATCGCCGGTTTGGGCCACCTCGGCCAGGAGGGCGTTGACGAGCGTCGTCTTGCCCGTGGATGTGGCGCCGGCCACGAGGATATTGCT
>JBKBXP010000514.1:0-715 GCA_046314035.1 Pseudorhizobium sp. | reverse complement strand
ACCGCATCGGCTTGATCGGCCGCAACGGCACCGGAAAATCGACGCTGTTCAAGCTGATCACCGGCGAGATCGAGCCCGATGCAGGCAGCGTTTCGCTGCCGCGCGGTCTGCGCCTCGGCGTCGTCGCCCAGGAAGTGCGCGGCGATGAGGGCACCCCGCTCGACTACGTTCTCGCCGCCGATACCGAACGCGCCGCGCTTCTGGCCGAAGCCGACACCACAACGGACGGCCACCGCCAGGCCGATATTCAAACCCGTCTTCTGGATATCGACGCCTACGCCGCCCCAGCGCGTGCCGCGATTATTCTGAATGGTTTGGGCTTCGATGCCGAAGCGCAGAACCGCCCGCTGTCGGCCTTTTCCGGCGGCTGGCGCATGCGCGCGGCCCTCGCGGCAGCGCTCTTCTCCGAGCCTGACCTGTTGCTACTGGACGAACCGACCAACCATCTCGATCTCGAAGCGGCGCTGTGGCTGGAAGGCTTCCTGAAGTCTTGGCCGAAGACGCTCATTCTGATCAGCCATGACCGCGATTTCCTCAACGTTGTCGTTACAGGCATCGTGCATCTGGAGCGTTTGGGCCTCTTCGCCTATTCGGGCACCTACGATAGTTTCGAGAAGCAGCGCAACGAGCGCCTCGCCCAAACCGAGGCGGCGATTGCCAAACAGGCCGCCGTGCGCGCGCATCTGCAATCCTTCATCGACCGCTTCTAGGCAAA
>JBKBXP010000513.1:0-717 GCA_046314035.1 Pseudorhizobium sp. | reverse complement strand
ATGCGGCGCTGGCGCGGTTTCCCGAGCTGGTCTGCGTCTGGATGCAGCTGGGGGTGGAGGATGAGGCGGCAGCGGCGCGGGCCCGCGCGCGCGGCGTGGAGGTGGTGATGAACCGCTGCCCGGCGATCGAGATTCCCCGGCTGGGGCTGGGCTGATCCGGAATTTGGCCGGGGCCGCTCATCGGGCGGGGCCGCCCTCTTCGCTGGGCAGGCGGCGGGTTTTGCGGGCAAAGGGGCTGCAGGGTGGAAAAAACTGCACCGGCGGATGAAATTTTTCTGAACCCTGTCGAAATCTGAAAATCCGAAGCGTCCTTGGGGTATCGAAACCTGAGATCAAAAGGATTGCTCATGATTTTTGCGACAACCCCGCTTTATGCGCTGCCGGTGGCGGCGATCTATCTGATCCTGTGGTTCCGCGTGTCGGCGGTGCGTTCAGCCTCTGGTGTGTCATTCGGCGATGGCGGCAATGCGCTGTTGTTGCAGCGGATGCGCCAGCACGGCAATTGCGCGGAATGGTCCGGCTTTGTGCTGATCCTGATGATGCTGGCCGAAGGCATGGGCACGCCTGCGATCTGGCTGCATGCCTCGGGCGCGCTGCTGCTGATCGGGCGGATCGCGCATCCGTTCGGCCTGGTGCCGGGCAATGCCGGGCATCCGCTGCGCTATGTCGGCAATGGCACCAATCTGCTGGCTGCGCTGAATGCGATGGCCTGCATCG
>JBKBXP010000512.1:0-723 GCA_046314035.1 Pseudorhizobium sp. | reverse complement strand
ATGCTACATCCCGCCGGGCAGGGAAAAGCCGTAGCGGTCCATGATGGCGCGGGCGGGCGGCGTGGCCATGTAGTCGTAAAACGCCTGCGCCTCCGCGCCCGCCCCCTTGAGCAGCGCCATGCGCTGGCGCAGCGGCTGATGCCAGTCTGCGGGGATCAGCGCATGGTGGCCAAGCGCTGCCACCTCGGGGGCAAGCGCCAGGGATTGGGCGATGATCCCGCCCTCGGCATTGCCCGACAGGGCGAATTGTGCGGCCTGGCTGACGTTTTCGCCCAGCACCAGAAAGGGTTGCAGAGGCTCCCACAGGCCCTTGGTGGTCAGCGCTTCACGCGCGCGCATGCCGTAAGGGGCATGATCGGGGTTGGCGATGGCAAAGCGGGTGATCCGCCCCGCCGCCAGCAGGGCGGCAAGACCGTTCAGGTCGGGGTCAGGCGTCAGCACAGAGCCGTGCGGGGCCATGATCACCACGCGGCCCAGAGCGTAGAGATCGCCCGCATCGCGGGTGAAGCCGCCTGTGTGCAGGTCGGCGATGAAGGACTCATCGGCGGCCATGAAGATCTGGAACGGCGCGCCTTCGCGGATCTGGCGGGCGAAATTGCCGGTGGAGCCGAAGGACAGCCGCACCGCCATGCCGGTTTCAGCGGTAAAGGCCCCGGCAATCTCGGTCAGCGCAAATTGCAGGTCTGAGGCGGCGGCCACCACCGGGGCCGCGCCTTGGGCGCG
>JBKBXP010000511.1:0-723 GCA_046314035.1 Pseudorhizobium sp. | reverse complement strand
TCCGGCTCCTCGCGCTCGCTGCCGCTGTTTGACAGTATGGCGCTGCTCGGCCGCTCGGTCGTGCGCCAGCGCCTCAAGGTTGCGGCAACGGTGGTGGCCTCCATGGTGGGTGCTGAGAATTGATAAGCCGATGCTGCCTTTGATGGCAGCATCCTGAAATACCCCCCTCTGTCCTGCCGGACATCTCCCCCTCAAGGGGGGAGATTGACCCGAGGAAACGCCGTCGCCCTCACCACTACCGAGTGCTGAGGATGCGACGATAGCGGGAGGGCGATACAATGCTCCATCCGATCTCCCCCCTTGAGGGGGAGATGCCCGGCAGGGCAGAGGGGGTAACCGCAACGACGATGGCCCCTAAGGCGAACACGATGACCGAACAGAAGACCGAAACCGCCCTCTCCTCCGACGTCACGGAAGTCCGTGCCCAGAAACTGGCACTGCTGCGCGAAAAGGTCGGCGACGTCTATCCGGCGCATTTCCACCGGACGATGACCAATGCCGAGCTGGCGGCGAAATACGCTGACCTCGAGGACGACGTCGAGACGCAGGATGTGGTGACGGTCGCCGGCCGCGTCTTCTCTGCGCGCAATTCGGGCATGTTCATCGATCTGCGCGATGCCTCGGGCAAGATCCAGATCTTTTCCCACCAGGACACGACCCCGGAAGCGGCGCGCGAGCTGCTGCCGCTGATCGATCTGGGCGACATCATCGGCGTCACCGACG
>JBKBXP010000510.1:0-726 GCA_046314035.1 Pseudorhizobium sp. | reverse complement strand
ACATCAAAACTAACATTGAAAATCATTCACTAAACCACACTAAACCCAAATAAAACCGTATTCATACCGAGTTCCGACATGGATGTTTCCCTGTAAACGCATCACTTAAGGCATGTAACGACAGTGGTACGAACTTGTTCCTGTCGTATTTTGCGAGGCCACGATGCTACCAATAGCCCAAATCCGCAAGGCGAAACTTAAGGAAGGGTTAATTCCCACAATTTCGTGAAACCTTTGCCGTTTTGGGCAAAAAAAGAGCCGCAAATGCGGCTCTCAAGGTAAAACAGGGAGAAAATCAAGCCACCCCAAATAAAGGAAAATGCCTGAACCCAGGAGCTCTGGATGACCACAGTTTCGGATAAAAGGCTTAACGTGAAGTAAACGGAAAATTGAAAAGTGGTTCTTTCGGAAGCGGGTCTGTAGATCGCAGCTCTATACTTTAGGGCCGAACAGGCTATCTGCCGCCTTTCGGCCTGCCTCCTTGCGGTCGATCTCACCCTTCAGGCGCTCGATCTCGCCTTCCAGCAAGGTGATTCGATGCCGCAACTCGTCTGCCGATATGGCGGATATGTCGCAGCCGAGCTCATGGCCGGTGCCACGCTTGCGGGGTTCTTCGTCGATGATCATTCTCGCGAATCCCTCTGGTCCTGTTCGTCATAGGGTTCCTGGTCCGGCAATGGGGCCGCACGCGGGTCGAGACTCAGACCTTCCGGCGTGCTGCTCATC
>JBKBXP010000509.1:0-731 GCA_046314035.1 Pseudorhizobium sp. | reverse complement strand
GACTTGTCGAAGATCCGCCGGATGTAAGGCGCCGTCATCTCGAGGTCCTCGACATAGGCCGCATTCGGCCAGCGGCAGGTCATGTCGTCCAGGCAGGCTCTCTCGCCGCCGAAGTCGGCAAAGGCGAGCCCGGCCAGGCCACGCTCGGTCGCCATGACCAATGCCACGCCGAAGGGTGACGGATGAAAACCGTAGCGGATGGTGAGCCCGCCGCCGCGCGCCTTCCACTCGCCGGGCGACATCGCCTCGTGGGTGACGAAGAGATCGTGCAGCCGGCCGGGTCCCGACAGGCCGACCTCATAGGAGGTTTCGAGCAGCGGCAAACCCTCGTGGCCGAGCAGCCGCTTGGCATGGTCGAGCGTCACGGCCTGCAGGAAGGCCTTGGGGGACAGCCCGGCCCAGCGGGTGAACACCTTCTGCAACTGAGTCGGCGACTGCCCGATCTCCGCGGCAATGCTGTCGAGCGACGGCTGCGCGCGGTAGTCGATGGTGATGAGCTCGATCACCCGGCGCACGGTCTCGTAGTCATCGCCTACGGGCGTCGCGTCGAATGCGGGTTCTGCGATCTGGGCAAATGCGTTCATTGCCGGTCTCCTTTGCCCGTACCATGCCCCCTCATCTGCATCCGGGCCACCCGTTTCTTGCGGGCATCAAAGTCTTTGCGTGACGGTCGCCAGCGCGCCGCGAAAGGCCTTGGCAAAGCTTTCCCGGTCGTCGGGATTGAGGAAGGA
>JBKBXP010000508.1:0-734 GCA_046314035.1 Pseudorhizobium sp. | reverse complement strand
TCGCCTTCGAGCACCACCATATTGGTGCCGCCCTGCAACTGACCCAGCGGGCTTTCGGCGGGGACGAGGCATGGCGTCATGCGCTGCTCCAGCCCGCGCCCGGTCATCTGGGCCACACCCAGCAGTTTGATGTGATAGCCCATGTCATCGGCCAGATTGATATCGTCGATCGAGACATTGCCGATGCCTTCCAGCTCCACCTTGTCAAAGCTGACCCTGGTGCCAAAGGCGATGGCGGCCAGCAGGCTGAGCTTGTGGCCGGCGTCGATGCCGCCGACATCGAGGTTCGGGTCCGCCTCCAGATATCCCAGCTGGCGGGCCTCTTCGAACACCACCTCATAGGGCAGGCCCGCGGCCTGCATCCGGGTCAGGATATAGTTGCAGGTGCCGTTCATCACGCCCATCACGCGGCGCATCTGGTTGCCGGCGAGGCCCTCGGTCAGGGTCTTGATCACCGGGATGCCGCCTGCCACCGCCGCCTCGAACCGGATCACCCGGCCCTGGGCTTCGGCGGCGAGGGCGAGCTCATGGCCGTGATGCGCCAGCAACGCCTTGTTGGCGGTGACCACATCCTTGCCCGCCGCGATCGCGGCTTCGGTCGCCAGACGGGCCGGGCCTTCATGGCCGCCCATCACCTCGACGAACACGTCGATGTCGTCGCGCCGGGCGAGGGCCACCGGGTCGGTTTCCCACTGGTAATCTGACAGGTCGGCATCGCGGTTCTTTTGCGGATC
>JBKBXP010000507.1:0-734 GCA_046314035.1 Pseudorhizobium sp. | reverse complement strand
CTTGAGGATAGGGAATATGAGGATGTTTGGTACCCAATACATTTTCCTGTTGAGCGGTCTTTATAATTGTCTGACGAGGATTCTCGATCAGATCTTCAACTTTTAAGCTCTTGTCCGCGATGCGATTCACGAAAGAAGTATTGGCGCCATTTTCCAGCAGACGGCGTACCAGATAGGCCAATAGGGTTTCATGATTGCCGACTGGGGCATAGATACGACATGGAATACCGAGCTTGCCAGCCGCTTTGTCACCGACCACATTTTCATATAGCGGTTCACCCATGCCGTGCAGGCACTGGAACTCGTATTGACCGGCGTAGTAACGTTCCGGGTTGGCAAGTTGGTAAATGGTGGCCACAGTCTGTGCATTGTGAGTAGCAAATTGCGGATAGATATAATCGGGTTCTGCCAGCAGTTTACGTGCGCAGGCAATATAGGACAGGTCAGTATGTACCTTGCGGGTAAATACCGGATAATCCGCCATACCTTCGATCTGGGCTTTCTTGATTTCGCTGTCCCAATACGCACCTTTGACCAGACGGATCATCAGGCGTTTCTGGCTGCGTTTGGCCAGATCGATAATATAATCCACTACATAGAAGCAACGTTTTTGGTAGGCCTGAATCACGAAACCAATGCCTTTCCAGTCATTGAGTGTCGGTTCAAAACACAGGCGTTCTAAAAGCTCTAAGGAAATTTCCAGACGCTCGGTTTCTTCCGCATCGATATTCAGA
>JBKBXP010000506.1:0-734 GCA_046314035.1 Pseudorhizobium sp. | reverse complement strand
AGCCACCGGCGGGAATGACGCCGGTGGCGCGGCCGGTGTGCGGATCGATGAAGACCGTCTTCTGCACCCCGTCGGGCCGATCCACGCGCAGGCGGACGGCCTGGTCCGGCCGGGCGGGCAGGACCAGATTGGCGACCCGACCGCCGCCGGCGGCCTGGGCCGCCGCCGCCGCCCAGGTCTCCGGGGGCGCTTGAGACTGAACCGCGGGCACGCGGATCATGTCGCGATAGAGGGCGCCGTCGATCTCGTCCTTGAAAAGATACAGGCCGCCGGTCAGGGCCAGCAGCATCAGCACGGGCATGACGAAGACGCCGGCGTAGAAGTGCCAGCGCCAGACGGCGCGGTAGGCGCCGGACAGATCGTCCGGCGCCTGGGTCGCGGCCTTGCCGGCCATCAGTAGCTCATCCTTACGCCGACATAGGCCGAGCGGCCTTCGCCGGGGAAGAAGACGGCGGTCGAGACGCTGGCCAGGCTGGCGTCGGTGACGGCGCTGAAGTTCGAGACATAGGCCTCGTCGAACAGGTTGCGGACGTCGGCGAAGACGGTCAGGCCGTCCCGTACGTTCCAGCCCATGTTCAGGTTCGCCACCGTATAGGCGGGCGACTTCAGCGTATTGGCGTAATCGACCCAGGAATCCGCCATTGACCATTCCACGCTGGGCGCCACGAACCAGCCCGCCGGGTGATCATACCGCAACTCGGCCCGGTACAGGTGCGGCGGCACGACCGGCAGGT
>JBKBXP010000505.1:0-763 GCA_046314035.1 Pseudorhizobium sp. | reverse complement strand
CTCCTGTTTGAAAAGCTTGGTGGCTTCTCCACGCAACTTCACGGGGGTAGCAAATGAGCTCCAACGACATCGAAATGATTTCCGTCACCAAGAGCTACGGGAGCACCACCGTCGTCAGTGACGTCACTCTGGCCATACCGGCAGGCGAATTCGTCAGCATCCTGGGACCCTCGGGCTGCGGCAAGACCACCACGCTCAGCATGATCGCCGGCTTTGCACAGCCATCAATCGGCGACATCCGGATCCGTGGCAAGAGCCAGAAGGGCGTGCCTCCGGAGAAGCGCGGCATCGGAATGGTCTTCCAGAATTATGCTCTGTTCCCGCATATGACCGTGGCCGAAAATGTCGGCTTTGGCCTGAAAATGAGAAAACGTCCGACGGCCGAGATCCGCGATGCCGTGGCCAACGCCCTCAGGCGCGTCCATCTCGATGGGCTGGGTGATCGCTATCCGAAGGAACTCTCGGGCGGACAGCAGCAACGGGCAGCGCTGGCCCGGGCCATTGCGCCGGAGCCATCTCTCCTCCTGCTCGATGAGCCGCTATCCAATCTCGACCTGAAGCTGCGAGAGGCCATGCGGGTCGAACTGAAGGACATCCAGGAGCAGCTGGCGATGACCTTCGTCTACGTCACTCATGACCAGGACGAAGCCATGGCCATGTCGGACCGCATCGTGGTGATGCAGCAAGGCCTGATCGCGCAGACCGGACGACCGGCAGACATCTACGAGCGCCCCAGTTCCAGTTTCGTCGCCGACTTCATCGG
>JBKBXP010000504.1:0-780 GCA_046314035.1 Pseudorhizobium sp. | reverse complement strand
GGATAGACCCGAAGGCTCACCGGTCGATTGGCGAAGGATGCCGGAACGCTGTAGCGATTGCGCTCCAGATGCACGAGGCAGGTGGGCGTGACCCGCTTCGTATATTCGACGAACCCGTCGAACGGCCTGGAGAGCGGCATGAGAGTCGGGACTTCCTCGGCCCAGATGTCGGCAATAGTGCCACGCAACTGACCGTGGGGTGTCTTGGCCCAGAACTCTTTGCAACGCTCCTCGAGCCAATCGTTCAGGGCCTCCAGTGATGGAAAGCGCGGGATCGGTTGAAAGAAGCGATGACGCGCATCCTGCACGTTCTTCTCGACCTGTCCCTTCTCCCAGCCGGAAGCCGGATTGCAGAACTCGGGCTCGAACACATAGTGGCTGGCCATCGCCGCGAAGCGCGCGTTGACCTGCCGCGCCTTACCCGTGCCGATACGGTCGACCGCGGTATTCATGTTGTCGTAGATCCCGCGCCGCGGCACCCCGCCTAGCACCCGGAAGGCATGCTGGTGCGCATCGAACAGCATCTCGTGGGTCTGGAGCGGATAGGCCCGTACGATGAACGCCCGGCTGTGCGAGAGCTTGGTATGGGCCACCTGCAGCTTGGTGCGCTCGCCGCCCAGAATGGCCCAGTCTTCGCTCCAGTCGAACTGGAAGGCCTCGCCCGCACCGAACACCCGGGGCACGATGGTGCCACGACCGCTGGTTTGCTGCTCCTGCTGCCGCCCGGTCTTCCAGGCCCGCACAAAGGCTGCGACACGCTCATACGAGCCTTCATAGCCC
>JBKBXP010000503.1:0-781 GCA_046314035.1 Pseudorhizobium sp. | reverse complement strand
ACAGGCCAAGCTCGGCAAGGGCGCCAAGCCCGCGCTGCAGGGGCAGGTCGTGCTGGTGACGGGCGGTGCCGGTGCCATCGGCCTGGCCACCGCCAAGGTCTTTGCGGCAGCCGGAGCGACGCTGTTCCTGGTTGATCGGGATCAGGCCGCCCTCGACACAGCCCTCGCCAGCCTCGGCCGCGACCACGCCGGCCATGCCTGCGACATCACGGCAAAGGGCGCGGCAGCCAGCGCGGTGGAGGCCTGTGCCGCCCGCTTCGGCGGCCTCGACATCCTCATCTCCAACGCCGGCGCGGCCATGACGGGGGACGTGGCTACGCTGGCCGATGAAACCCTGCGGGCCAGCTTCGAGCTGAACTTCTTTGCCCATCAGGCCTTTGCGCAGGCAGCCGTGGCCGTCTTCCGCCGCCAGGGACGCGGGGGGCAGATCCTGTTCAACGTCTCCAAGCAGGCGGTCAATCCGGGCAAGGGCTTTGCCGCCTATGGCCTGCCCAAGGCAGCGACCTTCTTCCTCCTGCGCCAGCTCGCGCTGGAACTCGGCGGCGAAGGCATCCGCGTCAACGGCATCAATGCCGACCGCATCCGCTCGGGTCTGCTGACCCCGGAGATGATCGCCGCCCGCTCCTCCGCCCGCAACATCGACGAGGCGACCTACATGGGCGGCAACCTGCTGCGCAAGGAAGTCGAGGCGGTGCATGTCGGCGAGGCCTTCCTCGCGCTTGCCCGCGCCGAGCGCACCACGGCGCATGTCATGACCGTCGACGGCGGCAACATCGAGGCC
>JBKBXP010000502.1:0-781 GCA_046314035.1 Pseudorhizobium sp. | reverse complement strand
AACCGACGCACAGGATCACCTTGATCGGCCACAGGTATGGCCGCCATGCGGTCGGGCTGCGCTCGTTATATTGCAACGAATACATGGTGGAATCGATCGCCCCCCACAGCATGACGCCCAGATAGAAGATCAGGGCCAGCACCGTGATCGCATCCCACCACGCGCGGCCGACCGGGGTCTGCTTGGCATAGAACAGATCCATCCGCACATGGCTGCCCATCTGCATCGCATAGGGCCCGCCCAGCACGAAATAGGCCACCATCACGAACTGCGCCATTTCCAGCGTCCAGAGCGACGGGGTAAAAGCCGCCTTGCTGATCGCCGACCACATCAATTATGCCGGCATGAACCCGCTGATCGGCGAGCCGACCGACCGCCGTTTTGTGAACATGGTCGATTGCTACGCCCCCGACCTGCGGGCCAAGTCCATTGCCCTTGCCGAACGGCTCGACGCCTGGCGCGCTGCGCTCTCGGCCAGCATCCCCGAGGAGCCAAAGGATGACTGATCCCCAGCCCCTGCCCCCCGGCGCGACCATCGGCATCCTCGGCGGCGGCCAGCTCGGCCGCATGCTCTCGGTCGCGGCCAGCCGCCTCGGCTTCCAATGCCACATCTACGAACCCGGTGCTGCCCCCCCGGCAGGCCATGTCGCCGCCCGCGTCACCACCGCTGCCTATGACGACCTCGACGCCCTGCGGGCCTTTGCCCAAAGCGTCGATGTCATCACCTATGAGTTTGAAAACGTCCCCGCCGCCTCGCTCGACGCGCTGGAGGCGATCCGCC
>JBKBXP010000501.1:249-786 GCA_046314035.1 Pseudorhizobium sp. | reverse complement strand
CGTTGCCGATACCTTTGTTTCAGCGCATCCAAACGCTGGGTTGCCAAATGCCTTCGGTGGATATGATGAAACGCCGGAAGAAACTGCGGCCTTAATTAAAGAATTTGCAGAAAGTGGCTTAATTAATATTACCGGTGGTTGCTGTGGTACTACGCCGGATCATATACGCGCGATTGCAAATGCTGTTGCAGGCATTACCCCTCGTCAAATTCCTGAAATTGAACCGGCGTGTCGTTTAAGCGGTTTAGAGCCATTTAACATCACCAAAGATTCACTGTTCGTGAACGTTGGTGAACGTACCAACGTCACCGGTTCGAAAAAATTCCTGCGTCTGATTCGTGAAGAAAACTTCGCCGAAGCGCTTGATGTTGCCCGTCAACAGGTTGAAGCCGGTGCACAGATCATCGACATCAACATGGATGAAGGCATGCTCGATTCGCAAGGTGCGATGGTGCACTTCCTGAATCTAATCGCGTCTGAGCCAGATATTTCACGTGTGCCAATCATGCTGGATTCTTCTAAATGGGAGATTATCGA
>JBKBXP010000501.1:0-239 GCA_046314035.1 Pseudorhizobium sp. | reverse complement strand
CCTGAAATGTGTGCAAGGTAAAGCCGTGGTGAACTCGATTTCCCTGAAAGAAGGTCATGACGAGTTTGTCGAACGTGCCCGCCTCTGCCGTCAATATGGTGCCGCGGTCATCGTGATGGCATTTGATGAAGATGGTCAGGCCGATACAGCTGCGCGCAAAAAAGAAATCTGCAAACGTTCATATGATGTTCTTGTGAATGAAGTGGGCTTCCCCTCTGAAGATATTATCTTTGACCCGA
>JBKBXP010000500.1:0-790 GCA_046314035.1 Pseudorhizobium sp. | reverse complement strand
GCGATCGAACCGGGCGATGTGATTGTGGCCGATGACGATGGCGTGTGCGTGGTCAAGCGCGGCGATGCCGCCACGGTGCTGGAGGCGGCGCGCAAGCGTGAGGCTGCGGAAGAGGCCAAGCGGGTGCGACTGGCGGCGGGGGAACTGGGGCTCGACATCTACGACATGCGGCCCCGCCTCGCGGAGATGGGGCTGAAATATGAGTGATGGCGTTCGCTGCATGTGGATGCGGGGCGGGACGTCGAAGGGCGGGTGTTTCCTCGCCGACGACCTGCCCGCCGATATTGCCGCGCGCGACGCGTTTCTGTTGCGGGTGATGGGGTCGCCCGATCCGCGCCAGATCGATGGCATGGGTGGTGCCGACCCGCTGACGAGCAAGGTCGCGGTGGTGCGCAAGTCCGCGCGCGACGGGGTCGATGTCGACTACCTGTTCCTGCAGGTCTTCGTCGATCAGGCGATCGTGACCGACGCGCAGAATTGCGGGAACATCCTCGCCGGGATCGGGCCGTTCGCGATCGAGCGCGGGCTGGTCGCAGCGCAGGATGGCGAGACGCGGGTCGCGATCTTCATGGAGAATACCGGGCAGGTCGCGGTGGCGACGGTGCAGACGCCGGGCGGCGTGGTCCGCTATGACGGAGACGCCAGCATCAGCGGCGTGCCGGGGACCGCGGCCCCCATCCCGCTCGCCTTTCGCGATACCGCCGGGTCGAGCTGCGGCGCATTGCTGCCGACCGGCAATGGCGTGGACGAGATCGATGGCGTGAAGGTCACGCTGATCGACAATGGCATG
>JBKBXP010000499.1:0-792 GCA_046314035.1 Pseudorhizobium sp. | reverse complement strand
GTGAGGATCGACCACCGCATGGTCGTGAACCGACGCTGAAAGAAGGGTGCGGTCTTTTCCACTACCCGATGCGCCGGCTCGAACCAGGCGACCCAGGCCTCGCCCTGCGCATCGTGCGTCTGACGAAAACGCACGAAGGCCTTCATCTTGTGCGACGCCCGGCTGACGTTCTTGGCCCGCTCCACTGCATCGGCCACGTCCCGATCCGAGATCACCTTGATCAGGTCCGGCTCGTCCCTGAGACGCCACAACAGCCGATACATCAGGTCGAACCGGTCGGCGGACCGATGCAGGATCACCGACTGGGCCAAGTCCACGAAGGCGGCGGGAACGGTGAATTCTCTCTCTTTCCGCTCATCCTCCTCCCGGTCCGTCATCCTCGGGCTTGTCCCGAGGATCCATACTCCCGGTCTTTCCGCCGTGCCCCCCGTCTTCGTCACGGCGTATGGATCCTCGCCACGGGGGCGAGGATGACGAAGGGTGGCAGGTTCATCGAACAACCCGCCCTGCCCCTCTGCCCCCGCCACGACGAACCGCGCCGCGACCGGCTCCACGCCCGCCAGACGCATCGCTCGCGCCGCAACCCTCCACCCGTCGAAATCCGTTTCCGACGCCAGCACCGCCGTCTCCATCAGAACAGGCTCAACTGTTCGGGCGCCCGCGACGTCACCCGCGCCTTCAGATCCGCCGCATCGGTCAGGGCCCCCGGCGTCCAGTCCAGGGCGGTGATGAAGGGCCTCACCTTGGCCACCGACCGCGTCAGCCGCCCGACGTCCTCCAGCCTCAGCGTTC
>JBKBXP010000498.1:0-793 GCA_046314035.1 Pseudorhizobium sp. | reverse complement strand
GGTCGGGCACACGAAGGTGACATCGGCCGGATAGAAGAAGAAAATCGCCCACTTGCCCGCCACATCGGCGTCCGTGACCGTCAGGAACTTGCCGTCCTTATAGGCCTCGGCGGTGAAGGGTTTGATGGTCGTGTTGATGAGGGCCATGCAGGGCGTCCATTCAGCAGGAGTTGGGGAGGCCCTCTTCCTACCGCACCGCAACAGATAAGCCCAATCACTTATTTGCAGATGCGTGATAGATTTTGGTTATGACAAATCCCTCACCTTCCCCTTTGTCCTTGCCCTCCCCTCCACGTCATCCTCGGGCTTGTCCCGAGGATCCAGAATCCCGGTGTTTGGACAGCGATCACAGGCCGCAGACACCGGACAGCCCACCCTGTTGTGCGAGAAATGGGACGTGTTGACTTGGCGAAGAGCGGATCCGGTCCCGCCAGCATCCGGGAGGACTTGATTTTCGCGCTGGACGTGCGTGCTATCGCTGAAGGATTGGAGTGGACAATGGCAGACGGCATCGCTCTAGACGCCTACATAAAAGAGACTCTGCTGAGCATCGTGAAAGCGGTGATCGCGGCTCAAGACGACGCTATGTGTGGCGGCTTCATCGGTCGGGCGGCGTATGGCGGTGCTAACGCGCCAAAGGACGAATCGGAAAACGTTGTGACAAACGTGTCCTTCGACCTCGCAACAACGGTCGAAGACAAGGGGACGGCCGGTGGTACCGCTGGCGTGAAGGTGATCCCCTTCATCAAGGCGGACATTCAAGGCCAAGTCCAATCCGCTCATTCCACCGTCA
>JBKBXP010000497.1:277-797 GCA_046314035.1 Pseudorhizobium sp. | reverse complement strand
TTCTTCGTTCGTCAGGAACATGACCGCAGTAAAGATGATCATGGCCATAAAAAATACAACGAATAGTAAAATCATCAGTTTTCTGAACAAAATTTCCACCTCTTAATTCATTTGAACGCATTGCTACGATTATATCACGCCAATGAACCCAGCGCGGTGGACAGTTTTGAGCAATAGATGAACGTTGAATGGATGGAGAGTGGATAAAGCAACATAAAAATCAGTGGAAAGTTATTTCCACTGATTTTTATAGGTTTGGTAATTTAATTGCTTACAGGACTTTCTCCAGGAAGTCACGTGCACGTTCCGTTTTCGGACTGGCAAAGAAGGCTGCAGGCGAACCTTCCTCTACGAGGCTTCCGTGGTCCAGAAAAATGACACGGTCTGCGACTTCGCGGGCAAAGCCCATTTCATGGGTGACGACCACCATCGTCATGCCGGACTTCGCCAGGTCTTTCATGACATCAAGCACTTCTTTGACCATTTCTGGATCGAGCGCGGAAGTCGGTTCGTCGAACAA
>JBKBXP010000497.1:0-267 GCA_046314035.1 Pseudorhizobium sp. | reverse complement strand
TGGCGACACGCTGTTTCTGGCCGCCTGAAAGACTTGAAGGATAAGCGGCTGCTTTATCGGATAAACCGACTTTACTAAGTAGGAGACGCGCTTTGTCATTTGCTTCGCGGCGTTTCAGCCCTTTTACTTTAATCGGGGCGTATGTAAGATTCTCTAGCACCGTCAAATGGGGAAACAGGTGAAAATGCTGGAACACCATGCCGATCTGCTGCCGGCTTTTATGGATGTCCGCTCCTTTGGCAGTCAAATCGGTTTCATTGATCAGCA
>JBKBXP010000496.1:0-798 GCA_046314035.1 Pseudorhizobium sp. | reverse complement strand
GATCAGTGAATTTCACCGCATTGCCGATCAGGTTGGTCAGAACCTGCCGGATACGGCCCGGATCGCCGATAAAACGTGTCGGCAGGAACATGTCGTAATCAATCATCAGATCAATGCCCTTGGCCCGCGCCCGGGGCTGCAGCAGCATCGCCACCTCATGGATCGTGCGTTCCAGATCAAAGGGTTCCGGATGCAGTGTCAGCCGCTCCGCCTCGATCTTGGAGAAATCCAGAATGTCGTTGATGATCACCAGAAGCGCCTCACCCGAAGAGCGGATGGTCTCGGCAAACAGCCGCTGCTCTTCGGAAAGCTGGGTATCGCAGAGCAATTCGGCCATCCCCACCACCCCGTTCATCGGCGTGCGGATCTCGTGGCTCATATTGGCCAGAAAGGCCGATTTCGCGCGGTTCGCCGCCTCGGCCTGCAGCCGGGCCGTTTCCAGTGCGGCCTGCTGATCTTTCCAGTCGGTGATATCGACCCCAAGCCCGACCCGCCCGCCATCCGGCGTGCTCTGCTCCAGCACCCGCAGCCAGCGCCCGTTGGCATATTTTTCCTCGTGGATCGACGAGTCCGCCCGGTGCGCCGCCATCCGCCGCGACATCCACTCCGACTCCCGCCCGACCGCTTCGGCATATTTGCCGCTCGCCAGACCGTGGCGCAGAATATCCTCAAAGGTGACACCGGGGCGCAGGATATCGTCACTGTCGGGGTGAAGATCGCGGTAACGTTGGTTGCAGGTCAAGAGCCTGTCCTCCCTGTCAAAAAGCACAAATCCATCCGGAATCGCCTCGATCGCGG
>JBKBXP010000495.1:0-803 GCA_046314035.1 Pseudorhizobium sp. | reverse complement strand
GCGGCTCGATCCTGGCCCTGCCATTGCTGCTGTATGTCGTGGGCATGAAGGACCCGCACGTCGCGATCGGCACGAGCGCGCTGGCGGTGGCCGCCAATGCCTTCGCCAACCTGGTCCAGCACGCTCGGGCCGGAACCGTGAAGTGGCCCTGCGCCCTCGTCTTCGGGGCGTCGGGCGTCATCGGCGCTCTGATCGGCTCCACCCTGGGCAAGATGGTGGCGGGTCAGCATCTTCTGGTGCTGTTCGCGGGCGTGATGATCGTGGTCGGCGTTTCCATGCTGCGCGGCAAATCCGGCGGCGGCGATCCGGGCGTGCGGATCACGCGGCCGATCGCTGTGCGGCTCATTGTGATCGGCCTTCTCGCCGGCCTCCTGTCAGGGTTCTTCGGCATCGGCGGCGGCTTCCTGATCGTGCCCGGCATCATGCTCGGCAGCGGCATGCCCATCCTCAACGCGGTCGGATCGTCGCTGTTTTCGGTGGGAGCGTTCGGATCGGCGACAGCCCTCAACTATGCCCTGTCAGGACTCGTGGACTGGCGCGTGGCCGGCTTCTTCATCGCTGGCGGGGTCGCTGGCGGCGTCGCCGGCATGCAAACCGCCATCCGGCTCGCCGATCATAAGGGCCTGCTCACCCGCATCTTCGCTTTCGTCCTGCTGGCCGTGGCCGCCTACATGCTGTTCCGCAGCCTGGGCGGGATCGGCAGCTAAGCACCATTGGAGACCGATCATGATCTTTCGTCAATTGTTCGAGCCCGAGTCCTCGACCTACACCTACCTCCTCGGTTGCCCGGAGACGCGTAAAGC
>JBKBXP010000494.1:0-825 GCA_046314035.1 Pseudorhizobium sp. | reverse complement strand
AATCATGTAAAAGCGGTGGATGACATCTCTTTTTCTGTAAAAGAAGGAGAAACACTAGGTATTGTAGGGGAATCAGGATGTGGGAAATCCACTACCGGCCGCATGCTGATGAGGCTGCTTGAACCGACTGAAGGGAAAGTCACATTTGACGGGCAAGAGCTTACTTCACTTTCGAATAATGAAATGCGCAAGGCGAGACGCGATATTCAAATGGTGTTCCAGGATCCTTATGCATCATTGAATCCTCGCCATACGATTGAAAAAATATTGATGGAACCTTTGAACGTCCATAATATCGGAGATCCGAAAGAAAGAAAGCAAAAAGTTCATGAGTTCTTGGAGATTGTCGGATTGAGCAGTTATCACGCAAAACGCTACCCTCACCAATTCAGTGGCGGGCAGCGCCAGCGCATCGGCATTGCCCGGGCATTGATGACAAATCCAAAACTCATTATTGCTGATGAGCCCGTTTCAGCACTCGATGTATCGATCCAGGCACAAGTTCTCAACTTGATGCAGGATCTTCAGAAAGAGCTGAAACTGACTTATATATTCATTGCCCATGATCTTGGGGTAGTTCGCCATATCAGTGACCGTGTGGGAGTGATGTATTTAGGAAACATGGCTGAAATGGCTGATACGGAAGACCTCTACGAAAAGCCGCTGCATCCATATACACAGGCTCTGCTTACAGCAGTGCCAGTGCCAGATCCAGCATTCGAGAGGGAAGAAGTGGTGATTAAAGGGGATGTTCCTAGTCCCGCAAATCCGCCGAGCGGCTGCCGTTTCCATACGAGATGTCCATTCAAAATGGACATTTGTGAA
>JBKBXP010000493.1:0-828 GCA_046314035.1 Pseudorhizobium sp. | reverse complement strand
CGCGATCATCGAAGCGAGCAGTGCCGCCGAGGCCCGCACCGCGCTGGCGGCGGGCTCGACGGAAGCGCTGTTGCTCGATCTGCACATGGCGGACTCGTCGGGCCTGTCGGTCCTGATGGACTTGCGGCAGGATTACACGGCGCTCCCCATCGTGATCGTCTCGGCCTCCGAGGAGCCGCGCGTGGCGGCGGCAGCGGCGCAATTGGGCGCGGCGGGGTTCATTCCCAAATCCGCCAGCCTTGATGCGATGCGCGAAGGGCTGGCGGCGGTGCAAAGCGGGGACGGGTGGTTCCCCGAAGCGGGTGTCGCCCCGGACGACGACCTCGCCCGCATCGCCAGCCTGACCCCGGCTCAGCGGCGTATTCTGGCCGGCATCCGGCAAGGCCTGCTCAACAAGCAGATCGCCTATGAACTCGCGATCAGCGAGGCGACGGTGAAGGCGCATATCACCGCGATCCTGCGCAAGCTCGGCGTCAACAGCCGCACCCAAGCGGTGCTACTCGCGGCCAAGCTGGAGGTCGATCAACCCGTGGCGGATTCGGCGAGAGCCTGATCGGCGGCCTCGGCGCGGCCCTGCGCCAGCGCGGTCGCGATCAGGGCGCGCAGGGCGGCGGGCGGGGCCGGTTTGAGCAAGCGGTTGGCTCCCAAGCGCCCAGCGGCGGCCGCGGTTTACTCCGAGGCTTCCGCCGTCAGCAGGATCGCGGGCGGGCGGGTGCCCCAGCCTTCGCACAGCACCGCAAAGGCCGCATCCCCGCGCTCGGCGCCGTCAAGCCGGTAGTCCATGATCGCTATGTCAGGCGCGCAAGGCATCAGCCCTTGCCCTTCAGC
>JBKBXP010000492.1:0-860 GCA_046314035.1 Pseudorhizobium sp. | reverse complement strand
AACTTACTGCATTAGTGGTTGGAAGGACCTGTCGCGTCCCCAACCGATTATTGGAAATGGCAAGCGACAACTACGACCGCTTTTGACGCATAATATCGATAGGCCGACCATATGAGAAAGCCCGATTCTGTTTCTGCACTCGCTGACTTCGGCCGCGTACGGTTGTCGAAGTCGTTCTTCATGCGCGATTTCCTGTTTTCCGACATCGCGGCGGTACATGGCTTGAGCAACGTGCCCGACGATCCTGATCTGGCGATCGCGGCAGGAAACAGGCTTTGCGAGGAGCTGCTCGAACCGTTGCAAGAAAGGTTCGGCCGCATCGCTGTTCGATCCGCCTTTCGCTCGTGTGAAGTGAATGGGCTGGGCAACGAGATGCAGGCCGCAGGGAAGAGCGGGTACAACTGCGCCTCGAACGAGGCTAATTTCGCCGGCCACATTTGGGATCGTCGCGATTCGGCAGGACGAATGGGGGCTACGGCGTGTGTCGTTGTCCCAGCGTTCTGGGACATTTTCCAGGACGAAGGCGATTGGCGAAAGCTTGCCTGGTGGATCCACGACCACCTGCCCTATTCAAGTCTCTATTTTTTCCCGAAGTTCTGGGCCGTGAACATCGCCTGGCGCGAGGAACCAGAGCGACGGATCGACAGCTACACCTATCCCAAGGGCTGTTTGACAAAGGTCGGCATGCCGAACAATTCCGGATCACACGAGCAGGAGTGGGCAGGCATCGAGGCAGCAATGGTGCGCTCAGTCGCGTAAGGACCCACCCGGTATGACGATTCCAGGTCAGCTAATCACCGCCGTGGATATGGCCGCTGCGAGCGGAATAGATCCCAAGCGCTTCCGAGCAGCCCTTAGAG
>JBKBXP010000491.1:0-861 GCA_046314035.1 Pseudorhizobium sp. | reverse complement strand
GTACCCTCTCAACGGTAATGTCGCTGCCCAATGGGGGCACGTCCAGGGGAGCCGCCTCGCTCTCAGCCGCTTCATGCTGAAGCTGCATCGCGAGGGCATCCTCTGGGGAAGCGCCGGCGGCAGCGGTCTCTGCGGCTATTACCCGATGCCGATCATGCGGAAGTCGCAATATCGGCTTCAGCTCACGAACCCAATCCCTGGAACCTCCGGGCTGGATGCCTGCCCGCCGATCGGCGCCGCGACGACCGTTTCACAGGTCGCGAAGGTGGTGCCCGCGATCGGCGAGGACCGGGGTTATCTGGTCTGGCGCAAGCGGAATTGCTGCGCGCTATGAAACTCTCCCGTCGCTCCATTCTCGCAGCCAGCGGGCTCACCGTCGCCGCAGCGGCCGTTGCCGCGCTTGCCGCCCCGGGCTTCGGTCCCGACCAGACGATCGACGGCATGGACATTGCCAAGATCCGGGCGCGCGCAGCCGAGCAGGAAAAGGAACAAGGCGCGTTTGCGCGCGAGATCGCGCGGCGAGGTGACGCGGTCCGCCAGGACGCGGCACAGACACGCGATGCGGCGATGCAGAACGTGGCACGCGTTAAAGCCGACCCGCGCGGCCTCAAGGATGGCCGCAACGGGCTGAGCCTGGACCAGATGCTCGCCGACAACGACGCCGTCGCGAAGGCGAGCAAGGACGCTCAGCCGCGCTTCATCGCCTTCGCCTCGCTCTCGATGCCGAAGGCATCGCTCCGGCAGCTCCTGCGGGAGGTCGGCGGATCGGGCGGCATCGTCGTGTTCCGCGGCTTTCCGCAGAACAGCTCCAAGGCCTTCCTGGCAGGCCTCGGAAAAGCGGTGGATCAGGGTCAGCGCCTG
>JBKBXP010000490.1:0-880 GCA_046314035.1 Pseudorhizobium sp. | reverse complement strand
ATGAACGACGGCACCGTCTTGAAATCGCTGGTCCGTTCGACCCGCCTCCCCGGACTGGCTGTCAATATGCCGGTCTTCCTGTCTATCGAACCGGACGCCATCCGGCTTCTGTCGCACTAGCGATTGTTCCGTCTGCGCAATCAATCGCTGCATCTCGCTATTGGAAGACAAGGGGCGAGCCTGGTTACGCTGCGACTGTAGACAAACCCCCAAAGGAAAAGGGCAAGATCATGCTCAACAAGAAAAAGGTCGTCATCGTCCAGAACGGCAACAATGTATGCGCCGACGTCGTCGGCTTTGATTTCAACGCCTACGACAAGGAGGACATTGCGGAAGTGCGCAAATACTGGCTGCAGTATGGCGTTCTTCGTTTCAAGCATGCGGGGATCAGCGACGAACAGCATATCGCGTTTTCCCGCCACTTCGGTGACTTCGTCATCCATCCAAAGCAGCTGCAGGAGGGCGGACATCCCGTTCACAAGGAGATCCTGGTGATCGCCAACACCGTGAAGGACGGGAAGCCGACCGGCGCAATGGGCAATAGCGAAGCAACCTGGCACACCGACACATGGTTCTACGAGAAGCCCCCGGCCGGAGCTATTCTTCATGCCGTCGAGGTTCCTCCGCAGGGTGGCGACACCTACTTCCTGTCTACCTATCTGGCCTACGAGAGCCTGCCCGACGATCTGCGCAAGCTCGTCGATGGGCGCCAGATCTTCTTCCAGCGCGTCTACGACAAGACCGGAAAGCTGCGCCTGGGCAAGAGCGCGCCGCGCAGCACCGACTTTCGCGAATGGGAAGGAATCGCGCATCCGCTGGTTCGCACCCATGCCGATACGCTGCGCAAGGCGCTGTATCTGGGAGGAACCAAGGAGGGCGC
>JBKBXP010000489.1:0-958 GCA_046314035.1 Pseudorhizobium sp. | reverse complement strand
CTCGTCGGCAATGATGACATCCGGATCGTTGGCAAGCGCCATGGCGATCCCCACCCGCTGCCGCTGCCCCCCGGAGAGCTGGTGCGGGAAGTGGGCCGCCCGCTTCTCGGCGTCCGGGATGCCGACGCGGTCCAGCAGGGCGATGCTTCTCTCCCGCAGAGCCTGCCGGTTCAGTGTCTGGTGCGCTGAGATCGCCTCCTCCACCTGCCGGCCGATCGAATGCATCGGATGGAGCGTCGTCAGCGGATCCTGGAAGATATAGGCGACACGGCTTCCTCGGGCCGCAATCAACTGGGTCTGCGGCATCGACAGCACGTCCTCGCCGTGCAGGTAGATCGCCCCGTTGCGGATGATGCCGGGCGGTGAGCTGACCAGTCCCATGATGGACAGGGCGGTCACGCTCTTTCCCGAACCGCTTTCGCCGATCAGTCCCAGGCATTCGCCCGGATGGAGATGCAGCGACACATCCCTGACGGCCGCAGAATAGTGACCATTGCGCGTAAATCCGGTTTCCATCCCCTCGACGGTAAGGATGGCACTCGGCTTGCCGTTCTTCGGCCGGGAGCGTTCGGGATCGACCGCGGTCACCGGACCGGGACGGAGGAGTGCGCCGGACCTGAGGCGCGGATCGAGCACGTCGCGGATGCCATCGCCGAGCACGTTCAGGCTGATGACGATCAGGAAGATCATCACGCCCGGCACCACCGAGACATGCGGCGCCGTGAAGAGCTGTGCCCGCCCCTCGCCCAACATCGAGCCGAGGTCGGCCTGCGGCGGTTGCGCCCCGAGGCCGAGGAAGCTGAGACCGGCCGTTTCCAGGATCATCCAGCCAGCCGTCGTCGACATGGTGATGACGATGACGGGCAGGACATTGGGCAAAATCTCGGTCAGGACGATCGACAGATGCCCCTTGCCCGACAGACGAGCGGCGTCGACGAATTCCTGGTGCGAGAGCCCC
>JBKBXP010000488.1:0-959 GCA_046314035.1 Pseudorhizobium sp. | reverse complement strand
AAGCCGGTGGCAAGGTCAAGATCGAGCTGACCGGCCCCGACAAGCGGGCGCTCGAGCTTGCCGACAGCCGCTTTCCGGCCGAGCACATGCTCGAAGTGATCGCGCGGGCGCGGAAGGGAGAACAGGTCTTCGAATCGCGGATCTTCGATGGTTCCGAGGATGGCGACCAGACCTATCTGACCACGACAATCGTCGGTGGCCCGACGAAGTCGAGCGACACAGATCCGGAAGCCAAGGCCCTGGAGTCGCTCGGCGCCCAGGATTACTGGCCCGTGTCGATCGCCTATTTCGATGAGAAGACCAGGGGCGACCAGGAGCCGATCTACAGTCAGTCTTTCAAGCTGTATGATAATGGCGTCACACGCGACCTGACGCTGGACTACGGCGATTTCGTCCTGGCCGGCAAGCTGACCAAGCTCGAAGTTCTCGGCAAGCCGGACGTTGGTTGCCCCTAAAGCTGCCTGCCCGTCTGGAAATCGCTTGTTTTACCCTTGATTTTCGACCGGCGCCCCTGTATGGCCGGCCTTATTCCACACGTGAGGCTTGGGATCGACAGGGAGAAATCCTGCCGCTTCCGCCCGGTGGCAGGCCGAAAGGTCTGCTGTTTGCTTCACGGGGGTTCAACCGGAAAAGGAGAAAAAGGCATGGCATTGCCTGATTTTAGCATGCGTCAGCTTCTGGAAGCTGGCATTCACTTCGGTCACCAGACGCACCGCTGGAACCCGAAGATGAAGCCGTACATCTTCGGCGATCGTAACAACATCCACATCATCGACCTGGCTCAGACCGTTCCGATGCTGTCGCGCGCCCTTCAGGTCGTGTCCGACACCGTCGCTCGTGGCGGCCGCGTTCTGTTCGTCGGCACCAAGCGTCAGGCTTCGGAAATCATCGCTGATTCCGCCAAGCGTTCGGCCCAGTACTACGTCAACTCCCGCTGGCTCGGCGGCATGATGACCAAC
>JBKBXP010000487.1:0-960 GCA_046314035.1 Pseudorhizobium sp. | reverse complement strand
GCCTCCGGAAAGCATCTCGGCAACACGCGTGTTTGCATCTGTCACGGGTCGAAAGACGACGGCCTCAAGGGCCGGAGCCTCGCCCCAGTAATCCGCGTTGCGCTCGACGACCACACGTTGGTTGGACAGCCATTCGGCAAATTTGAAGGGTCCGGTACCCGACGGGTTCCGGCCATAGTCGGCGCTATGCTGCTCCACGGCAGCCGGAGAAACGATCAGCCCCGTGGGATAGGCGAGATTGGACAGGAAGGGCGCAAAAGCCTCGCTCAGCTTGAACTCGACAGTCTGGCTGTCAATCACGTTGACGGCCTCGACAGAGGCGAAGTTAAACGACAGGGGAAAGGGGCCGGTATTGTAGAAAGGATGGTCCTCTTTCAGCATCCGGTCGAAGTTGAACTTGACGGCCTCGGCGGTGAAGTCCGAACCGTCGTGAAACTTCACGCCCTGACGCAGCGTGAACGTATAGGTCTTGCCGTCCTCCGAGATGTCCCAGCTCTCGGCGAGCGCCGGCTCGATCTCCAGCGTCCCGTCCTTGAAGCGCACAAGACCGTCATAGACGTTCACCAGAATGCGAAAATCATTGGTGGCGGTCACCGTATGCGGATCGAGAGACTTGGGTTCGGCGATCTGCCCGACGACGAGGACATTGGGCGGGGTCTGCGCACTCGCCGGCTGGGCGGCGATCATGGCGGCACTCAAGGCGGCACTCAAGGCGGCAGCGGCAAATGCGCTCCGGAACAGCCTCTTCATGGGGAAATCCTTTCGATTTGGCATCCTTTATGCGCGCTATTAATTCACATAGATAATCCGATTGCAATAATTTATCATTATAGATATCAACCGCAGGCTTTCTCGTGGGCATGCCAATGCAGCGCGCACCAGCGCCCGGCACGATCAGGATTTCGTCATTGGACGGAAAGTTCCGCCGAAGCCTTTAAACGGTCGGCTGCGGCTGCACGA
>JBKBXP010000486.1:0-988 GCA_046314035.1 Pseudorhizobium sp. | reverse complement strand
GTGCGGCTGTCGCTCACCGAGGATGACAATGCAGTGTCGGCCAATCGGCTGCAGGGCAGGCTGACCCGGATCGTCAACCTTGGCGCCTATTTCGACTGCTTCGTGACGATGAACAACGGCACCGTCTTGAAATCGCTGGTCCGTTCGACCCGCCTCCCCGGGCTGGCTGTCAACATGCCGGTCTTCCTGTCCATCGAACCGGACGCCATCCGGCTTCTGTCGCACTAGCGATTGTTCCGTCTGCGCAATCAATCGCAGCATCTCGCTATTGGAAGACAAGGGGCGAGCCTGGTTACGCTGCGAATGTAGACAAACCCCCAAAGGAAAAGGGCAAGATCATGCTCAACAAGAAGAAAGTCGTCATCGTCCAGAACGGCAACAATGTATGCGCCGACGTCGTCGGCTTCGACTTCAACGCCTATGACAGGGACGACATTGCGGAAGTGCGCAAATACTGGCTGCAGTATGGCGTTCTTCGGTTCAAGCATGCCGGGATCACCGACGAACAGCATATCGCATTTTCCCGCAACTTCGGTGACTTCGTCATCCACCCAAAGCAGCTGCAGGAGGGCGGCCATCCCGTTCACAAGGAGATCCTGGTGATCGCCAACACGGTGAAGGACGGAAAGCCGACCGGGGCGATGGGCAATAGCGAAGCGACCTGGCACACCGATACATGGTTCTACGAGAAGCCACCGGCCGGCGCCATTCTGCATGCCGTCGAAGTTCCTCCGCAGGGTGGCGACACCTACTTCCTGTCCACCTATCTGGCCTACGAGAGCCTGCCCGACGATCTACGCAAGCTCGTCGATGGGCGCCAGATCTTCTTCCAGCGCGTCTACGACAAGACCGGCAAGCTGCGCCTGGGTAAGAGCGCGCCGCGCAGCACCGACTTTCGCGAATGGGACGGGATCGCGCATCCGCTGGTTCGCACCCATGCCGATACGCTGCGCAAGGCGCTGTATCTTGGAGGAACCAAGGAGGGCGC
>JBKBXP010000485.1:0-988 GCA_046314035.1 Pseudorhizobium sp. | reverse complement strand
CTCCTGTTTGAAAAGCTTGGTGGCTTCTCCACGCAACTTCACGGGGGTAGCAAATGAGCTCCAACGACATCGAAATGGTTTCCGTCACCAAGAGCTACGGGAGCACCACCGTCGTCAGCGACGTCAATCTCGCCATACCGACGGGCGAGTTCGTCAGCATCCTGGGGCCCTCAGGCTGCGGCAAGACCACCACGCTCAGCATGATCGCCGGCTTCGCCCAGCCGTCGACCGGCGACATCCGGATCCGTGGCAAAAGCCAGAAGGGCGTGCCTCCGGAAAAGCGGGGCATCGGCATGGTCTTCCAGAACTATGCTCTGTTCCCGCATATGACGGTGGCCGAAAATGTCGGCTTTGGCCTGAAGATGAGAAAACGTCCGACGGCCGAGATCGGCAATGCCGTGGCCAACGCCCTCCGGCGCGTCCATCTCGATGGGCTGGGCGAGCGCTATCCAAAGGAACTCTCGGGCGGACAGCAGCAACGGGCAGCTCTGGCCCGGGCCATTGCACCGGAGCCATCTCTCCTCCTGCTCGATGAGCCGCTATCCAATCTCGACCTGAAGCTGCGAGAGGCCATGCGGGTTGAACTGAAGGACATCCAGGAGCAGCTGGCGATGACCTTCGTCTACGTCACCCATGACCAGGACGAAGCCATGGCCATGTCGGATCGCATCGTGGTGATGCAGCAGGGCCTGATCGCGCAGACCGGACGACCGGCAGACATCTACGAGCGCCCCAGTTCCAGTTTCGTCGCCGACTTCATCGGCAAATCGAACCTGCTGCCGATCCGTCAACTGCGCCAGGGCGGCGACGGACTGGTGGTATGTCTCGCCGGCGATCTCACACTCACTGTCCAGAAGACCGATGGCATTATCACCGAAGACGCCCGCTATTGCTGCATCCGACCCGAGGCCGTGCGGCTGTCGCTCACCGAGGATGACAATGCAGTGTCGGCCAATCGGCTGCAGGGCAGGCTGACCCGGATCGTCAA
>JBKBXP010000484.1:0-998 GCA_046314035.1 Pseudorhizobium sp. | reverse complement strand
ATCTTGCGCCGAAGCAACTGGTCGACCTCAACCGCTCTTCATCTTCGGCGCACTGTCGAGCAACTGGCGGGTATAGGGATCGCGGGGAGCCTCAAACAAATCCTCCGTCGGCGCCTCTTCGACGACCCGGCCATGGTGCATCACCGCGACACGGTCAGAGATCGCCTCGACAACGGCAAGATCGTGGCTGATGAAGAGATAGGAGAGCCCGAACTGCCGCTTCAGGTCCCGCAGGAGCAGCAGCACCTGCGCCTGGACAGACACATCCAGCGCACTGACCGGCTCGTCGAAAATGAGGATCTCGGCCTCGGCCGACAGCGCCCGTGCAATGGCGATACGCTGCGCCTGACCACCGGAGAACTCGTGCGGGTAGCGTTCCAGCGTGTCCTTCGGCATCTGCACCGCATCGAGCAGTTCCGTCATACGCGCCTGCCGCCTGCCGGCGTCATAGCCGTTCAGCAGTTTCAGCGGCGCCTCCAGAGCCTGGCGGATCGTCTTGCGCGGATTGAGTGACGCGACCGGATCCTGAAACACATATTGCACCATCTTCCCGAAGGCTCTTAGGCCGTCGCGACGAAACTCCCCGGCATCGCGTCCGGCGATCCGCATCTCCCCGGACGTCGGCTCTTCGAGCCCGACCAGCATGCGCGCCAGCGTGCTCTTGCCCGATCCGCTCTCCCCCACCACCGCCAGCGTTTCGCCCCGCTGCAGCACGAGCGACACCTGGTCGACGGCTTTCACCGCATGCCGCTCCGTCCCGAACAGTGACCGCCCGCCGCCGAACGTCTTGCTCAGATTGCGGACTTCGATGGCGCTGCCGCTCATGGTCGCTCCTCCGGATCGTCAGCAAAGAGCGGCGCCACCCTGTCGAGAAAGCTTTTGCCGGTTCCGATCTCCGGCACGCAGGCGATCAGGCGCTTCGTGTACGCGTGCTGGGGATCGCCGAGCACCGCCTGCGTCTTGCCTGTCTCCACGATGCGGCCATCCCTCATGACGGC
>JBKBXP010000483.1:586-1022 GCA_046314035.1 Pseudorhizobium sp. | reverse complement strand
CCGGTCGATGACGCTACCTACCCCGATGGTCCGCACGCCGACGTCATCAACGCCAACTGCACTTCGTGCCACTCGGCCAGCATGGCGCTAACTCAGCCTGCGCTATCGGCGGACCAGTGGAAGGCGACCGTCACCAAGATGCGTGAGGTGTACAAGGCGCCGGTGGCCGAGAAGGACGTTGACGCGATCGTTGCTTATCTCACCGCTATGCCGAGCCAGAAAGCGGCACCCGCAACCGGCAAGGCACAGGATCCCGACCCCAAGGTGGCTCCTGATGTCTCAGGTGGAACCGGATAAGCAAACCTCTCGCATAATCTAAAAAGGCGATTTCGATAGACGATCGGCAGCCTTCAGTAGGACTTTTTCAACAGCCACGATCGATTTTGATCCGCAGCCATGTGAGAACGTTTAGCAGGCACGGAGCGTGTATCAAAAC
>JBKBXP010000483.1:0-576 GCA_046314035.1 Pseudorhizobium sp. | reverse complement strand
TTCTCGATTGTGTTTGGTCGTGTTAGGCACGTGAGATGAGTTTTGAGAAGGTGCCATGCTGATCGGCTACGCGCGGGTGTCGACCCCCGAACAGGATCTGACGCCGCAACTCGACGCACTACGCGAAGCGGGGTGTGAGCGGACCTTCAGCGACAAGGCGAGCGGTGCGAAGGCGAACCGGATCGGCTTGGCCGATGCCCTGTCACACGCTCGCGCCGGCGACGTGCTGGTGGTCTGGAAGCTCGACCGGCTCGGCCGGACGATGAAAGGCCTGGTCGATCTTGCGGCCGAGCTGGCGGAACGGGGTATCGGCTTCCGCTCGCTGACGGATGGCATCGATACCGCCGGCACCGCCGGCAAGCTCGTCTTCCACATCATGGCGGCGATGGCGGAGATGGAGCGGGATCTGAACCGCGAGCGCACGACGGCCGCACTGATGGTGGCGAAGCGCGAGGGCAGGGTAGGCGGCCGCAAGACAGTGATGACGCCCAAGCGGCTCGAGGCCGCCCGCAAGCTCCTGGCCTCCGGAATGCCGATGCGCGAGATCGCGCCGGCGATCGGCGTCTCGGTCCCGAC
>JBKBXP010000482.1:0-1024 GCA_046314035.1 Pseudorhizobium sp. | reverse complement strand
ATACGACCTGCCGGTCTGGCCGCATGCCGGCGGCGTGGGCTTGTGCGAATACGTGCAGCACCTGTCGATGATCGATTACGTCGCCGTCTCCGGCACCAAGGAAGGCCGCGTGATCGAATATGTCGACCATTTGCACGAGCACTTCATCGACCCCTGCGTCATCCAGGATGCCGCCTATATGCCGCCGTCGCGGCCGGGCTTCTCCATCGAAATGAAGCCGGAGTCGATTGCGGAGTATACGTTCCGGGGGTGAGTGGCGCGCACGCCTAGGGTAGTCGCCTCCCTTCCGGCTCGTGGATCATCGGGTCAAGCCCGAGGATGACGAAAGAGAGGGTTGTGCCGCGGGTGTCCCAAGCGAGGGCGTGCGCAAGATCACCCTTCATGCCATTCCAACCACGTCGGATATCAGCGTCGTTGAGCAATACAGCGTCTACTCTGGGTCTTCCCGCAAACGCCAGTTTTCGTCATCCTCGGGCTTGACCCGAGGATCCACTGCCAAGCCCAAGACCGCCAGCGACTGAGGGCCAAGCCCCCTCTGTCAAACCCGTCCGGCCTCGATATCCGCCAGCTTCCCATTGACCCGGTCGCGCCAGGCGCGATTGTCGATCAGCGCCTGCGGGAAGAGACCCGGCAGGGCAAAGAAGGGTGCCGAGGCGTCGTCGCCGGCGGGCACTTCCGCTGCCTTGGCCAGTTCCTCGCGACGGGGGTCGTCGATGTCCGGCGTCTGCTTCGCATAGGCGATCCACAGTGCCGTTGCCAGCGCCGCCGTGTCGGCCTCGTCGCCCGCCTTCAGGGCCTCGACCGTGCCGGCGAAGATGCGCTGCGGCAGTTTCTGGCTGCCGTCCATGGCGATCTGCTTCGTGCGGTGCGCAATGGTCGGGTTCTCGAAACGCTCGATCAGCTGGTCGATGTAGCGGTTAAGGTCGATGCCGGGGACCGGATCGAGCGTCTTGACCGCCGATTTCATGTGGCGTCGGGCAAGATCCCGGTATTCGGCGACCGCCATGACGTCGCGCACATATTC
>JBKBXP010000481.1:0-1027 GCA_046314035.1 Pseudorhizobium sp. | reverse complement strand
ATGCCGGGCCGCAGGGCCGATTCCGGCAGCACCGACACGGCCATGCCGGCCAGCACGGCGGCGGCAACCACGGTCGACGACCAACTCGTGAACAGCACCTGGTATTCGCGGCCGTCCGCATCGAGCGCCGAGCAGGCAAGCTGCCGCCACAGGCAGTCCCGGCGACCGACCGCCAGCGGTACCGGGGCGTCTTCCCGCAGCGGATGATTGGCCGAAGCCACCCAGCACAGCGGCTCGGTCCGCACCACGTCCGACATCCGGGCGCGGGGATTGTGGGTCACGAGCGCGATGTCGAGCTCTCCCTTGGCCATGCGTTCCGCCAGGCTCGAGGAATTTTCGCAGACGATATAGAGCTCGACGTTCGGATGGGTCTTGGCAAACCGTCCGATGATTTCGGGCATGTAGCGGTCGGCATAGTCGTCCGGCGTGCCGATCCGCAGCGTCCCCTCCAGCCGGTTGTCGTCGAAGGAAGCGATCGCCTCGTTGTTCAGCCGGATGATGCGCCGTGCGTAGTTGAGAAGCTTCTCGCCCTCGGTGGTCAGGCGGTTGCCGCGACCGTCCTTGGCAAACAGCTGCTTGCCAATGCGCTCCTCCAGCCTTCGCATCTGCATCGATACCGCCGACTGCGTCTTGAAGACGCGATCAGCGGCCTTGGTGAAGCTGCCGGTGTCGATGATGGCGAGGAAAGTCTGAAGCTGGTCGATATCAAGAGGAGCGGACATGGTGAGCACCCATCAGTTTGTCTGATGCCAATCATTAGAAACATTCGTTGGACTGATCAATACGGTTTCCGGCATAACCTGAATGCAATCAGAAGAACGGGCACTCCCTGCGCCCGAAGAGCCTTTGCCACCCTTCCGTGAGACCTCCGCGGAGGGGGCGGCTTCCTCGTGCCAATCGGAAAGGACCAGATCATGCGCACGATCCAGACAGTTGAACTCGACCTCATTCAGGAGCAGACGGGCGTTCGCCGACCGTTCGGCGTACTGGCATTCGTGGCGAAATCCGTCTGGCGTGTGCTGCGAAA
>JBKBXP010000480.1:0-1031 GCA_046314035.1 Pseudorhizobium sp. | reverse complement strand
AGGCCGCATTGACGATCGAGATGTCGAGCAGCGCCATGAACGACCCGATCGTGCCCGCTGCGACGGCGAGCCAGTCGCGCAGGCCGGCGCGTTCGGCCGCCATCAGCGCCCGCCCTGCGTCTCGTCGTGCTTAAGCCGCTCGGTTTCCTGTTCGATCCCGTCACGACTTCCTTTTGCGCTGATCGTGTCGACCGTAACCTCGACCGACAGGCCGGGACGCAACACCCGGCGCGCCTCCGGCCCCGCTTCAATGCTGATCCGCACGGGCACTCGCTGAACGATCTTGGTAAAGTTCCCGGTCGCGTTCTCGGGCGGGATGAGCGAGAACTGCGCGCCCGTGCCTGGCGAGAAGCTCGCAACCCGGCCGCGCAGTTCGGCGCCGTCCAGTGCATCCACCTTGATGGTCACGGGTTGCCCGACGCGCATCAGCGCGACCTGGGTCTCCTTGAAATTGGCCTCGATGTAGAGTTGATCAACCGGCACCACCGACATCAGCCGGGTCGCAGGCTGGACATATTGCCCGGCCCGGACCGCCTTGTCGGCAACAACGCCGTCGATGCTGCTGCGGATCTCGACGGCGCCGAGGTTCGTCGAGGCGCGCGCAAGCTGCGCCTGCGCGGTGCCGCGCTGCGCCTCCGCCTGGCCGATGCGAGCCGCTTGTGTGGCGACACTGCGACGGGCGGCGAGGTAGGCGGCGCGCTGCGCGCGCAGCTCCGCGGCGGCTCGATCACGCTGCAGGACGAGGTTGGCGAGGCGCTCGCGCGATTCCGCCCCTGTCCGAGTGAGCGGTTCGTAACGTCTTACCTCGTTTTCTGCCGCTGCCGCGGCAGCCTCGGCGCTCGCAACCTGGGCGGCGGCCTGAGCGACAGTGGCCTGCTGCTCGTCAAGCGTCCGGCGCGCGGTCGTGATGTTGGCGCCGGCCGCGGCAATCTGAGCTTGCGCCTGTTCGACATTGGCGCGGTAGTCACGAGGATCGAGGACGGCGAGCAGCTGGCCGCGGCGGACAGGCTGGTTGTCGGCGACGAGGACAC
>JBKBXP010000479.1:0-1042 GCA_046314035.1 Pseudorhizobium sp. | reverse complement strand
CCATGTTCTCCAAAATCCTCATCGCCAACCGGGGCGAGATCGCGGTTCGGATCATCAAGACCCGCCGCCGCATGGGCGTCGAGACGGTGCGGGCCTGTGCTGAGGTCGAATACAAGGACCGGTTCCAGGGGAACTCCTGGGTGACGCACGGCAATGGTCCGCTGTGATGGTCGTTCGTTTGTTCGCCACCCCCTTTCCGTCATCCTCGGGCTTGTCCCGAGGATCCAGACTCCCGGTGTCGAACGTGGGCTGCCGGCCTCACCGGCGCCGCGTCATCGGCTGGGGCGCACCGTTGAAGACCGGGAGTCTGGATCCTCGGGACAAGCCCGAGGATGACGGTTTTGGGAGGGGAGGGTCACGCCTCGGGCGGGATCCGGTTTCGATAGGCGTCCGGGTCGGCGTCGGCGCCCGTCCTCCTCACCAGGCCGTCGAACAGGTCTTTCCAGACGGTTTTGGGAGGGGAGAGTCACTCCTCGGGCGGAATCCAGTTTCTATAGGCGTCCGGGTCAGGCTCGGCGCCGGTCGCCCGCACCAGGCCGTCGAAAAGATCGTCCCAGTGCGGGTTGGTGCGTTCGATCAGGTTGGCCTTCCAGTCGCGGGGCCAGTGTTTCAGCGTTTTCTCGCGCTGGATCGCGCCGACGATGGTGTCGTGGAACTCGTACCAGACGAGGCGTTTCAGGCCGTATCGCTTGGTGAAGCCGTCGATGACGCCCGCGCGATGCTGGCCGATGCGCGTGACCAGTTGGCTGCTGACGCCGACATAGACGACGCCGTGCATCCGATTGGCCATCATGTAGCAGCCGATCAGGCTGTCCCGTCCGACCATTTGTTTCTCCCCCACACCCCGTCATCCTCGGGCTTGTCCCGAGGATCCAGACTCCCGGTATCGACTGTGGCCCACCGGCCTCGACGGAGCCTCTGGATCCTAGGCACAAGGCCTAGGATGACGATTATGAAGGACTGAACCATGTTCTCCAAAATCCTCATCGCCAACCGGGGCGAGATCGCGGTTCGGATCATCAAGACCTGCCGCCGCATGGGC
>JBKBXP010000478.1:0-1059 GCA_046314035.1 Pseudorhizobium sp. | reverse complement strand
GTCATGGCCAGCGCCGCCACCGTCGACGGAGAACGCGACAGGGACCGAGAGAACGAGGACGAGGACGACGAGGACGATGCCATCGACAACCTGATCCAGCAGCCGCTGGCCGCCCAGGCGGTCACCGTCACGGAGAAGATCATCGAGCGCGTCGTCGAGCGGGTCACCCGCGAGCGCGAAAAGCTGCCAAACCGTCGTCAGGGTTACACCCAGAAGGCCAATGTCGGCGGTCACAAGGTCTACCTGCGCACCGGCGAATTCGGTGACGGGCGGATCGGCGAGATCTTCATCGACATGCACAAGGAAGGCGCCGCCTTCCGGGCGATGATGAACAATTTCGCCATCGCCATCTCGCTCGGCCTGCAATACGGCGTGCCGCTGGAGGAATATGTGGAGGCCTTCACCTTCACCAAGTTCGAGCCGGCCGGCGTCGTCACCGGAAACGACGCGATCAAAAACGCCACGTCGATCCTCGACTACGTGTTCCGCGAGCTTGCCGTCTCCTACCTCAGCCGCCACGATCTGGCGCATGTGGATACGTCGGACTTCTCGCAGACGGCGCTCGGCAAGGGCATCCAGGAGGGCAAGACCAACCTCGTCTCCACCGGCTGGACCCGCGGCTACAAGCCGACTCTCGTCTCGGGCGGTTCCGATCGCCTCACCTCCGGTGAGCCGAAGGGCTCTGCGACCGGGACGCCCGCCCGCGGTTCGGCCAATGTGACGTCCTTCTCGGGCTCGGCCGCCCGCAAGCTGGAAACGACGCTCGCCATCTCGACCTCGGAAGTGGTCTCCTTCAAGCGCGACTACGAAGAGCGCGCCAAGGAGCTGTCCGAAGAGGTTGCATCCGAGATGCACGAGGAGCTGGCCACGGAAAGCCAGCAGGCCTCCACCGCCCTCTTCTCCGACAAAGCCGCCGCCGACGCCGCAGCCGCCAAGTCGGAGGCCAAGAAGAAGGAAACCGAACGCCGCATGCGCTCGATCGCCCAGGGCTACACCGGCAACATGTGCTCCGAGTGCCAGAACTTCACGATGGTGCGCAATGGCACGTGCGAGAAGTGC
>JBKBXP010000477.1:0-1076 GCA_046314035.1 Pseudorhizobium sp. | reverse complement strand
CATCAAGTCAGGCGGCTCGACGAGGCTTTCGACCTTCGTTTCCGGCGTCTTCCTGCTGTTCCTGATCGTCGTCCTGGGACCGCTGGTTGCCCGCATCCCGATGCCGGCGCTTGTCGCAGTCATGATCATGGTGTCGATCGGCACCTTCTCGTGGGGATCGATCAAGAACCTCAGGAGCCATCCGTGGCAGTCGTCGGTCGTCATGCTGGTGACGGTGCTGGTGGTCGTCTCGACCCATGACCTCGCCCAGGGTGTGGTCGCCGGCGTGGTGCTTTCAGGCCTGTTCTTCGCCAGCAAGGTCAAACGCCTGTTCGACGTCTCGTCGGAGCTGAGCGGCGACGGCAAGACGCGCACCTATCGCGTGTCGGGTCAGGTGTTCTTCGCCTCGTCCGAACGGTTCGCCGACGCCTTCGACTTCAAGGAGGTCCTGGATAGCGTCGTTATCGACGTTTCCGCGGCGCATTTCTGGGACATTTCAGCAGTCGGCAGCCTCGACAAGGCGATCCTGAAGTTCCGCCGCGAGGGCACGCACGTCGATGTTCTCGGCCTCAACCAGGCAAGCGCGACGATGGTCGACCGCTTTGCCATTCACGATAAGCCCGGCGCCGAAGCAGCGCTGGGTGCTCACTAAGGAGAGGGCATCATGAGCCGTATCTTGGCGTGTATCGACGCCTCCACTTACGCAACCAGCGTCGTCGATCTGGCAGCATGGGCTGCAAAAGGCCTCGGTGTGGATGTCGAACTGCTCCACATCGTTCAACGAAAAGACGCGATCGCCGCACGGCACGACCACAGCGGAGCAATCGGTCTCGGTGTCAAAAGTGAGCTGCTCGAAGAGCTGACCCGGATCGAGGAAGCAGCTGGACGTCTCGCGATCGAGGAAGGGCGTATCCTCCTCGACGCGGGCATCGAACGCCTGAAGGGCCATGGCGTCACTGTGTCGTCGATGCACCTGCATGGCGGCATCGTCGAGACGATCCTCGAACAGGAATCCGATGCGCGCGTCGTCGTTATCGGCAAGCGCGGTGCCAGCCATGAATTCGCAACGGACCATATCGGGTCGAAAATCGAGCGGG
>JBKBXP010000476.1:0-1095 GCA_046314035.1 Pseudorhizobium sp. | reverse complement strand
ATCTTGCGCCGAAGCAACTGGTCGACCTCAACCGGTCTTCATCTTCGGCGCACTGTCGAGCAACTGGCGGGTATAGGCATCGCGGGGAGCCTTGAACAATTCCTCCGTTGGCGCCTCTTCGACGACCCGGCCATGGTGCATCACCGCGACCCGGTCGGAGATCGCCTCGACAACGGCAAGATCGTGGCTGATGAACAGATAGGAGAGCCCGAACTGCCGCTTCAGGTCCCGCAGGAGCAGCAGCACCTGCGCCTGGACAGATACATCCAGCGCACTGACCGGCTCGTCGAGAATGAGGATCTCGGCCTCGGCTGCCAGCGCCCGTGCAATGGCGATACGCTGCGCCTGCCCGCCGGAGAATTCATGCGGGTAGCGATCCAGCGTATCCTTCGGCATCTGCACCGCATTGAGCAGTTCCGTCATTCTCGCCTGCCGCTTCCCGGCGTCATAGCCGTTCAACAGTTTGAGCGGCGCCTCCAGAGCCTGCCGGATCGTCTTGCGCGGATTGAGAGAGGCGACCGGATCCTGAAACACATATTGAACCATTTTCCCGAAGGCTCTTGGGCCGTCGCGACGCAACTCCCCGGCGTCGCGCCCCGCGATCCGCATCTCGCCCGACGTCGGCTGTTCGAGCCCGACCAGCATGCGCGCCAGCGTGCTCTTGCCCGATCCGCTCTCGCCCACCACCGCCAGCGTTTCGCCCCGCTGCAACACGAGCGACACCTGGTCGACGGCTTTCATCGCATGCCGCTCCGTTCCCAACAGTGACCGCCCGCCGCCGAACGTCTTGCTCAGATTGCGGATCTCGATGGCGCTGCCGCTCATGGTCGTTCCTCCGCATCGGCAGCAAAGAGCGGCGCCACCCTGTCGAGGAAGCTTTTGCCGGTTCCGATCTCCGGCACGCAGGCGATCAGGCGCTTGGTGTACGCGTGCTGGGGATCGCCGAGCACCGCCTGCGTCTTGCCTGTCTCCACGATGCGGCCATCCCTCATGACGGCGACGCGATCGCAGATCTCCGTCACCACGCCGAAATCATGCGTGATGAAGAGCATGGCCATGCCACGCTCCCGTTGCAGTTCGCGCAACAGCGCAAGG
>JBKBXP010000475.1:0-1118 GCA_046314035.1 Pseudorhizobium sp. | reverse complement strand
CCTGAGACGTCAGCGTACGGTGCAGCGCCGCGCCGGCCATGGCGCCATCACCGACCGAGAGCGCCACGGAGCCTGCTCCCCGCGCCGCGTCGCCGCAGGCAAAGACGCCGTCGACGGAGGTCGTCATCATCGGCGACGTCTTGATGAACGGTCCCATCGGACCCTCCTCGAAGTCGCATCCGAGCTTGGAGGCAAGGGGACTGGACATCTCGGTGCGCGGCATCACGAACAGCCCGTCGAAACGGAGCTCGCGCCCCCCTGTAAGCGTCACCTCGGCTCGCCCGGAGATCGCTTCGATGGCGCCGGTTTCGATCCGCACGCCGCGTGTCCGCAATTGGGACACCTGTTCGGCGTCCGGCTCGAAGCGGTCGTTGAGGAGCAGCGTCGTCGTGCCCCAGTCCGGGAGCATCAGCGCATGGTGAAGGGAGAAGGGCGACACGGCGATGACACCGATTAGCCCCTGGTTCAGCTCGTAGCCATGGCAATAGGGGCAGTGGAAAATCGACGTGCCCCAGCGCTCGGCAAGCCCGGGGATCTCGGGCAGGTGGTCGGTGACGCCCGTGGCCAGCAGCAACCGGCGGCCGGCAAAACCGCCATGCTCCGTCGTGACGCCGAAGCCGTCCTCCGTCTTGATTGCCGAAGTCGCCGTTGCGTCCTGCCAGTCTACGGTCGGATAGCGCAGCAGCTGGCGTCGGGCTTCGGCAGCAATTGCGGCCGGGCTCTCCCCGTCGCGGCTGAGGAACCCGTGCGAATGATCGGCAAATCGATTGCGGCGCTGTCCGCCGTCGATCACCAGGATCCTGCGGCGGGCACGGGCGAGCTGCAGGGCGGCGGAAAGGCCGGCATAGCTGCCGCCGATGACGATGGCCTCGTAGGACATGATGCGTCTCCTTGTTTCGATACATCATAAGTTACATGACAGCTTGTCGTCAACATCCGTAACTTCTGTTGTTGCGAGCGCTGTCGGCCGTTATGGTGGATCGACAAGGAGACGATGATGCGCCGAGACAGCCGCCTATCCCGCATGCTGCACGTGCTGATCCACATGGACCGGCAGGAGGGCGCCGCGACCTCGGAGACGATCGCCGCCATGCTCAACACCAATCCGGTGGTCGTGC
>JBKBXP010000474.1:0-1131 GCA_046314035.1 Pseudorhizobium sp. | reverse complement strand
CTGCCGGGTCTCGGCGTCAGCCCCTACATCACCACCGGTGGCGACGCCTTCTACTTCCCTCTGCTCCAGGACGAAGAAAAGTCCAAGGCACAGGAGGTTTTGGCAGAAACACTGCTGAGCCCCGCTACGCAGGTCGCGTTCAACCTCAAGAAGGGCTCGCTGCCCGTCCGCGGTGACGTCGACCTTGCAGCCGCCAACGACTGCATGAAGAAGGGACTGGAGATCGTCGCGCAGGGCAATGCCTTGAGCAGCACCGACCAGTTGCTCTCGGCCGACAGCCAGAAGCAGAAGGAGGATCTCCTCACGGAGTTCTTTGGGGGAGCATCCCTGACTCCGGAAGCCGCCCAGGAGCGGTTTGCAGATATCATCTCATCGGCTGACTAGCTTCCCAAGCGGCCGCGCCCGGCCGGCACCCGCCTTCGTGGTGCCGGCCGGGTCACAGCTACCAGTTTTACATCGATTGCGCACACCGAGGATCGCCGACCCTGGGCGGCGGTCAGGCGATGTCGCGCTCGAGGAGGACACGACAATGACAGTTCACGCGCCTGCCGAACGCCCCAACCAGCTTTTCCGCAATCTGAACTCGAAGTTTGCCTCCATTCCAATGATCCTGATTGCCGTCGGAATCTTCCTGGGAGGCTCGCTCTGGACGATCATCTATTCGTTCACCAACTCCAAACTTCTGCCGCGGATGTCCTTCGTGGGGTTCGACCAGTACGAACGTCTCTGGAGTTCCGCACGCTGGATCATCTCGATCCAGAACCTGGCGATTTACGGGATACTGTCGCTGATCTTCAGCCTGGTGATCGGCTTCATGCTAGCGGCGCTGATGGACCAGAAGATCCGCTTCGAGAGCGCGTTCCGGACGATCTTCCTCTATCCGTTCGCGCTGTCCTTCATCGTCACCGGCCTCGTCTGGCAGTGGATCCTCAATCCCGAGTTTGGCGTGCAGGGCATCGTCCGATCGCTTGGCTGGCAAAGCTTCACGTTCGATCCGCTCTATAATCCCAGTATCGTCATCTACGGCGTTCTCATGGCTGCTCTCTGGCAAGGGACGGGCCTCGTGATGTGCCTGATGCTCGCCGGCCTGCGCGGCATCGACGAGGACATCTGGAAGGCTTCGCGGGTCGA
>JBKBXP010000473.1:0-1146 GCA_046314035.1 Pseudorhizobium sp. | reverse complement strand
CTCCCTGTCCACCATGCACATCATGGGCAAAGGGCGACGTGAACGGGTCCTGCCGCTGTGGAAGGAGACCCAGATCGCATTGCGCGCATGGCTTGCGATCCGGCCTCAAGTTGAGGTCACCGAGATTTTCCTCAATGCCAACGGGCAGCCGATGACCCGCGACGGATTTGCGTTCCGATTGGCCGAGCACGTCAAGACGGCAGCGACGAAGCAGCCGTCGATCCTTGGGAAGCGCGTCACACCCCACGTGCTTCGTCATTCTTGCGCGATGCACACGCTCGCGGCGACGGGGGACATTCGCAAGGTCGCATTATGGCTCGGCCACGCCAGTATCCAGAGCACCGAGACCTACTTGCGCGCCGATCCCGAAGAGAAGCTGCAGATTCTCGCAGCCCACGGTGCCCCTGCGATCAAGCCGGGGCGCTTCAAGCCGCCTTCCGACGCCTTGATCACAATGCTCACCGACGTTCGAAGGCGGGCCTGACCCGTCTTCGAACACTCCCTCTAACCCGCATATTATCTGGAGTGAAATCATGGAAAACCGAAGGAAACCTGCGTCTCTCGCCGCCACGCTCGACATAAACTGCGACTGCAAAGAAGCGGTATAATGTGGAGCTCCACATTACACATACTCTCGCGGCGACAGCTCGATGTCGAGATTTGCGCGCTCCTCGGCTGACAGGTCGGCCAGCCTGCGCCCGAGCATCGCCTCGGCAGTCGTCACAAGCTGAATGACTACGGCATTCCCGTCGCGAACCTCCTTCTCGATCTCCCGGATGAGCGTCGGCAGTTTCATCGAGATCAGGAGCTGGCCGAAGAACCGTTGCTTGCTGCTCTCGAAGCGGCTGAGGGCCGACGACTTGGCGTTGCTGTTGAGGGCGCCGCCCTCGATCGGATCGACGATGTTGGTCGCGGCGAGTGCCGCTTCCAGGTTGGTGTGGATGATCTCCCATGCGTCCGCATAGGCATCGTAGATCTCGATCTGGGGCGCCGTGAGGCTATGCTCCAGCATGTCGTACTCGACGCCGGCGAACGAGAGTGCCCGCGCCGTGTATAGCCCCTGGGCCTTCAGATCGCGCGCGACCAGTTCCATCGCGGCGATCCCGCCGTCGGTCATTTCGCTCATGAAGGTTTCGCGGGTCGGGA
>JBKBXP010000472.1:0-1212 GCA_046314035.1 Pseudorhizobium sp. | reverse complement strand
AATCGCTTTCGAGGTTGTCGGCTGGATTGAACAGGTTCTGGCCACCCGTCTGGCGCTGGCCGCGCGTGAGCGCGCCGAGACTGTCGAGGCGTCGGGCGATCGTGCTGATGAAGCGGCGCTCCCCCCGGCAGTTCGTCGTGCAGGGCCGGAAGACGGGCGCCGTCGCTTGGTTGGTGCGGTTCGAGCGGCCGAGACCTTGGATGGCCTCGGCCGCCTTCCAACCTGGCTCTAGAAGGAAGTGGATCCGCCGGAACGATGCGCTCTTGCTGTCCTTGTCCGCGTGATAGCTTCGGCCGGTGCCGCCTGCGTCCGAGAAGGCGAGGATGCGCTTGGTGCCGTCCATGAACGCTGCGGTCTCACCAAGGTTAGTCTTGGCACCTCGCGTTTCGAGCTTCTGCTCGTCACGATCGTTCCAGACGAGCCGCCGCGTGCGACCTGTCACCTCCGCAACCATCTTCGTCCCGAAGTGACGGATGATCTCGTCGAGGGCGGACCCGACCGCCGGCATCGCACAGAGGCGCTCCAGCAAAGCATCGCGGGCCGCGATTGCTTCCTGGCAATGAACAGGGCGCCCTTCGGCGTCCACCATCGGCTCTGAGCGGGGGTTCCCGTCGCCGTCCGTGAACACCTGCATCATGCGGGTCGGGAAGGCGTTCTGAAGATAGTCGCAGACATATTCTTTGCAGTCGCAGTTTATGTCGAGCGTGGCGGCGAGAGACGCAGGTTTCCGGTTTTCCATGATTTCACTCCAGATAATTACGGTTCCCTCGACCTGAACAAGTCGAAGGAACCAACATGCGATCAAGATCATTATTGTCGTTTCGAGCGGCCCGGCTCCGGGTCGAAGACCCGCCCAGTCACGACGCTCTACTCACCGCATTCCTCTCCTCTCTGTCGCTCGACGAGAGGTCAGGCAGTGCGATTCTGTTTGGCGCTGCGGCCCGTCATTTCCTGCATTGGATGGAACTGCATGGGATCGCGATCCGCACGATCGACGATCGGACCGTTCGGCGGTTCGAGAAGCATCGGTGCCGTTGCCACCGGTATTCGGCGCAGCAGCCAGTCTATAAGGCGGACATTGCAGCGCGAGTCAGGCGCTTCGTCCGCTTCCTGGAGGATCAAGGCTACGTCGGTGTCGACGACGGGATCGACGATCTGCCACGGCACCTCGCCGACTATTTCGATGGGATCGATCGCTTGCAACTCGCGCAA
>JBKBXP010000471.1:0-1222 GCA_046314035.1 Pseudorhizobium sp. | reverse complement strand
TGCTAAGAAGCAGCAACCACGCTGAGGGAACATCCATGAGCCGCACCTGCCTTGCCGTCATCCTCGCCGCCGGCGACAGCACACGCATGAAGTCGTCCATGTCGAAGGTCCTGCACCCGATTGCCGGACTGCCGATGATCGGGCACGTGATGCGGACGGTTGCCTCGGCCGGTATCGTCGATGTCGCGCTTGTGCTCGGGCGGGACGCGGATGCGGTCGCGAAGGCGGCAGCGGTCGAAGGTATCAATATAACGACATCCCTGCAGACGGAGCGGCTTGGAACCGGCCATGCCGTGCTGTCGGCGCGCGAGGCTATCGCCCACGGTTTCGACGACGTGCTCGTCACCTACGGCGATGCCCCCCTGGTGACCGCCGGTCCGTTTGCAGCCGCCCGCGCCGAACTTGCCAAGGGCGCCGACGTCGCAGTGATCGGCTTTCACACGGACCGGCCGACGGGCTATGGGCGCCTGCTGGTCGAAGGCGGCGAGCTCGTCGCCATCCGCGAGGAAAAGGATGCGACGGACGAAGAGCGCAAGGTGACCTGGTGCAACAGCGGCATCATGGCGATCAACGGTCGCAAGGCCCTGGAGCTTCTGGAGAGGATCGACAACAGGAACGCCAAGGGCGAGTATTATCTGACGGATCTGGTGGAAATCGTCCGGGCGGCCGGCGGCAGGACAGTCGCCGTCGATGCGCCGGAGAGCGAGATGGCCGGCTGCAACAACCGCGCCGAACTCGCCGTGCTGGAGCGCATCTGGCAGGAGCGCCGACGCCACGAGGTCATGCTGTCCGGCGTCACCATGATCGCCCCGGAAACCGTGTTCCTCGCCCACGACACCCAGGTTGGCCAGGACGCGGTGATCGAGCCTAATGTCGTGTTCGGACCCGGCGTCACCGTCGAGAGCGGCGCCGTCATTCATGCCTTCTCCCATCTCGAAGGGGCCTATGTCAGTTCCGGCGCGACGGTCGGACCGTTCGCCCGATTGCGTCCCGGCGCCAATCTTGCAAGGCAGTCGAAGGTCGGCAATTTCTGCGAGGTGAAGAAGGCCGAGATCGGTCGTGGCGCCAAGGTCAATCATCTGACTTATATCGGCGATGCCGTCGTTGGGGCCGAGACCAATATCGGTGCCGGCACGATTACCTGCAATTATGACGGCGTGAACAAGCACGAGACGCATATCGGGGCCGGGGCCTTCATCGGCTCCAATTCGTCGCTGGTGGC
>JBKBXP010000470.1:0-1261 GCA_046314035.1 Pseudorhizobium sp. | reverse complement strand
TCTGCATGACCATGGCCATGGTGTAGGGCTCGGCCCCCATGGAACAGGCGGCGCTCCAGGCCCGGATCCGCCGCGTTCCCGCCGCCTTGAACTCGGGCAGCACGTGGGACGTCATATAGTCGAAATGACGCGGTTCGCGGAAGAAGTCGGTCTTGTTCGTCGTCACCGCGTCGATCAGGAAGACGGACTCGGCCTCAAGCCCGTCCTCCTTGAACAGATAGTCGCAATAGTCGTCGAAGGTCGCGTGGCCGGTGCTGCGCAGACGGCGACGCAGCCGCCCCTCCAGCATGGTCCGCTTGGACGACGGCATCTTGATGCCGCTGTAGTCGTAGATATAGGCCGCCATCCGCTCGAAATTGCGGGCGCTGATCTGATCGACGAGGGGGGCGGACCGTTCTAGCGCCGCGTGAGACAAGGTTGTGTTCTTTCCAGATAACTGTCGGCGGCCGTCAGGCCGCGCGTTCAACGTCCGACAGCGACGCCAGTGAGGCGGCGTCCGTCGTGGACAGCAGTCGCGCCAGGTCGATCAGGACGACGAAGCCGTCCTCGCGACGCACGACGCCCGAGATATAGTCCGAGCGCCACTTCACCCCGATGTCGGGCGACGGCTCGATCTGGTCGGCGGTGAAGACCGCCACCTCGAACACCCGGTCCGCGACCAGGCCCAGGCTGAGCACCCGATCCTCGACCGGGATGTCCAGCACCAGGATGCGGGTGTTCAGGGTGGGCTGGACCGGCGTCATGCCCAGGCGGATCCGAAGATCCGCCGTCGGCACGCCCCGGCCCCGCACATCCGTCAGCCCCAGCAGATAGGCCGGACCATTGGGGATGCGCGAGGGGGCCTGATAGGTCAGGATCTCCCGCACCAGGCCGACCGGGGCGGCGAAGACCTCGTCGCCCAGGCCGAAGGTGACATACTGGCCCTCAGAGGCGGCGCCGGACATCAGGCGCTCTCCCGGAAGTCCATGTCCTCGGCGTCCGCGCCGCCGACCGCCATATCAAGGGCGAAGCCCTTGGCGCGGGCCTGCTGGGCATGGACGTTGGGCTTGGACGGCGCAGCCTTGGGCGCCGAGCGGGCGACCGGCTTGGACACAGGCTTGAAGCTGGAGACGCGGGCCGACGCGCGGACCGGAGCGCGAGCGCCGGCTGCATCAGTGCGGAAGAAGGCGATCGAGGTCTGCAGTTCCTCGGCCTGGGCCGCCAGTTCCTCGGAGGTGGCCGACATCTGCTCGGACGCGCCGGCGTTCTGCTGGGTCACCTT
>JBKBXP010000469.1:0-1474 GCA_046314035.1 Pseudorhizobium sp. | reverse complement strand
GCGAGACCGGCTTCCGCCATGAAGCGCAGGACGCGGTCGGTCGGCTGGGCGCCCTTGGCAACCCATGCCTTGATGGCTTCAACGTTCAGCTCAACGCGCTTTTCGTTGTCCTTGCCGAGCATCGGGTTCCAGGAACCGACCTTGTCGAGGAAACGGCCGTCGCGCGGAGCGCGGGCGTCAGCAACAACGATCTGGTAGTACGGGCGCTTCTTGGAACCACCGCGGGCGAGACGAATCTTGAGGGACATTGCATTACTCCTTAGGTTATCGATGCAGGCTGCCGGGGCATGCCTGTTTTTCTTGTTGAGGCAGCCGTCAGGCGGTCTTTTCGGTTGCACCGCCATGTTCGGCGGCAATGGCTTCATGATGCCGGATGACTTCCTTGATGATGAAGTTCAGGAACTTCTCGGCGAAATCCGGGTCCAGATTGGCATCCTGAGCCAGGCGGCGCAGGCGGGTAATCTGGTATTCCTCGCGCGCCGGATCGGCGGGCGGCAATTCGTGTGTGGCCTTCAGCACGCCGACGGCCTTGGTGCAGCGGAAGCGCTCCGCCAGCATGTGGACCAGCGCCGCATCGATATTATCGATCGACTGGCGATAGCCGGACAGTTGCTCCTTGACGGACGGATCAATCATCGGCGCGCCCTCACTTCTTCTTCGGCAGGCCGGGGAGCCCCGGGAAACCACCACCACCGAGGCCGGGAAGCTTCGGACCGCCAAGACCAGGCAATCCACCGGCGCCGAGGCCCGGCAAACCACCCGGCTTAATGCCAGCGGCTTCCGCCTGCTTGGCAAGCGCTTCGAGCTGCTTCGGGTCCATCTTCGACAGATCCGGCATGCCCATGCCGCCACCCATACCGCCGAGACCCATCTTGGAGGCGAGGCCGCCCATCATCTGCTTCATCATGCCGCCGCCCTTCTTGCCGCCCATGGCTTTCATCATGTCGGCCATCTGGCGATGCATCTTGAGCAGTTTATTGATGTCGGAGGCATCGGTGCCGGAGCCGGCTGCGATGCGCTTCTTGCGGGAATGTTTCAGAACGTCGGGATTGGCGCGCTCAGCCTTGGTCATCGAAGAGATGATGGCGAGCTGACGCTTGAACACCTTGTCGTCGAGACCGGCGGCGGAAATCTTGTCCTTCATGCCGGCCATGCCCGGCATCATGCCCATGATCCCGCCCATGCCGCCCATGGCCTGCATCTGCTTGATCTGTTCGGCCAGGTCATTGAGGTCGAACTTGCCCTTGGCCATCTTCTCGGCCATGGCGCGGGCTTTGTCCGCATCGATGTTTTCGGCAGCCTTTTCGACCAGCGAAACGATGTCGCCCATGCCGAGGATACGGTCGGCGATACGGCGCGGATGGAACTCGTCGAGTTCCGTCATCTTTTCGCCGACACCGATGAGCTTGATCGGCTTGCCGGTGACGGCACGCATCGAGAGGGCCGCACCGCCGCGACCATCGCCGTCCATGCG
>JBKBXP010000468.1:0-1517 GCA_046314035.1 Pseudorhizobium sp. | reverse complement strand
GCGGCTCTCTTTCGCCAAGGGGAGACTGGCGCGCACCGTCGGACGCCAGCGCAAAAGTCTGGCTTGCGGAGCTTCGCGACAACGTGCCGACCGAATAGGCGCCAGGGCACGGCCTCAGCCGGACCTTTGCTCGGTCCGCCTCCGCGGTCCGACGGACTGCCGCTCGATGATGTGGCAGGCGAGCTCTATGCGGCGCGGGAGTGCCGGCATTCCGGAGCAGATGTCCCGCAGCAGGTCGACCCCGGTCATGCCGATCTCGCGCGCGGGAATGTGCACGGTGGTCAGGGGCGGGTTCAGGAAAGCAGCCTGCGGCAGGTCGTCCATGCCCATGACCGAGACGTCGCCGGGGACTGTATAGCCAGCGCTCTGGAGTGCCGCCATGGTGCCGACGGCCAGGCTCTCGCCGGCAGCAAGCACAGCCGTGAAATCGAGACCCCGCGCTGCGATTCGGTCGGCGATCGCCTGCTGCGCCAGCTCCGGAAGCCAGTCGTCAACGGCCATGACCAGATCTTGCGGGTGCGGCAGGCCCCGATGCGCGAGGGCATCCTGCCATCCCTCCAGGCGCCGCACGATCGTCCTCCGCCCCGGGCGCATCAGGAACAGGATGCGCTCATGTCCCTGCTCGATCAGGTAGTCGGTCGCCACCTGTGCCGCCGAGCGGTTGCAGGGCGTGACGCTGGAGAGACGCATGAAGGGGTCGTCGCCGTTGACGAGGACGACCGGCTTGCCGACATCGCGGGTGGCTGCGAGCATGCGTTCGTCATCGACGGTCAGGAACAGCAGACCCGCCACCTCAGGATCCGTGCGCGCTTCGTCCAGCACCCTTCGCTCTTCCGCCTCGTTGGCGATCGGTCGGGTGACGATGTCGATGCCAAGCGTCTGGGCCCGCTCCCGGATCCCCTCCAAAACGTAGAGGGTGAACTGGTTGCGGACATAGTCGATCATCGCGGCACTGGATGCAGCGAGAAGCACCTTGGTGCCCGGCGTGGGATTGGGAAGCGCATAATTGGCAGTCTTGGCGGCTTCGAGGATGCGGATGCGCACGTCGTCTCGCACGCCCTTCTCGCCGGAGAGCGCCCGCGAGACGGTGCTCAGCGACACGCCGACCTTCCTGGCAATGTCCTCGAGACGCACGCGACGCGGTTTTTTTCCACGCTTTCCGGATCCCGTGTCCATGTCTTCGCCCTCCCGTTTTGACAAACTGCAAAAAATTTTCAGATTGCGCAAGAATTTTTCAAATGCTTACATTCACTCGCCGCCTGGAGAGCGGTCTGTTCGGATAGCCCGAGCAGTCTGGGAGGAAATGGCATGCATGAACCGGCGGGGGACATCCGTCGCAAGCTGGACCTGCTGGTGGCAGGGATGACTGGCTTGCGTCACGACGGACGGTTCGACGAGCCCAATCTCGACGGCACCGCCGGCGACTACATCTCCTTCGACAGCTGGGAATGGCCGCAGGGTGTGGGCCTCTATGGGCTGATCCGCCTCTGGCTGTTCACCGGCCGGGAGGATCTGAA
>JBKBXP010000467.1:0-1555 GCA_046314035.1 Pseudorhizobium sp. | reverse complement strand
CATGGAGACCTCGCAGGCTGTCATAGCGGTTGCAGTCGGCGCGGGGCGGATGGCGCAGCGCCAGGTCTTCTGGCGTGACAATAGTCGGCGGTCGCGGCGGTTCGCGCCGGCGGGCCAGGAGGGAGTGTCAGGAATTTTGTGCGGGAGGCCGGTTATCGTCATCAGATGACGAAGCGCTCGCCGAAGATGACGGCGAACTGGCTTTTGGCCTCGCCCCATTCGCGCGGTGGTCGTTTCCATTCGTCCGCCGCGTGATTGAGCACCAAGTATAGCAGCTTCATAGCGGCATCGTCACCGGGGAAGTGACCACGCGTCCGGACGGCACGGCGGATCTTCGAGTTCAGGGCCTCTATGGCGTTTGTGGTGTAGATGATCCGGCGGACGCCCTCGGGAAAGGCAAAGAACGGGATGACCTGGTCCCAATGGCGCCGCCAGCTCATGGCGATGGCCGGGTGTTTCTGGCCCCAGGGACCTTCCTCGAACGCCTCCAGCGCCGCCATGCCGGCCTCGGGCGTCTCGGCACGGTAGACGCCGCGCAGCGCCTGGGCGATGAACTTGCGCTCCTTCCAGGACGCAAAGCTCATCGAGTTGCGGATCAGATGGACGATGCAGGTCTGGACGATGGCCTCGGGGAAGACGGCGTTGATCGCCTCCGGGAAGCCCTTCAGTCCGTCGACGACCGCGATCAGGATATCGGCGACGCCGCGGTTTCTGAGCTCGTTCATGACGCGCAGCCAGAATTTGGCACCCTCGGTCTGCTCGATCCAGATGCCGAGCACCTCCTTGGTGCCATCCGGCTGGATGCCCAGCGCGATGTACACCGCCTTGTTGCGGACGAAGCCCTCGTCGCGGATCTTCACCCGGATCGCGTCGAAGAACACCAGCGGATAGCAGGTATCGAGCGGGCGGCTCTGCCATTCGGCGACCGCCTCCAGCACCGCATCGGTGACGGTCGAGATCAGGTCCGGCGATACGTCGATCCCGTACAGCTCCTCGAGATGCCCCCGGATTTCGCGCACCGTCATGCCGCGCGCGTACATCGAGATGATCTTGTCGTCGAAGTCAGGGAAACGGCGCTGGTATTTGGCGATGAGCTTGGGGTCGAACGTCCCCGCCCGGTCGCGCGGCACGTCCAGCGTCACCTTCGACGTCCCCGTCAGCATCGTCTTCCTCGACGACCCGTTGCGCCGGTTGATGGTGCCTGCGGCGCCTTCGTTTTCCAGATGATCGTCGAGCTCGGCCGATAGCATCCGCTCCGACAATGCCTTCTTCAGTTCGTCGAGCAGACCGTCCTTGGCGAACAGCTCTTGCGGGTCACGGCCAGCCAGAAGCTGGTCCAAAACGTCCTTGTCGATTGCCATATCGATGGTCCCTTCCATTCCATCCTATGGCCTCCCGCACAAAATTCCTGACAGTCCCGGCCAGGATGTTGACGATGACGTCGTCGCTGGCGACGCCAGCCAGCAATGCTTGGCGCACGGCCGCTTCCACCGCCTCGAGTCCGTCGTCGAGCACCGCGGCCAGCACCCGCACGAACCGCCGGTCGGCATCGTCA
>JBKBXP010000466.1:0-1569 GCA_046314035.1 Pseudorhizobium sp. | reverse complement strand
GCATTTTTGATTGGACTGCGGCTCCCCAAGGGCGGCAATCGATGAAGGAGTTACGCCGCCATGGCTGATCCCGCACTGTACGACACCTACAACCGCGCACCGCTGCGTTTCGAGCGAGGCGAGGGTGTTTGGCTGACGACGGAAGGCGGTGAGCGCTACATGGACTTTGCGGCCGGTATCGCCGTGAACTCCCTTGGCCACGCGCATCCCCATCTCGTCGAGGCGCTGAAGGATCAGGCAGACAAGCTCTGGCACCTGTCGAACCTCTACGACATTCCCGGACAGGAACGACTGGCGCGGCGTCTGGCGGAAGCCACGTTTGCCGATAAGGTCTTCTTCACGAACTCGGGTGCCGAGGCGCTCGAATGCGCCATCAAGACGGCGCGTCGCTACCAGTACGTCAACGGTCACCCCGAGCGCTTCCACATTATCACCTTCGAGGGTGCCTTCCATGGACGGACGCTGGCGACCATCGCCGCAGGCGGCCAGGCGAAGTATCTCGAAGGCTTCGGTCCGAAGGTCGAGGGCTTCGACCAGGTTCCGTTCGACGATCTTGATGCTTTGAAGGCTGCGATCACCGACGCGACGGCGGCCATCCTGATCGAGCCGATCCAGGGGGAAGGCGGGGTCCGCTTCGTCTCGAAGGAATTCCTGCGCACCCTGCGGCAGCTGTGCGACGAAAACGGATTGCTGCTGATCCTCGACGAGGTGCAATCGGGCGTCGGACGGACCGGCAAGCTCTTTGCCCATGAATGGGCCGGTGTGACGCCGGACATCATGGCTGTCGCCAAGGGCATCGGCGGCGGTTTCCCGCTGGGTGCGTGCCTGGCCACGGAAGAGGCTGCCAGCGGCATGAAGGCCGGCACCCATGGCACGACCTATGGCGGCAATCCGCTGGCCATGGCAGTCGGCAACGCGGTGCTCGATGTGGTCCTGGCCGATGATTTCCTGGAGCATGTGCGCGACGTGGCACTGGTGTTCCGCCAGGGTCTCGAAAGCCTCAAGGACCGCTTCCCCGACGTCATTGACGAGATCCGCGGCGAGGGCCTGATGCTCGGCATCCGCACCAAGGTGCCGAACGCCGAACTGCTGATGGCCATGCGCGACGAGCATCTCCTCGGCGTTCCGGCCGGCGACAACGTCATCCGTCTGCTTCCGCCTCTGGTGATCACCGCCGAAGAGGCGCGCGAAGGTCTCGCCCGCATAGAGCGTGCGGCCGAAGCAATCGGCAAATCGGACCTGAAGAAATCAGCGTAAGGAGTGGAGGGCTTTGCCCTCGTCGACTGGATATGGCCTCACCAAAGCACTTTCTCGATCTCTCCGCCGTTTCTTCCGCCGATCTGCGCGCCATCATCGATGATGCGCGTGTACGTAAGCAGGCAACCAAAGCCGGTACGGCCGACAAGCCGCTGGCGGGCAAGATGCTCGCGATGATCTTCGAGAAGCCCTCGACGCGCACCCGTGTCTCCTTCGATGTCGGCATGCGCCAGCTGGGCGGCGAAACGCTCTTCCTCTCCGGCACCGAGATGCAGCTCGGCCGCGCCGAGACGATCGGAGATACCGCAAAGG
>JBKBXP010000465.1:0-1581 GCA_046314035.1 Pseudorhizobium sp. | reverse complement strand
ATGGCAGGAACAAATCTCCGAGCAGGTTCGTCGCTCCCAGGTCACTCTGGAAGCCCGGGTCCGACTCGATTCGCTGACCCTCGCCACCGTGTCGCGCCTCGTTGCCGGCGACGTCATTCCGTTCCACGACAAGGGCGACGTTATGGTCGATGTCAGCGCCAACGGCAAGAATCTCTACCGCTGCGAGTTCGGCCGCGCGGGCGACCGATACACCGTGCGCGTAAAGGACAATGTGAGCAGCGAAGATGAGATTCTAAAGCATTTGATGAGCTAGCAATTTACCGGGGCTCGCCGCACGGCAGCTTGAGGCAAGTTTCAAGAGGAATAATCAATCCATGGCAACGAAGAAGACACCACCGAAGGATGACGACGCGCTGGCGATGCCGGGCGCGAGCGACACCGATTTCGACCAGGCCGTAGATGACCTGCGCGGCGTCCTCAAGGCGGATGCAGACGGCGGGCTCGGCGACTTCGGTTCGGACCTCGGCCTCAAGGACGACCCGCTCGCGGCATTCGAGTCGGATTTCGGCGGCGCCGCTGCAGCGGCCCCCAGCGATGACTTCGGGCTCGGCGATTTCGGTGGCTCCAGCGATCTCGGTGGTAGCAGCGATTTCGGCGGGACCAGTGATTTCGGCGGCGGCACTGACTTCGGCGGCGGCGCCGACTTCGGTGGGTCCAGCGGCACGCAGCAGGAGCCGGGCAGCGGCCTCACCGCCAATCTCGATCTGATCATGGACATCCCGATTGAAGTCCAGATCGTGCTCGGTTCCAGCCGGATGCAGGTTTCCGGACTGATGAACCTGGAAGAAGGCGCCATTATCGCGCTGGACAAAAAGATCGGCGAACCCGTCGAGATCATGGTGAATGGTCGTCGCATTGCGCGCGGCGAGATCACCGTTCTCGAGAACGACGATACACGATTTGGTGTCAAGCTGATTGAAGTGATGGCGACCAAGACATCCTGACCCATGACGGGCCAGAGAGGACAAGACCATGATGGACTTCGACGATTTTGGCGGCCCCTTAACCGGAAAACCGCTTTCCCAGGCCGATAAGGCAGCCGCCGTGCTGCTGGCCATGGGAAAGGGTGTTGCCGGCAAGCTGCTCAAATACTTCACGCAGGCGGAGCTGCAGACGATCATCGCATCGGCACAGACCCTGCGCACCATTCCACCGGATGAACTGACCGAGCTCGTCAACGAGTTCGAAGACCTGTTCACTGAAGGTGCGGGCCTCATGGACAATGCCAAGGCCATCGAGAGCATTCTCGAGGAAGGCCTGACGCCCGAGGAAGTTGATGGACTTCTCGGACGTCGAACCGCGTTCCAGGCCTATGAAGCCTCCATCTGGGACCGTCTGCAGGATGCCGATCCTGATTTCATCGCGCGCTTCCTGATGCGCGAGCATCCCCAGACTGTCGCCTACATCCTTTCGATGCTGCCCTCTTCTTTCGGCGCCAAGGTGCTCCTGAAGCTGCCGGAAAGCCGTCGCGCAGACATTATGAACCGCACGGTGAACCTCAAGAACGTCAGCCCACAGGCGGCTCAGATCATCGAAAACCGCGTTCACGACCTGATCGCC
>JBKBXP010000464.1:0-1583 GCA_046314035.1 Pseudorhizobium sp. | reverse complement strand
CCAAGGCAACCGGCATCGCCATCCAGTCGGTCGCCGAGCCGACCGGCGAAGCCTGGCTGGTGCAGCTGGAGCAGGCCGCACGCGCGGGCCAGGCTCCGGCCGACGTCTCCATGATGTCGCAGGTTGCCCTGCTGAAGGGCCAGTCGACGGACCTCTGGGCACCACTCGACATGGCGAAGATCGAGAATGCTTCCGGCCTGATCGAGACCTTCATCAACAAGTATCCGGACGGCCGCGTCGCCGGCATCGGCGCCGTGTCCTGGTACATCACGCTGGTCACCAACACCGACAGCTATCCGGAAGCGCCGACCTCCTGGGCGGCTCTCTGGGATCCGGCAAACGCCGACAAGCTCGGCCTGCTGGCGCTGGTGTCCAACTCCTTCCTGCTCGAAGTCACCGCCAAGACCCACTTCGGCGGGACACAGGTGCTGGATACGGAAGAAGGCATCCTGAAGGTCTTCGACAAGCTTGCCGAAGTGAAGCCCAACGTCAGGCTCTGGTATCGCGACGAGGCGCAGTTCGAACAGGCCCTGAAGTCCGGCGAGATCCCGATGGGTCAGTACTATCACGACGTCACCGGCCTGGCGGCTGCGGATGGCAACCCGGTCCGCTCCACCTTCCCGACCGAAGGCGGCATCCTCGATTCCGGCAGCTGGGCGGTCTCGCGTGCTTCGGAGAAGCTTGAAGAAGCTCATGTCTTCATCAACTACATGTGCCAGCCGGAAATCCAGGCGATCCTGTCGCGCAAGGTCGGCACCTCCCCGACCATCAAGCGTGACCTCCTCGACCTGACGGCGGAAGAATTCGCCGCCGTGTCCTCCGACATCGACCCGATCATTCCGCGCTACGACATGTACCAGCAGAAGTCCGACTTCCTGAACCAGAAATGGACCGAAATGATCGCCGGCTGATCCGGCTTTCTCCAACCACCCTCGCATTCGCGGCGGGGGTGGTTGTCCTGTTTCAAATGCGATAATCGACGCCCCGACAAAATGAGCGGAGAGCGAATGTCCGGACTGATCCTCAACAATGTGACGAAGCGGTTCGGCAATTTCACCGCCGTGGACGACGTGAACCTGTCGGTTCCCGATGGCACCTTCGTGTGTCTGCTCGGCCCCTCCGGTTGCGGCAAGACCACGCTCATGCGCATGATCGCCGGTTTGGACCTTCCCAGCACCGGATCGATCACGCTCGGCGGCGAGGACATCACCGAGGTCCCGACGCACAAGCGCAACCTCGGCATGGTCTTCCAGTCGCTCGCCCTCTTCCCGCATCTGACGGTGGGCGAAAACATCGCCTACGCGCTGCGCATCCGCGGCGTCGACAAGGCAGACCAGAAGAAGCGCGTCGACGAGCTTCTGGCGATGATCCACCTCACGGGCTTCTCCGATCGCTCTGTCAGCAAGCTCTCCGGCGGCCAGCGCCAGCGTGTTGCGATCGCCCGCGCCTTGGCGATCTCCCCGAAACTGTTCCTGCTGGACGAGCCGCTCTCGGCGCTGGATGCCAAGCTGCGCGAGGCCATGCAGGTGGAGCTGCGGCAACTGCAGCAGCGCCTCGGCATCACCACGATCGTCGTCACCCAC
>JBKBXP010000463.1:0-1608 GCA_046314035.1 Pseudorhizobium sp. | reverse complement strand
TTTCCCGCGGCGACCGGATCGCGATCCTGCTGCCGCAGGGGTTCGAGACCGTCACCACACATGTGGCGATCTACAAGATGGGCGGCATTGCCCTGCCGCTGGCGCTCCTCTTCGGCGAGGAGGCGCTGGAATACCGGCTGAAGGCGGCGGCCGCCTCGGCCATCGTCACCAATGCCTTCGGGCTGAGCCGCCTGCGGGCCATCCTTCCGGCACTGCCGGATCTGCGTCATGTGATCGTGACGGGTGAGGATCCTGCATCCTCGGAGCTCCTCGGCTTCGACGAGCTGATCGACCGCCATCCCGGGCCGTTTCCTGTGGTCGCAACCCTGCCCGACGATCCGGCGCTGATGATCTTCACCTCCGGCACGACCGGCCCGCCCAAGGCGGCGCTGCATGGCCACCGGGTGCTCGCCGGGCACATCCCGGGCTTCCAGATGGGACACGACCTGGCGCCGCAGCCGGGCGACCGGATCTGGACGCCCGCCGACTGGGCCTGGGCCGGCGGGCTCCTCAACGTCCTCCTCCCGGCGTTGCTGCTCGGCATTCCGGTCGTCTCCTCGCCGCCCCAGAAGTTCGACGCCGAGATGGCCTTCCGCATCCTGTCGGAGATGAAGGTCCGCAATGCCTTCATCCCACCGACGGCGCTCCGGCTCCTGAAGTCCGTGCATGACCCTCGCGATCGGTATGCGCTCGACCTGCGAACCATTGCCTCCGCCGGAGAGGCGCTTGGACGGGAAACCTTCGAGTGGGCGCGGGAGACGCTCGGCGTCACCGTCAACGAGCTGTTCGGGCAGACCGAGTGCAACTTCGTGCTCGGCTCCTCGACGGTACTCGGCGTCTCGCGTGCCGGTGCCATCGGGCGGGCGGTGCCGGGCCACCGGGTGGCGATCATCGACGCGGCGGGCACCGAGCTGCCGACGGGTGAAACCGGCCAGATTGCGGTCCAGTCACCCGATCCGGTGATGTTCCTCGGCTACTGGAACGACCCGGAGGCGACGGCTGCGAAATTCGCCGATGGCTGGCTGCTGACCGGCGATCTCGGGCGGATGGACGACGACGGCTATGTCGCGTTCATCGGCCGCGACGACGATGTCATCACCTCCTCCGGATACCGCATCGGGCCGGGCGAGATCGAGGACTGTCTTTCCGGTCATCCGGCCGTCCGGCTGGCCGCCGTGGTGGGTAAGCCGGACCGGCTGCGCACGGAGATCGTCAAGGCCTATGTGGTGCCGGCGGACGGCTATGCGCCGGGCCGAAGCCTTGCCGATGAGCTTCGCGCATGGGTGAAGCACCGGCTTTCGATGCATGAATATCCGCGGGAGATCACCTTTGTCGACGATCTGCCGCTGACCACCAGCGGCAAGGTGATCCGCCGGATGCTGCGGGATCGTGCGGCGGCGGAGTGAGATCGCCCTCGACGGGCTCCGGCTATTCCGTTCGACGCGCAATCGACAGGATCTTCTGCCTCAGCAGGCGGGCCATGTTGCGGGTGCTGTTGTACATGTGAAGCTGGGCGGCTGCCTGGCGCACGTCGCGGTCGCTGTTGCGGGCAAGGCCGATCACCAGCGTTCCCATCTCCTCCCGCTCCTTCCAGAAGCGGCTCATGAT
>JBKBXP010000462.1:0-1734 GCA_046314035.1 Pseudorhizobium sp. | reverse complement strand
GTCGATATTGGCGCGAGGCTTGTCGTTGTCCGTGCCGGACAGCGTTTCCTGCCATGCGCCTTCGGCTCCGACATTCAGCTCATGTCTCGACCAGTCCGAGGTCAAAGTACCCTTCAATCCGGTTTCCGAGAATGTGCGGTTGGTTTTGACGTCACCGGACTTCTCCCGCTCGGTGCCCAGTTTCTGGCTGATCGACGGCCGAAGGATCATGCTGCCAAGGCGAATGCCGGTGCCGTCTTCGGCGTCTAGGGCGTCGCGGCGAATGCGGGCAGCCGTCGGGTCGTCTAGCCTGGTCTCGCGCAGGTTCTGGCGTCCAATGTCGTCGTCCACCGGCAGGGCATCGGGATCTGCAAGCGGGTCCACCGGGAATGTGTTCGGGGCAATCGTGGCCGTCGTGGTCGGATCGGTCGCCACTGCAGGTGCCGATGTCGACGTTTCGCCCGCGCGCGTCGCGATGCCTTCCGGGCCGATGCCCAGTGACTGCGTGCCGCTTGCCGACATGCCTTGAGAGGATTGCGCCGTGGGGCGTGTCTCTTGGGCGGCGAGCAGCGACGGGTGCACGAGTGCCGATAGCGCAAGGGCGCTGGCGAAAGCGCGCAGTCCCAGGCGGCCTGCGCCGCGCGTGTCCCGATTTTCGACTGAAGTCATGCTTGCGCCTGGCGATCTGTAATGCTTACCCAATCGTAAAGCCTGGTGGTTAATGATTGGTTTCGGCGGTCTTTGGCGAACGGGCACGCTTTGCCGCAGGGGCGGCCTGCACCACGAGAATTTACAGCAGCCGACAAACGCAGTATGGGACGCCATGATCAAGCGCGCAGTCAATCTCGTTGAAGCCAGTGCCACCGAATCCGCTCTTCGCGTTATCTCGACCGAGCGGGAGGGGCTTCGTGTCCTCGAAGAGGCCTTGGCCGGACCCTTGGCCGCACCCTTTTGCAATGCGGTGAAGACGATCGGCGGGATCGGCGGCCGCGTGATTGTCACCGGTGTCGGCAAGAGTGGCCATATCGGTTCGAAGATCGCCGCCACCTTCGCCTCGACCGGCACGCCCGCCTTCTTTGTCCACCCATCGGAAGCAAATCACGGCGATCTCGGCATGATCGCGCAGGATGATGCGATCCTGGCGATCTCCTGGGGTGGCGAAACGACGGAACTGCAGGGTATTCTCAGCTTCTCGCGCCGTTTCTCGATCCCGTTGATCGCCATCACGGCCGGCGAAAACTCCACGCTCGCCCGCAATGCCGATGTCGTGCTGTTGATGCCGAAGGTTCAGGAGGCTTGCCCGCACGGGCTGGCGCCGACCACCTCGGCGGTGCTGCAGCTTGCGGTCGGCGATGCGATTGCGATTGCGCTTCTCGAAGCCCGCGGGTTTTCGCCGTCGGACTTTCGCACCTTCCATCCGGGCGGCAAGCTCGGTGCGGCACTCACCCATGTGCGCGACATCATGCATACCGGCGATCGCCTGCCGCTGGTGGCGCTCGGCACGCCCATGCCCGATGCGGTCAAGACCCTGTCGCACAAGCATTTCGGCTGTGTGGGGATCGTGGATGAAGCCGGCAAGCTCTGCGGCATCGTGACCGAAGGCGACATGGCCCGCAATCTCGCGCGGGATCTGTCGATCCTGAACGTCGATGACGTGATGACCCGCAATCCCAAGGTCATCAAGGGCGACGCCCTCGCGACGACCGCCGCTGCGATGATCAACAAACATGGCATAGGTGCGCTGATCGTCGTCGA
>JBKBXP010000461.1:0-1759 GCA_046314035.1 Pseudorhizobium sp. | reverse complement strand
TCGTAGCCGATCTTCTCGATCGCCGCCGTTAGCGCATCCGGCGAAAAGTCATCGCCCGGCTCGAAGCTCAGCTTCTTGGTGGCAAAGTTGACGGAGCTCGCCGCCACGCCCGGAACCTTGGCGGCAGCGGTCTCGACGCGGCGCACGCAGGAGGCGCAGGTCATGCCCTCCACGGGGACGGTGATCGGCTCGATCTTTGGCGTTCTGGTGACGGTGTGGTCCATGACGGAAATCCTCGCTTCCGCCCGTATGTGGACCTTCCCATCATGGGAAGGTCAAGGGGTGTCGGGGATGTTTGTGTCGACAGGCGCCAGTTCCGTCATGCCTCCTCGCCCGCCTTTCAGGGCCAGTCGACGATATAGTCTTCGAAGTCCTCCACATCGACCTCGGTCTCGCAGACCGTTTCATGGCCGCGGGCGGAGATGCCGGCGATGTGGACGGTTTCGGGATCGCCGGAGACGAGGTGGTGCCACCAGTAGAGGTCGCGGTTCTCGCGCACCAGGCGATAGCCGCAGGTGGGCGGCAGCCAGGGGATATCGTCGACACCCTCGGGGGTCAGCTGGATGCATTCGGGTACGGTCGCCTGGCGGTTCTCGTAGTCGGTGCAGCGGCAGCTCGTGCCGTCCATCAGCCGGCAGCGCACGGAGGTGAAGACCACGGCGCCGCTGTCCCAGTCCTCGAGCTTGTTGAGGCAACAGAGACCGCAGCCGTCGCAGAGGCTTTCCCACTCGCGCGGGTCCATCTCCTCCAGCGTCTTTACCTTCCAGAAGGGCAGCTCGGTCATTCACACATCCGTACACCGGGAGCAGCAACGCATCGACGCGCCGCGCCTGTTGCTATTCTGCTATCGTATTTCAACATTTCATAAGCTATTGCTGACTAACTAAGCCAGCAGCTCTGGCCGCTCATGATGGCGGCGTCAAGCGACTGGCACGATCGATTGGGGACACCGGTGCAGGACGATCCAAACCTAGGGCCAAAAATCCGGGAAGAACCGCCGCGCCGCAAGCGCCATCTTCTTCTGCGCATCGACTCCTGGATCGATTCCACCGTCTGGAACCTCGGCTTCCGTTTCGGCGAAATCTGGGAAGACATCACCATTTTCTCCCGCAGGTTTCGCGCCCGCGGCTGGAAGAAGGGCGTCTTCGAAGTGGCGGGCGAAGCGATGACGCTCGGAACGGCGGGCGCCGTCGTGCTGCTCGCGCTTGCCTTGCCAGCGTTCGAAGAAACCAAAGAAGATTGGCGCAATCGTGGCGACTTCGCCGTCACCTTCCTCGACCGCTACGGCAATACCATCGGCCATCGCGGCATCATCCACGAGGATTCGGTGCCGATCGACCAGCTGCCGGATCATTTGATCAAGGCGGTGCTGGCCACGGAAGACCGCCGCTTCTTCGAACACTTCGGCATCGACTTCTTCGGTCTGGCGCGCGCCATGAGCGAGAATGCCAAGGCGGGCGGCGTCGTCCAGGGCGGCTCGACGCTGACGCAGCAGCTCGCCAAGAACCTGTTCCTCACCAACGAGCGCTCCATCGAGCGCAAGATCAAGGAAGCCTTCCTGGCGCTGTGGCTGGAGGCCAATCTCTCCAAGAAGGAGATCCTCTCCTATTATCTCGACCGCGCCTACATGGGCGGCGGCACCTTCGGGGCGGCGGCGGCGGCGCAGTTCTACTTCGGCAAGAACATCACCGAGGTGGATCTTGCCGAATCCGCCATGCTGGCCGGCCTTTTCAAGGCGCCGGCAAAATATGCGCCGCAC
>JBKBXP010000460.1:876-1785 GCA_046314035.1 Pseudorhizobium sp. | reverse complement strand
AAGGCCGGCCAGTCGACCCATATGCTGGTCGGCGGCGCTTTTATCGCTGAACGTCCTGATATTCTTCTGCTGGTCGAGGGTATCCGTGCCCACCAGACGGGGCCGTGGCAGCCGCTCTGGTCGCGCGATGGTTCCTCGGGCGGTGGCATGATTCTCGGCACGGTCGGCGCCTTCCTGGTGCTGGAATCGCGTGAACATGCCGAAGCCCGTGGCGCGCATATCTATGCCGTGCTCGACGCTGTCGAAGGTGATCGCGGCAATCGCGACGCGGGCAAGCTCGAAGCCCGCCTCGGCGGCATGGTGCCGGAGGCGGCATCGCTGTCCGCCGCGGACACCGTCGTGTTCTCGGGTGCGTCCGGTCTCGCCGACCTTACGCAACGGGAGAAGGCTCACCTTGCGGAACGTTTCGACGGAATGCCAGTGCGTGGTTATGCCGGTTCGATCGGCCACTCCGTGGAAGCTCAGTTCCCGGCAGGTCTGGCCCTTGCAGCACTTGCCATCGATGCCGGCGCCACGGTGCCTGCCTTCGATGCTGCGAACGAAGCGGCCCAGGCCGGACCGGCGAAACATGCCATCATCTCCACCGTAGGCTATGTGCGAGGCGAAGGCCTTGCCGTGCTCTCGGCGAATGCGTGAGGAGTTAGATCCATGACCGATAGCCGCTTCAAGGATCATCTCGGCCGCCCGATCATCGCCGTCACCGGCATGGGCGTCATCACCTCGCTCGGCCAGGGGCTTTCCGACAACTGGTCGAAGCTGACGTCGGGACTATCAGGCATCCACTACATCAAGCGTTTCGACACCGAGGGCATGTCGACCCGCATCGGTGGCACCGTCGATTTCATCGCCGTGCCCGCCAACAATGCCGTCGAGCGCTCCTATGCGCTGGCTCGCGAGACGACTATCGAG
>JBKBXP010000460.1:0-866 GCA_046314035.1 Pseudorhizobium sp. | reverse complement strand
GGCGCTCGCCCAGGCCGGCATCAATGGCGATTTCAACGGCCCGCTGTTCCTCGCGGCCCCGCCGGTCGAGCCGGAATGGCATGACCGCTTTGCGCTTGCCGAACGGGCTCCGGCCTCGACCCAGCCGGGCGATGCCTATGACCGTTTCCTCGCCGCCATGCGCGAACAGCCGGATCCGGTGTTCCTCGAAGCCGTGCAGTTCGGCTCGATCTCGGAGCGTCTGTCCGACAAGTTTGGCACGCGCGGCCTGCCCGTGACGCTGTCTACCGCCTGCGCTTCCGGTGCCACTGCCATCCAGCTCGGCGTGGAGGCGATCCGCCAGGGCCGCACGACAAGGGCGCTGACGGTTGCGACCGACGGCTCGATCAGCCCGGAAGCCGTGATCCGTTTCTCGCTGCTCTCGGCACTGTCCACCCAGAACGATCCGCCGGAAAAGGCATCCAAGCCCTTCAGCAAGGAACGCGACGGCTTCGTCATCGCCGAGGGTGCGGCAACGCTCGTCTTGGAATCGCTGGAATCGGCCATTGCCCGCGGCGCCAAGGTGCTCGGCATCATTAAGGGCTGCGGAGAAAAGGCCGATCATTTCCACCGCACACGCTCCTCACCGGACGGCGGTCCTGCGATTGCGACGATCAAGGCTGCACTTGTCGATGCCGGCCTGTCCGAGGACGCGATCGGCTACATCAATGCTCATGGCACATCGACGCCTGAGAACGACAAGATGGAATATGGCGCCATGCTCTCGGTCTTCGGGGATCGGCTGAAGGATGCTATTCCGGCTTCGTCGAACAAGTCGATGATCGGCCACACGCTGACGGCCGCAGGCGCCGTCGAGGCGGTGTTCTCGATCCAGACCATGCTGACCG
>JBKBXP010000459.1:0-1816 GCA_046314035.1 Pseudorhizobium sp. | reverse complement strand
CATTGCCTCTCTCATTTTCGCTGAATAACATGCGCGTCGATGTGACGGGTGTCGCTGTGCCAGCGGTCCCCGAATCGCCGGTGCTGACGGTTTGGTGGCTCAAACAAACGCGCCGCTTGAATCTGAGCTTGAGGATCAGAACATGCGCTTCCGCAATCGCGGCCGAGCCCTGGTCGCTGCCGGGCTGGCCCTCTTTCTCTCGCTGCCCGCCGTTACCTTTGCGCAGCAGCCGGTCACGGTATTTGCAGCGGCGAGCCTGAAGAATGCACTGGACGCTGCAAGCCAGGCATGGACGCTGAAGAGCGGTGTGGCGGCCTCCATTTCCTATGCCGGCAGCTCAGCACTCGCACGGCAGATCGAGGCCGGTGCCCCTGCCGATGTCTTCATCTCCGCAGACCTGGACTGGATGGACTATCTGGCTGCGCAAAGCCTGACCGACGAGGCGAGCCGCTCGAACCTCCTCGGCAACCGCATCGTGCTGATCGCCGCAAAGGGCACGCCGTCAGTCGACATCAGGTCAGGATTCGATCTTTCAGCGTTGATCGGAAAGGGCAGGCTGGCCATGGCCGCACCCGCATCGGTTCCGGCCGGAAGATACGGCAAGGCGGCGCTGGAGCATCTGGGTGTCTGGGGTTCGATCGAACAGAAGATTGCCGGCGCCGAAAACGTCCGTGCAGCGCTGCAATATGTGTCGCGGGGGGAGGCGCCCTACGGGATCGTCTACCGCACCGATGCGGCATCCGATCCGGGCGTCGCCATCGTCGGGACCTTTCCGGAGGACAGCCATCCGCCGATCATTTATCCGATCGCTCTGCTTCGGACAGCCGACAATCCTGCAGCCGGAGATTACCTCGCATTCCTGAGATCCGAGGAGGCGCGGCAGTTCTTCGAAGCCGAAGGATTTGCGGTGCTGGCGAGCGATCCATAGGCGCCGGTGCCGTGCCGTCCCGTCCTTTACACGCTGTTGATCGACAGCACGGGGCGCCTCACAGGACACCCGGGCAAGCTCCTCGGCGTCCCGGTGAGACCGGGCGGGGCGCTGGCCCGGCCATCCGGCATTTATGTCTTGCGCATTCTCGGGGAAAGCCTTAAACGGCCACACCAAACCCGCGCGCGGGTCCCACATCCATGTCCACAGGAAGCATTCAATGGCAAAGAGCAAGTTTGAGCGCAACAAGCCGCACGTCAACATCGGCACGATTGGTCACGTTGACCACGGCAAGACGTCGCTGACGGCAGCGATCACGAAGTACTTCGGCGAATACAAGGCGTACGACCAGATCGACGCTGCACCGGAAGAAAAGGCCCGCGGCATCACCATCTCGACGGCCCACGTCGAGTATGAGACGGTCAACCGTCACTATGCGCACGTCGACTGCCCCGGCCACGCCGACTATGTGAAGAACATGATCACCGGTGCTGCCCAGATGGACGGCGCGATCCTGGTCTGCTCGGCCGCCGACGGCCCGATGCCGCAGACGCGCGAGCACATCCTGCTCGCCCGTCAGGTCGGCGTTCCGGCGATCGTCGTGTTCCTGAACAAGGTCGACCAGGTCGACGACGAAGAGCTTCTCGAGCTCGTCGAACTGGAAATGCGCGAACTCCTGTCGTCCTACGACTTCCCGGGCGACGACATTCCGATCATCAAGGGCTCGGCTCTGGCCGCTCTCGAAGATAGCGACAAGAAGATCGGTGAAGACGCCGTTCGCGAGCTGATGGCCGCTGTCGACGCCTACATCCCGACGCCTGAGCGTCCGATCAACATGCCGTTCCTGATGCCGATCGAAGACGTGTTCTCGATCTCGGGTCGTGGTAC
>JBKBXP010000458.1:0-1855 GCA_046314035.1 Pseudorhizobium sp. | reverse complement strand
ACGCTCGACAAGCTTTACGGCAGCCGCTAAGTCTTCGTTACCACCACCTCGATCCCGACGGCTTCCTCGCCGTCGGGTTTTGTGTGCAAGGACAGGGGACTTCGCTTGAGACGCAATGTTCTGCCAGGGCTGTCGCTGTCGCTCGGTGTCACGCTTTTCTATGTCGGCCTGATCGTCGTGCTGCCGCTGGCGGCCCTGTTCTTCAAGGCAGCGAGCCTCGGCCCGAGCGACTACTGGGCCATCATCTCCTCGCCGCGTGCCGTGGCAAGCTACCGTGTCACGGTGCTGTCGGCGCTGGCGGCGACGGTCTTCAACCTCGTTTTCGGTCTGGCACTCGCCTGGGTCCTGACCCGTTACAAGTTCCCCGGCTGGCGGATCGTCGACGCGATCGTCGATCTGCCCTTCGCCCTGCCGACCGCTGTAGCGGGTATATCGCTCACCGCGCTCTTCGCCAACAATGGCTGGTTCGGCTCCTTCCTCTCCGATCTCGGCATCCAGGTCGCCTACACGCCGCTCGGGATCATGGTGGCGATGTGCTTCACCAGCCTGCCGTTCATCGTGCGGACCGTGCAGCCGGTGCTGGAGGATCTGGATCCGGCACTCGAAGAGGCTGCCCAATCGCTCGGCGGATCCGACTGGACGATCTTTCGCAAGGTGATCCTGCCGCTTCTGGCGCCGGCCTTGTTGGCGGGCCTATCGCTCTCCTTCGCCCGCTCGCTGGGTGAGTTCGGTGCCATCATCTTCATCGCCGGCAACCAGCCGATGTCGACGGAGATCACGGCACTCCTCGTCTTCATCCGGCTGGAGGAATACGACTATCAGGCGGCCGCGGCGATTGCCTCCGTGCTGCTGATCACCGCCTTCCTGATGCTGGCGATCACCAACATTCTGCAGTCGCGCGCCCTGCGCTACACCGTGAGGAGCTGATCATGTCCGCCAGTCATTCCTCCCGCCGCAAGCCGCCGCGCGTCGGCGACAACCCGCTCTTCCGGCGCCTGATGATCGGCATCGTGCTGGTGCTGGGGGCGCTGCTGGTGCTGGCGCCGTTGATCGTCATCGGCTTTGAGGCCTTCTCCGAGGGCTGGCGGGTCTATGCGTCGACGCTTGCGCATCCGGACACGCGCCATGCGATCTTCCTGACGGTCGCCACGGCCCTGATCGCCGTGCCGATCAATACGATCTCCGGGGTCGCTGCGGCCTGGGCGATCACCAAGTTCGACTTTCCCGGCCGCCGCCTGCTGCTGGTGGTGATCGAGATCCCCTTCTCCATCTCGCCGATCGTCGCCGGCGTCGCCTATCTCTTCGTCTACGGCCTGCAAGGGCTCTTCGGGCCCATGCTTGCTGCCTATGAGATCAAGGTGCTGTTTGCGCTGCCGGGGATCGTGCTCGCCTCGATGTTCGTCACGGCGCCCTTCGTGGCGCGCGAACTGATCCCGCTGATGCAGGCGCAGGGCAGGGACCTCGAGGAAGCAGCGACCTCGCTTGGTGCCTCGGGTTGGCGGACCTTCTTCTCGGTGACGCTGCCCAACATCAAATGGGCACTGCTCTACGGCGTCGTCCTCTGCAACGCCCGCGTCATGGGCGAGTTCGGGGCCGTGTCGATCGTCTCCGGCAATATCCGCGGGCAGACGAACACGCTGCCGCTGCACATCGAGCTTCTCTATCACGACTACCAGGCGGCCGGCGCCTTCGCCTCGGCGTCGATCCTGGCCATCATCGCGGTCATCACCATCATCGCCAAGGTGGCGCTGGAGCGACAGGGGGCCGGCCGCGTCCGCCGTCCCGCGCTCTCCACCCCGGCCATTCCTGCTGCGGAGCCCAAGCCATGAAGATCCGCCTCGACCATGTGGTCAAG
>JBKBXP010000457.1:0-1889 GCA_046314035.1 Pseudorhizobium sp. | reverse complement strand
CTTCCGACAGCGCCACATCGATATGCGGCACATTGCGGATGCCAAATGCGATCGTATAGGCGTCGAATGTGTTGTCCTCAAAAGGCAGGCTCTCGGCATTGGCCTCGACGAAGGTGAGATTGGGAGCGAGCCCATTCTTCTCTGCGCGTTCGGCACCGACCCCGAGCATCGAGCCGTTGATGTCGAGCACGGTCGCATGCGCCTTGCGGTCCGATGCCTCGACGATGCGGAAGGCGATGTCGCCCGTACCGCCGGCCACATCCAGAACCTTGTAGCGGTCGTCCTTGCGGGGATGCAGCGCCGAGACCAGCGCATCCTTCCAGATCCGGTGCAGACCGCCGGACATCACGTCGTTCATGATGTCGTAGCGCTTGGCGACCTTGTGGAAGACGTCGTTGACGAGCGGCTGCTTCTCGCCCTCGGCCACTTGGCGAAAGCCGTAGGAGGTTTCCATCCCGCCTTCGGCAGAGGTGCGCGCTTCACTCATCGGGAACTCCTTGCTCGTCATCTGGTCGGCGACCATAGCGAAATCGGTTGCGCCTCGCTATCTGTGCCGCAGGTGCAAAGGAGCAGTGCGACGTTCCGTCCCGGTCTATAGACTAGGTGTGCAGGCGTTGAAACAGGAAGTTAGAAAGCCATGCCGGAATTACCAGAGGTGGAGACGGTCAAGCGTGGTCTTGCGCCCGCCATGGAAGGAGCGTCGATCGCCAGACTGGAGCTGCGCCGCCCGGATCTCCGCTTTCCGCTTCCCGAAAACCTCGGGCAAGCCGTGGCCGGCAAGCGCATCCTGTCCCTGGGTCGGCGGGCCAAATATCTGCTGATCGACCTGGGGGACGACCTGACGATCATCGCGCATCTGGGGATGTCGGGATCCTTCCGTGTGGAAGACGGAGAGCCTCCGGCAACACCGGGCGACTTCCACCATCCGCGCTCCAAGGACGAGAAGCACGATCACGTCATCTTCCACCTGACGGCCGAGAGCGGCCCCGTGCGGGTGATCTACAACGATCCCCGTCGGTTCGGCTTCATGCACCTCTGGAAGCGCAGCGAACTCGATACCTATCCCGCCTTCGTCGGCCTCGGGCCGGAGCCCACCGGCAATACGCTCGACGCCGGTTACCTCGCCCAGCGTCTCGCCGGCAAGAGCCAGCCGCTCAAGGGCGCGCTCCTCGACCAGACCGTGATTGCCGGCCTCGGCAACATCTATGTCTGCGAGGCGCTGTGGCGGGCGCATCTCTCGCCGCGGCGAAAGGCAGGCACCCTGGTGACGCCGACCGGTCGACCGAAGAAGGAACTGCTGCTGCTGACCGAGGCGATCCGGGCGGTGATCGCGGACGCCATACTGGCCGGCGGCTCCTCGCTGCGCGACCACATCCAGACGGACGGTTCTCTGGGCTATTTTCAGCACTCCTTCTCCGTCTATGACCAGGAAGGCAAGGCTTGCAGGACGCCCGGCTGCGGCGGTACGGTCGTGCGCATCGTGCAGGCCGGTCGCTCATCCTTCTATTGTGCCGCCTGCCAAAAATGATCTGAGAACCGGGGAGGACTCCATGACGACGTACGAGACACTGCTGACGGAAAAGCGGGGCAACGTCGGCCTCATCACGTTGAACCGCCCACAGGCGCTGAACGCGCTCAATTCTACGGTCATGCGCGAGCTCGCGGAGGCGCTCGCGGCCTATGACGCCGATCAGGCGGTCGGCGCGATCGTTTTGACGGGTTCGGAGAAGGCATTCGCCGCCGGCGCCGATATCAAGGAGATGCAGCCGGTAAGCTTCGTGGAGGCCTACGTCGGCGACTTCCTGGGGGGCTGGGAGGCTGTGGCCGCGACCCGCAAGCCTCTGATCGCCGCGGTCTCCGGCTACGCCCTGGGGGGCGGCTGTGAGCTT
>JBKBXP010000456.1:0-1915 GCA_046314035.1 Pseudorhizobium sp. | reverse complement strand
CAGCGCCGCATTCACCGTCTCGACGATGGCGTTGCCGGACGCGGAGCGTTCCCAGCCCTTGGGAATGGTGCGAAGCCGCGACAGCGCCTCGGCATCCTTCGGCTGCTGCTGGGCGATTTCGAAGATCGCATCGTCCTTCAGCACGCGCGAACGCGGCACGTTGCGGGAGCGCGCCTCGCGCTCGCGCCAGGCGGCGACGAACTTCAGGATCGCCAGCTCCTGCGGCTTGCGCAGGCGCGATTTCAGCCGCAGCCAGGCGTCGTCCGGATGGATGTCGTAGGTGCCGGGCGATTCGAGGATCGCCATCTCTTCGGTCAGCCACGAGGCGCGGCCCTCCCGTTCGAGCTGCTCCTTGAGGAAGAAATAGACGTCGCGCAGATGCGTGACGTCGGCCATGGCATATTCGAGCTGCTTGTCGGAGAGCGGCCGCCGGCTCCAGTCGGTGAAGCGCGACGACTTGTCGATCTGCGCACCGCTGATGCGCTGCACGAGCTGGTCGTAGGAGACGCTGTCGCCGAAGCCGCAGACCATGGCGGCCACCTGCGTGTCGAAGATCGGATGCGGCACGAGCCCGCCCAGATGATGGATGATCTCGATGTCCTGGCGCGCCGCGTGGAAGACCTTGATCACCTTCGGGTTCGCCATGAGTTCGAAGAAGGGCGCAAGGTCGAGGCCCTTCGCCAGCGGGTCGACCAGCACCTCTACGGTGGGGCTCGCCATCTGCACCAGGCAGAGCTGCGGCCAGAAGGTCGTCTCCCGCAGGAACTCCGTATCGATGGTGATGAAATCCGATTGGGCAAGCGCCCGGCAGGCGTCCTCGAGGGCGGCAGTCGTTTCGATCATCAGTCCGGTCACAGCTAAGGGGTCAAAAGATCCGTCTTCCTTTCCCTTCCGGTCGCATAAGTCAATATTGGCGCGCAAATCAGCGGTGGTCTTCCTTGTCCGGCGGCGCCGCCAGCTTGTTGAAATAGGCCGAAGTGCGCAAAAGTGCCCGGAACCGCCCCGGCCGCTCCTCTGGCGGGACCGGCGCTCTCGCCCCCATCCGCCGCACCGTGAACACGGCAAAGCCGACGAAGATCACCGAGGTGTAGATGAAGAAGACGTCCGGCCCGTGGTACTCCAGCAGCAGCGCCGCCAGCAGCGGCCCGACCGTTGCCCCGATCGACCAGTAGAACAGCAGCCCGGCCGCTATCAGCGCATGTTCGCCGTCCTTCGCATGGTCGTTGCCATGCGCCGAGCACAGCGAATAGAGCGGCATCGAGAAAGCGCCGAACAGGAAGACGCCGACGATGTTGGCGGTCTCGCTCGATCCGGCCCCGAGCGACAGATAGCCGCCGGTCAGGATCGAGCCGATCGTGGTCCAGAGGATCACTCGGCGACGGTCGAGCCTGTCGGAATAGACGCCGAGCGGATACTGCAGCACCACGCCGCCGATGATGCCGGCACTCATGAAGGTGGCGATCGAGGTGATGCTCATGCCGATCGCCTCGCCATAGATCGGCCCGATGTTGCGGAAAGCGGCCATGGCCAGGCCGACGCAGGTGACGCCCACCACCGCCAGCGGCGAGATCCGCCACACCGCCACCGGGTCGAATCGAATGGCTTCCGGGGGCAGGGGGCTCGATCGGTCGGCCAGCGAGATCGGCACCAAGGACAGCGTCATGGCGATCGCGACGATGCTGAAGATCACGGTCCCCTCGATCCCAGCCGCCGGGATGACGTATTGCGCCGCTGTTACCGAGCCCAGATCGACGAGCCGGTAGATCGACAGCGTCCGCGCCCGGTTGGCATTCGTCACCTTGGCATTGATCCAGCTTTCCACCGTCGCAAACAGGCTCGCCACCGCAATGCCCACGATGAAGCGCATCAAGAGCCAGGCGGTCGGATCGATGACGAGCGACATGGCAAGCGACGA
>JBKBXP010000455.1:0-1933 GCA_046314035.1 Pseudorhizobium sp. | reverse complement strand
GGCCATTTTCTGCTGGTCCTGAACGGGATCTTCGCCGATCTCCTGCATGCGCCGGGCGGCGATGTCATCGGCGCGGGCATGTTCGCGCTTCCACGGCTGGCGACCCTTGAGGATGCCGGATTCATGCACGATCTCGGCGACATATTCTTCCTGGCGATAGGCCATGACATGCACGCCGGAGACGCCCTCGATCTCCTTCACCTCGTTGATGATGTCGATGCAGAGCTGCTTGCCTTCCTTCTTCTGGTCGGCAGCCCCTTCGAGGCGGGCAATGACAGAATCCGGAATATGGATGCCGGGCACGTTGGAGCGGATCCACTTGGCGGTCTTGGCGGAGGCAAGCGGCCCGACGCCGACCAGGATGTAGCATTTCTCGTGGAAGCCGAGGTCGCGGACCTTCTTCATGTAGTCGCGGAACATCGGTACGTCGAAGCAGTACTGGCTCTGGACGAATTGCGCGCCGGCTTCGATCTTCTTGCCGAGGCGATAGGGGCGGAAATCATAAGGTGGGGCGAAGGGGTTGATCGCGGCACCTAAGAAGACCTTGGGCGGGCTCGTCAGCTTGCGGCCAGAAAGGAATTTCGATTCGTCGCGCATGGTGCGGACGGTTTCCAGAAGCGACATGCAATCGAGGTCGAAGACGGGCTTGGCGCCCGGCTGGTCGCCGGCCTGCACGCCGTCGCCGGTCAGGCACATGATGTTGGCGACGCCCATGGCGGCGGCGCCGAGAACGTCGCCCTGGATCGCGATACGGTTCTTGTCGCGGCAGGCGATCTGCATGATCGGGGCATAACCCATGCGGGTCAGTAGCGCGCAGATGCCAACCGAGGACATGTGGCAATTGGCGCCGGATGCGTCGACCGCATTGATACCGTCGACCCAGCCGTCGAAGATCTTGGCGCGCTCATAGACGTCTTCCGGATCGGCGCTGTCGGGCGGGTTGAGCTCTGCGGTGACGGCGAACTCGCCGCGGCGGAGCACGCGCTCCAGGCGGCCGAGCGAGGAGTGGCCGGGCAGGGGATCGAGCGGCAGATGCGGACCCAGCGGGTTTTCGTCGATATGGGCCATGCTCAGGCTTCCTTTGCCGTGTTCTTTTCGCGCTCTGCCGCGGCTTCTGCCGTCACGCGCAGCCAGGAGGATGTCTCACGCAGCGACTGGTTGACGGGCTTCTGCACCTTCAGGATTGCGTCTCCTGCGACCATGTTGCGCGAGCCGTTCCAGGCCTGCACCCAGACGCAGGGCATGTCCGGCTCGACCTCGCAATTGCCATTGGCGCGCACGCCGCCGCAGGGGCCGTTGCGCAACTGTTTGGGACAGTTCATCGGGCAGGACATGCCGGTCGAGGACAGCACGCACTGGCCGCACATGCGACAGTCGAAGAGCAGGCCCTTCACATTGCGCTCGACGAAGGTAACGGGGGTTTCAACCCTGTTGTAACCGAGCTGCTTCCAGACGGGGTGCAAGAAAAGGAAGGCATTGGCGAAGTTGCGGTAGAACCATTCGAGGAAGCGCGAATTGCGTACGGCCCAGAGGCGGATCGTATAGGAGCGGCGGGCGCGGCGGTTGGGCGAGACGCCTGCCGGTGTGAAGGCGCCGGTCTTGGCCTTGGCGGCTGGCGCCGCGTTGCCCTTTTTTGGCGGGCCGGGATCCACGAGAACAGGTTCACCCATTGTCGCGGCCTCCGGCATGGACAAGCGCCACAAGGCGGGCCTTGTCGTAGGCGGCTTCTATTTCGGCGGCTGCCGTTTCGGCTTCGGCTTCGAGGTCGTCACCGACCGGCACCGGTTCGGCCTTGCGCCAGTCGGCGAGATAGGCGTCGGTTTCCGCAGCGCCCGAGCGCATGGCGGCCATGTCGATGGCTTCGGTGAAGCGCAAGGAGAGCTCACGCTTGGCCGATTTGCGACCCTGCTTGACGATCACCTGAGCCGGACTA
>JBKBXP010000454.1:0-1953 GCA_046314035.1 Pseudorhizobium sp. | reverse complement strand
GCACCCGCGCCGGCATAGCACTCGCCGCCGTGGTCATCACCGTGGCGGCGGCCGGCTCCGCGGGCCAGGTCGCAGCCATTGCCGTCGGCGCCGTCGCGGGCCTCCTGCTCTGCCGCAACGATACGTCCGCGCCGGCCTCTCCCCTCGCCTTCCCCGTCTCCCGGCGCATCGGCCTTGCCTGTCTCCTGCTCTTCTTCCTGCTGCTTGCAGGCCTCCCGGGGCTGGCAGCACTCGCCCAGTCTCAAGGGTTGTCGCTCGTCGATGCCTTCTTCCGCGCCGGCTCGCTGGTGTTCGGCGGCGGCCATGTGGTGCTGCCGCTCCTGCAGGCGGAGGTGGTGGCGCCCGGCTGGGTGAGCGAGGATGCCTTTCTGGCCGGCTACGGCGCGGCGCAGGCGGTGCCCGGCCCGCTCTTCACCTTCGCCGCCTATCTCGGCGCCGTCATGGGGCCGCAGCCGAACGGCATCCTCGGCGCGGCACTCGGCCTCGTCGCGATTTTCGTGCCGGGCTTCCTGCTGCTCGTCGGTGTGCTGCCGTTCTGGGACCGCTTTCGCCGCTACCCGCTTGCCCAGGCCGCCATGCGCGGCGCCAATGCCGCCGTCGTCGGCATTCTCGGGGCCGCCCTCTACAGTCCGGTCTGGACGAGTGCTATCCTGGCGCCGCATGACTTCGCGCTGGCGCTTGCCGGCTTCCTGCTGCTGGTGGTCTGGAAGGTGCCGCCATGGATCGTCGTGGCGCTGACGGCGGTCGCCGGTATCGGTCTTGCCATCTCGATGCCCCTCTGAAACTCCGGCCGCAGACCTCCGGATGATCCGCCGCTCCCCTTACGGGGGCCGGATTGCCATGTCGGGAACGCATCTTGTCCCCTCCGGCTGCCAATCCCTCGCATTTATCGCAAATCCCCCGCACTACCGGCTAGGCGGGGGCCCTGCCCGCTGCTATATGCGCGAGCCATGAGCACCGATCGCACGCCCCTCGACCACATACGCAACTTCTCCATCGTCGCGCATATCGACCATGGCAAGTCCACCCTCGCCGACCGTCTGATCCAGACGACCGGGGGCCTTGCCGAGCGCGACATGTCCGAGCAGGTTCTGGACTCGATGGATATCGAGAAGGAGCGCGGCATCACCATCAAGGCCCAGACGGTGCGGTTGCACTACAAGGCCAACAATGGCGAAACCTATGTGCTGAACCTGATCGACACGCCCGGCCACGTCGACTTCGCCTATGAGGTCTCGCGCTCGCTGTCGGCCTGCGAAGGATCGCTGCTGGTGGTGGACGCCTCCCAGGGCGTGGAAGCCCAGACGCTCGCCAACGTCTATCAGGCGATCGACAACAATCACGAGATCGTCACCGTCCTCAACAAGGTCGACCTGCCGGCCGCCGAGCCCGACCGGATCCGCGAGCAGATCGAAGAGGTCATCGGCATCGACGCCTCCGAGGCCGTGCTGATCTCGGCCAAGACGGGTCTCGGCATCCCCGACGTGCTGGAAGCGATCGTCCACAAGCTGCCGGCGCCGAAGAGCGAAATGGGCGAAAAAGGCCCGCTGAAGGCCCTGCTGGTCGACAGCTGGTACGACACCTATCTCGGCGTCATGGTTCTCGTGCGCGTGCTCGACGGCGTGCTCACCAAGGGCCAGGTGATCCGCATGATGGGCACCGATGCCAAATACGTCGTCGAGCGCGTCGGCGTGCTGACGCCGAAGATGCTCGCCGTCGACAGCCTCGGCCCGGGAGAGATCGGCTTCTTCACCGGCTCGATCAAGGAAGTGGCCGATACACGCGTCGGCGATACGATCACCGAGGACAAGCGCCCGACCGCCAAGATGCTGCCGGGCTTCAAGCCGGCCCAGCCTGTCGTGTTCTGCGGCCTCTTCCCGGTCGATGCCGCCGACTTCGAGGACCTGCGCTCGGCCATGGGCAAGCTTCGCCTCAACGACGCGTCCTTCTCCT
>JBKBXP010000453.1:0-1990 GCA_046314035.1 Pseudorhizobium sp. | reverse complement strand
TACTCGCTACTCGCTACTCGCTACTCGCTACTCGCTACTCGCTACTCGCTACTCGCCAAGCCCGTCGAACAGCGCCGTCGACAGATAGCGCTCGGCAAACGACGGGATGATCACGACGATGTTCTTGCCGGCGTTTTCCTCGCGGCTGCCGACCTGGATGGCGGCAACCAGTGCGGCGCCCGAGGAGATGCCGACCGGCACGCCCTCCAGCCGCGCCACGAGGCGGGCCATGGCGAAGGCTTCGTCGTTGGAGACGGTGACCACCTCGTCGTAGATGCCGGTATCGAGGATCTTCGGCGCAAAGCCCGCACCGATGCCCTGGATCTTGTGCGGCCCGGGATTGCCGCCGGAGAGGATCGGGCTGTCGGTCGGCTCGACGGCGACGACCCTGACGTCGGGCTTGCGACCCTTCAGCACTTGGCCGACGCCGGTGATCGTGCCGCCCGTGCCGATGCCGGAAACGAAGATGTCGACTTCGCCGTTGGTGTCGTTCCAGATTTCCTCGGCCGTCGTCTTGCGGTGGATCTCAGGGTTGGCGGCGTTTTCGAACTGCTGCGGAATGATGGCATCCGGCGTGTTGGCTGCCAGTTCCTCGGCCTTGGCGATCGCGCCCTTCATGCCCTTGGAGCCTTCCGTCAGCACCAGCTCGGCACCCATCAGCGCCAGCATTTTGCGGCGCTCGATCGACATCGTTTCCGGCATCGTCAGGATCAGCTTGTACCCTTTGGCGGCGGCAGCAAACGCCAGCGCAATGCCGGTATTGCCCGACGTCGGTTCGATCAGCGTCGTCTTGCCGGGCGTGATCTTGCCTTGCGCTTCAAGGCTCTCGATCATCGCCACGCCGATGCGATCCTTGACGGAGGCAATCGGATTGAAGAATTCGAGCTTCGCCAGCAGGTTCGCCTTCACGCCCTTTTCCTTGGCCAGCTTGTCGAGGCGAACAATCGGCGTATCTCCGATGGTCTCGGTAATCGAGGAATAGATCCGGCCGCGGCCGGGCTTCTTGATGTCTGCCATGGTACTCTCCCTAGGTTGACTACAAGGTAAGGCGACCGGTCGCCCAAGGCCAGCGATCAGCCCGTCATTGAGGCGGAGTTTGCGGAATTTTGTTCCCCGGACGACGTTTGCGGTGGCACGCCGTTGCGATTTTAAACGCCAGTCGACCCGAAGCCGCCGACGCCGCGCTGTGTCCCGCTGGTCTCGGAGCGCTCGACGACCCGCACCTGCGTCACCGGCGCCACCACCATCTGGGCGACACGCATGCCGCGGGCGACGACGAATGCGTCCTGTCCCAGATTGACGAGCAGCACCTTCACTTCGCCGCGATAGTCGCTGTCGATGGTACCGGGCGTGTTGAGGCAGGTGATCCCGTGCTTGAAGGCAAGCCCCGAGCGCGGTCGCACCTGCGCCTCGAACCCGTCCGGGATCTCGAACACGAAGCCGGTCGGCACCAGCGCCCTCTCGCCCGGATGGAGCGTCAGCGGCTTGCCCTCGGCCACGGCGGCCCGCAGGTCCATTCCAGCAGCACCGGATGTCTCATAGGCCGGCAGCGGCAGGTCGGCGCCATGCGGCAGCCGGATGAGGGGGACGAGAGGTCCGATTACATCGCGCATAGGCAGGCTCCTTTGTTTCCACGGTCAATTGCATAACGCCCGTCAAATCGCTAGATACGCGGCAACTCATAGGATTAGCAGATATGGCAGAAAGTCTCGCCGAGGCGGTGTCGCGCCGCCGCACCTTCGCGATCATCGCGCACCCTGATGCCGGTAAAACGACGCTTACCGAGAAGCTCTTGCTGTTCGGCGGCGCCATCCAGCTTGCCGGCGAGGTGAAGGCGAAGAAGGACCGCATCCAGACCCGCTCCGATTGGATGAAGATCGAGCGCGAGCGCGGCATTTCCGTCGTCACCTCGGTGATGACCTTCGAGTTCGACGGCAACGTCTTCAACATCCTCGACACCCCCGGCCACGAGGACTTCGCGGACGACACC
>JBKBXP010000452.1:0-1996 GCA_046314035.1 Pseudorhizobium sp. | reverse complement strand
ACCGCCGTCACCGCCTGGACCGGCCCGCGCGCAATCGTCAGGATCCCCTCTTCCGGCCAGTCGTCGAGGCACAGCCGAAAATCCCGCGCCGCCAGCACCAGCCCCGTCTCGCGCTCCAGATGCTCGCGCGCCGTGGTAATCAGCGAGAGCAGCAGCGCATCCTCCTCGCCGCCATCGAGCCGCAGATGCGCCTTCACCTCGACAAGCGTCAGCGGCTCCGCGGTCGGCGGAGTGGTCTGGGAGTAGGTCATGGGATGTCCTCGTAGCGAGTAGCGAGTAGGATTGCGGTCAGGAGCGGAGGCGACCAGACGAAAAGAGCGGCCACCGGCCGCCCCTATTCGCTACTCGCTACTCCCTATTCGCTGCGGCCAGCCTCAGCTGGCCGCAAACCGCACCAGCTTGATCGCCTCGAAGTTCTGCACCCCGCCGCCGACGCGCTTGGTGGTGTAGAAGAGCACGTAGGGCTTGGCGGAATAGGGATCGCGCAGGATGCGCACGCCGGCCCGGTCGACGACCAGATAGCCGGAGCGGAAATCGCCGAAGGCAACCGCAAGGGCATTGGCCGCGACATCCGGCATCTCCTCGGCCTCGGCCACCGGAAAGCCCATCAGCGAGGCGGGCTGGCCGGCGCTGGCCGGCGGGCGCCACAGATAGTTGCCGTCGGCATCCTTGAACTTGCGCACGTCTGCCTGCGTCTTGCGGTTCATCAGGAAGGTGCCGTTCTGGCGGTGGCCTGCCTTCAGCGCATAGATCACGTCGACCAGCGTGTCGGAGGGACCGGTCGTCTTCCAGGCACCCGCCGCGCCGGTTGCGACATAGCCGAGGTTGCCCCAGGTCCAGGCGCTTTCCGCCACCGCCGTATAGGTCAAAAACCCCTTCGGCCGGTTGACGCCGTCGCCGCGGATGAAGGCGTCGCCCTCCTGCTCGGCAAAGACGATGTCCACCTCGCCGGCGATCCAGGCCTCGATGTCGACCGCCGCATCGTCGAGCAAGCCTTGCGTCGCCGCCGGCATGGCATAGAGTTCCATGGTCGGGAACGAGAGCTCCGAGAGCTGCGGCGTATCGGTCTGCGGCCGCGCCGCCGTCTCGGCCACCCAGCCGGTCGCGAGACCGGACGCCGCGAAAGGCTTCTTCAACACGGCCGAAGAGACAGTGCGCACGGTCGACAGCGCCCGCATCGGCGAGACGACAGAGATCCGGCGGCCGATCTCGGTGTCGGTCTCCGGCGGCACCAGATAGCCGCCGTCGGCGGCGACGGACCCGGAAAAGGCCTTGGCCTCCAGCTCGCGCAGGCCACCCTCGTCGCCGCGGCGCACATAGGCATCGAAAGCCGCCTTGTGTTCCTCCGCCTCCGGCGACAGCTCTCGACCCAGGCCCTGCGAGGACCCGAGCGGCGGACGCGCCTTCTTCAGCACCAGCTGGTCGAGCAGCTTCTTCTGCTCGTCCACGGCGCGGTTGACGCGGTCCATCTTGTCGCGCGTCACCACATCGGCCGTCAGCTTCTGCTCGATCTCGCCGAGCCGCCGGTCGTTGACGTCCTTGAAGGCTTCGAAGGCCTCCATGAAGTCCTCGAAGGCCGCCGTCACCGTCTCCGGCACCGCCTTCACCTCGGGAGCTATCGTTACCCTGTCCGTCATGTCGCTTTTCCTTTGAAGCTGGATTTGAACATCATCTTCGCCGCCCGCCGCATGTGGCGAACGAGTTCGGTTTCCCGGTCCCGGAAGAACCGGGCCTGCTTGACGTCGGAGACGCGCGCCGAGGGCAGCATCGGGAAGGTCACCACCGAGATCTCCCAGAGGTCGGCCTCCAGGATGCGGCGCACGCCGGTCTTCGGGTCCGAGCGCGCCTTGACCGTCCGGAAGCCGATCGACAGGCCGTCGAGGGCACCCGATTTCATCAGCGAAAAGACCTCGCGCGCCCGGGCCACCCCCGGCGACAGCTGGCCCTCCACATAGAGGCCGCGGGCATCCTCGCGGATCACCGTCCAGGCGCCGAT
>JBKBXP010000451.1:0-1998 GCA_046314035.1 Pseudorhizobium sp. | reverse complement strand
CGTTCCAGCGCCACGGACTTGATGACGGCAAAGGCGGCCTGCCCGACCTGGAGCTCCAGCCTCGCCGCGGAAAACGAGGTGATGCGGGACGCGATGATGTTTCCACCGCACGCCAGGCTCACGAGAACGGCGCCGTCGCCATCCGTATCGATCGCAGCGATCGTGCCCGGCAGGATGTTGAGGGCGCTGAGGCCCACCGGCTCGGTCGTGGCTATGATCACGTCGCGTTCGGGAATATGCAGACGCACGGCGGCGCCCTCTGCCAATCCGGCGTCCGGCACGAGGAGGCACAGGTCCTTCAGCCGCACGGTCGCAAGCCCGTTGACCGCGTCCATGCTTTCCACGCGACCGGAGAGGACGCTTCCCGCCTCACGCCGGTCGAGAGCCGAGGCGCGGCGGCCGGCAAGCACCTGCCCGGGATCGCCGACCGCGGCCACCCGGCCCTCCTGCATCAGCACCACCTGGTCGGCAAGCCGCGCGACTTCGGCAACCGAGTGGCTGACATAGACGATCGGGATGCCGGCCTCATCCCGCAGACGCTCCAGATACGGCAGGATCTCAGCCTTGCGCTCATCGTCGAGGGCGGCCAGCGGCTCGTCCATCAGCAGCAGACGCGGCGCGCTCAGAAGAGCCCGCCCAATCGCCACCCTCTGCTGCTCTCCTCCCGACAGCGCGTGGGGCTGCCGGTCGAGGAGCGCTGCGATGCCGAGCATCTCCACGACCCGGTCGAACTCGTCCCGTCGTGAGCGGTCGCCAGAGAACCACTGCCCATAGGCAAGGTTGCGCCGCACGCTGAGATGCGGAAAGAGCCGCGCCTCCTGAAAGACATAGCCGAACCGGCGGCGATACGGTCGGACGAAGACGGTCCGCTCGGTGTCGAGCAGCACATCGCCATCGAGCACCAGCCGCCCCTCGTCCGGCCGCGAGAGGCCAGCAATGATACGCATCAGCGAGGTTTTTCCGGATCCGGATCGCCCGAAGAGCGCCGTCACTCCGCGCTCCGCGGAGAAGCTGGCGTCCAGATGGAAGGCGCCGAGGCGGTGCCGTACGTCGACGATCAACCTCATGGATGGCGCCCTCGCCGTCCGATCATCTGGGCTAGCGCCTCCGAGGCGAGCAGCGCTCCGAAGGAAATCGCGATCGCGACAAATGTCAGGCGCATGGCTCCCGCATCACCGCCGGGGACTTGGGTGAAAGTATAGATGGCCGCCGAAAGCGTCTGCGTTTCGCCGGGGATGTTCGACACGAAGGTGATCGTCGCCCCGAACTCGCCCATAGCCTTGGCAAAGGAGAGGATCATGCCGGCGATGATGCCGGGGAGCGCAAGCGGCAGTGTCACAGAGACGAAGACCCAACCGGGGCTTGCCCCCAGCGTCCCGGCCGCCTCCTCCAGCTTCCGGTCGATGGCTTCTATCGACAGGCGGATGGACCGGACCATGAGCGGAAAGCCCATGATGGCGCAGGCAAGTGCCGCCCCCGTCCAGCGGAACGAGAAGCTGATGCCGAACCACTCGTAGAGGAATGCACCGATCGGACCGCGCCGGCCGAAGCTGACGAGCAGCAGAAAGCCGGTCACCACCGGCGGCAGGATCAGCGGCAGATGCACCAGTCCGTTGAGGATCGACTTGCCCCAGAAGCGGCCACGGGCGAGCACATAGGCGATGAAGATGCCGAAGGGGAGACTGCAGATCATCGCGACGCTCGCCACCTTCAGGCTGAGCCTTACCGCAGTCCATTCCTCCTCGCTCAGCGCCAGCCAGTCCAATGCCATCCCCTGAGGCGGGACCACTGCAGCCCGGTGCTGCAAGCCTTCCGCCGTGTCCTCTGGATAATACGGGGGATCGCAAAAAGCCATCCGGCCGGTCGATGCCGGCCGGGCATCTGGAACATTGACAACATTCTGTTGTTCGAAGCCCGACCTTAATTATTGGATGGAGAACACTATGGCTGATACCAGCGCAACCCGCGAAATCTTTGTCACAGGCCTTAAGAACGCTC
>JBKBXP010000450.1:0-2031 GCA_046314035.1 Pseudorhizobium sp. | reverse complement strand
TGGCGCCGCCCTCCCCGACGGCCGCCCGCAACCAAGGAATGATCTCCGTGTCCAAGACCTCCCGTACGGCCCTGGCGCTCAGCGCGGCGCTCGGCGTGTTCCTGCTGGCGCGGTTCGACGGCGTCTTCGCCGACATGCCGGCCTTCGGGCACACCCTCGTCATCATCGGCTCGCTCACCATGGTCGTTGCGGCATTGCAGGCGTTGCGCGCCGAAGGGTTCAAGGCGGTGCTGGCGCAATCGACCGTGGCCTCGCTGGGCATTCTCGTGATGCTGATCGGACTGACGGGGGAGGTGGCCGCCGTCGCGACCGTGGGCTTCATCCTTGCGCATGCGCTTTACAAGGCGGCGCTGTTCTTCTGCGCCGGTACGGCCATCCATGCGACGGGCGAGGCGAGCCTGCGCAAACTTGGCGGTCTCGCCCGCTTCCTTCCGGTGACGGCCGTGGCGGCGGTGCTTGCCAGCCTGTCCATGGCCGGGCTGCCGCCATTCGTCGGCTTCATTTCCAAGGAGTATCTGTTCGAGGCCCAGCTTTCGAACGACTGGAACATCCTGCCGGTCGTGGCAGCGGTTCTCGTCAATGCCGTCATGGTGGGCGTTGCCGGCGTCGTGTCGATCCGCCCGTTCTACTTCAAGCCCGAGCGCGTCACAGAGGTTCGCCACGGCGAGACCATCGGCCTGCTCGTTGGTCCGCTGCTGCTTGCTGCCGGCGGCATCCTGATCGGCATCATGCCGGGGCCGGCCGCGCAATGGCTCATCGGGCCGGCGGCTTCCGCCCTCCATGGACGGCCGATCGACGTCTCGTTCCAGCTCTGGCACGGCCTGACGCCCATGCTCGTGCTGTCCATTCTCGTCGTTTCGATCGGCGCGGTCATCGTCGTCCAGTGGACGCGGATCCACAACACGCTGCGCCAGTACGACACGCTCTACGGCTGGCTGGGCGACCGCTTCTATCACAAGGCGCTGAACGGGGTTCTGGGCACGGCGCGGCTGTCGACGCAGACGCTGCAGAACGGGGACCAGCATCGCTACACGAGCATCGTGATGCTGACCGTCGTCGCGGGTCTTGCGTTCGCGTTCCTGGCCGCGCCGTCCACCGACTTCCTGGCGGGCGAGGGCAGCATTCGCATCTCGGTAGCGCTGGTTCTTCTTCTGACGGTCATCGGTGCTGCGGCGACGATCATGGTGCGCTCCCTGATCGCAGGGCTCGTCTCGGTCGGGATCGTCGGTTTTGGCTCGGCGGTAATCTTCATGCTCAACGGTGCGCCCGACCTTGCTCTGACGCAGATCGCCGTCGAGACGCTGATCGTGATCCTGATGACCGCGGTCCTCCTCAAATTGCCATCGCGCCGCCGTCACTCGCGATCGTCGGCCGAACGTCGCCGCGACGGCATGATCGCCGCCGGCTTCGCCGTGATGATGTTCGTTGCCCTGGCCTCAATCGGCGTGACGCCGATCGATCTGCGGCTGTCCGACTATTTCGGCCAGACAAGCTATCTCGAAGCCTATGGCCGCAACGTCGTCAACGTCATCCTCGTCGACTATCGCGCCATCGACACGCTGGGAGAGATCGCGGTCGTCGCCCTCGCCACGATCGCCGCCTGGGGTCTGCTGCGCGGTTCCCTGAAGCCTGCCCGAACCAAGGAGTGAGCGGCATGTCCGTAATCTTTTCAACGATGTCGCGCCTCTTCTTCGTCCTGATGCTCGTGGCCTCGGTCTACATGCTGTTTCGAGGCCACAACGAGCCAGGGGGCGGCTTCATCGGCGGCCTGTTCGCAGCGCTGGCATTCGCGCTGCTGGCTCTGGCCGACAGCGTGAAGGCCGCACGGCGCGCGCTGATGATCCATCCGAGCGTGCTGATCGGCGCCGGGCTTTTCCTGGCGTTCCTCAGCGGCCTGCCGGGCCTCCTGTCGGACGGATCGTTCCTTACGCACTGGTGGGCCGAGATTGGCTCCGTGCATGTCGGCACCGCCACCGCCTTCGACATCGGTGTCTTCATGGTCGTCATCGGCGGCGTGCTTTCCCTTGTTTT
>JBKBXP010000449.1:0-2033 GCA_046314035.1 Pseudorhizobium sp. | reverse complement strand
ACTGACCCGCATCACCCTGCGGAGCAGCCGCTGAGCCCCGTTTGAACGATGGGTTCGGGCGGATGCCGAGATAGCAGCACTCTTCCCTACCGCTTAATTTACCACATCCCTTAACAGCAGATATACGCTCTGCGCGTAACAAGAGGCGCTCCCTCTACTAGGTCCTCCCATGCCTGCAACGCACGAAGACAAACGCCTCCACGCCCTGACAAGCCTCAATCTGCTGGACACACCGACAAGCGAAAGCTTCGATCGCATCACCCGGATGGCAAGCCAGATCTTCCAGCTGCCCATTGCCGCCGTCTCGCTGACCGACAGCGACCGGCAGTGGTTCAAGTCGAAGGTGGGGATCGAACACAGCAGCATTCCCCGTTTCAAGGCTCCCTGCGCCCAGGTGGCCGACAGCAACGAAATGCTTGTCATCGAAGATTTCGTGCAGGATCCCCGCTACTGCGACAGCCTTCTCGGCGTCAGCGGCATCCGCTTCTATGCCGGCGCGCCGCTTCTCACCAAGGACGGGCTTTCGCTGGGCGCGCTCTGCGTGCTCGGCACCGAGCCTCGTCAGATCACGGAGCCGGAAATCACCGCGCTTCGGGATCTCGCATCGATGGTCATGGCGCAGATCGAGCTGCAGCATGCCTTCGGGCGGATCGATCCGGTCAGCGGCCTGCCAAACCGCCTGCAGTTTACCGACGATCTGACGGATCTGGCGCGGGAGGCTCCCAATGAGCCGCGGCTCGCCGTGGCGGTCGATCTGGCGCAACCGGACGAGATGGAGCGGCTTGCCGCCGTCATGGGGCCGACGGCCTGCGATCAGGTCATCCAGGATGCGGCCCGCTCGCTGAAGAGTTTTCTCGGACACGCCACCCCCGTCTATCACGTCTCGGCGACGCAATTCGTCTACCTCGCACCCCGCGGCGCCGGCGCCATCGACTACCGGGCGGAGCTCGCGAAGCTGCTGGAAACGGAACTGGTGGGATCGGAGATCCGCTATGCGGTCACGCCGGTCTGCGCCATGACCTCCCTCACCCTGTCTTCGTCGGCGCATGCGGATTGCCTGCGGGCGCTGTCGAGCGCCGTCCACGACACCCGCGCAGCCGAGGAGTCGATCGGTGTCTTTTCCTATAGCCACGACCTGGACTACCGCCGGAAATTCCGGCTGCTGAACGATTTCTCCGCGGCCCTCGACGATCCCGGGCAACTGCGGATCGTGCTGCAGCCGCGCGTCGACCTTGCCACGGGAGAGGTGATGTCGGCCGAGGCCCTGCTGCGCTGGCAGCACCCGGAGCTCGGGGCGATCTCGCCGGGCGAATTCGTGCCGGTCATCGAAAACAGCGCGCTGGCCTGGCCGATGACCCGCTGGGTGCTGGACCGCGCCGTGCGCCAGCTGCGCGACTGGCAGGACCGCGGACTGGCCCTGAAGCTGTCCGTCAACTTCGCCGCCAGCAACCTCAAGGAAGATGTCGTCGAGGAGGTGCTGGACTGCCTCTCCGCGTCCGCCGTTCCCTGCTCGTCCCTCGAGATCGAGCTCACCGAAAGCTCGCTGATGCACAACAGCGCGCAGATCCTCGCCAAGCTCGATCGCCTCGTGGACGCCGGCATCGGTCTTGCCATCGACGACTTCGGGACCGGCTACAGCAGCCTCTCCTACCTCCAGCGCCTGCCCGTCAGCGTCGTGAAGATCGACCAGTCCTTCATCAGGGCGCTGGGCGACGGCGCGCGGGAGCAGAAGCTGGTCCACTCGATGATCAAGCTGTCGCACGAAATGGGCTACCGGGTCGTCGCCGAAGGCATCGAGCTGCCCGAGGCCGCGGAACTGCTGCGCGTCATGGGCTGCGACGAGGGCCAGGGCTATCTCTTTGCCCGGCCGCTGGAAATCGACGACTTCGATCGATTCATCGCCGAAAGCGCGTCGGGCACGGCAGAGCTTGCCGTCGCCTGAGCGGGCATTCCGGCTGCAGAGCGCCGAAGGGGTTCAAAGGGCCCCGCCGGTCGCTTGGGGGTGCGCCCGCCGACGGAAGCGGCATAGGGGC
>JBKBXP010000448.1:0-2050 GCA_046314035.1 Pseudorhizobium sp. | reverse complement strand
GAAGGGCTGAAGATGACCGAAACCACCGAAACCCTCGATGTCAGCAGCTACACGTTCGAGAAGGCCGTCGCGGAGCTCGAGAGCATTGTCGCCCGGCTGGAACGCGGCGACGTGGCGCTCGACGAGTCGATCGCCATCTATGAGCGCGGCGAGGCCCTGAAGAAGCACTGCGAGAAACTGCTGACGGCCGCCGAGAACCGCATCGAGAAGATCCGCCTCGACCGCACCGGCAAGCCGCAGGGCGTCGAGCCGCTCTACGGTGACGAACCCCTACGATAGTTTAAGCTTTCAGCATCTTTGCCGTCTGTCGCCACAAAGCGATTGACGGGCCCTGCCCACCTCCCCATGATAGCGCATCTGAGTGATTGCTTTTGGGAGGAACAATCGTGAAATCAAACAAATTCAAATTCATGCTCGCCGCCACGCTGGCTGTCTCCGCGACCTTTGCGGCAACCGGCACGCGGGCGCAGGAATTCATCAACGTGCTGACCGGCGGCACGTCCGGCGTCTATTATCCGCTCGGCGTCGCGCTCTCGGAAATCTACGGCGAGAACATCGAGGGGTCGCGCACCCAGGTGCAGGCCACCAAGGCTTCGGCTGAAAACCTCAACCTGCTGCAGGCCGGCCGCGGCGAGGCGGCCTTCACGCTGGCCGACGCGCTGTCCGACGCCTGGAAGGGCAACGAGGAAGCCGGCTTCAAGCAAAAGCTCGACAAGCTGCGCGGCATTGCCGGCATCTATCCGAACTACATCCAGATCGTGGCCAGCCAGGAATCCGGCGTCAAGACGCTCGCGGACCTGAAGGGCAAGAGCCTGTCGGTCGGCGCGCCGAAGTCCGGCACCGAGATCAACGCGCGCGCCATCTTCGAAGCGGCCGGCATGTCCTACGATGACCTCGGCAAGACCGAGTATCTGCCGTTCGCCGAATCCGTCGAACTGATCAAGAACCGCCAGCTCGACGCGACCCTGCAGTCGGCCGGTCTCGGCGTGGCCTCGATCCGCGACCTTGCCACTTCGCTGCCGATCACCGTGGTGGCCGTTCCTGCTGCGGAAGTGGAAAAGATCGGCTCCCCTTATCTACCGGTCGTGATCCCCGCCGGCACCTATGACGGACAGACGGAAGACGTCGAAACCGCAGCCGTCGGCAACTTCCTGATCACCCATGACGGCGTTTCGGAAGAAACCGTCTACCAGATGACCAAGCTGCTCTTCGAGAACCTCGACCGACTGGCCGCATCGCATGCCGCCGCCAAGTCCATCGATCCGAAGAAGGCGCTGGACGGCATGCCCATCCCGCTGCACCCGGGTGCCGAGCGCTACTACAAGGAAGCCGGCCTGATGCAGTAATCCTGCATCGCCTTTCCATCCCCGCGGACGTGAGCCACGCCGCGGGGATTTGTATTTGCAGAGACAGGCCGAGGAACGAATGAGCGATCTCGCAGCAGTGGAAACCAAGCCTATCCCGCAGTCGGCGGAGGAAGCCATCGAGGGCCTGCCGGCAGGCTTCGGCGATGGCATAGGCGGCAAGATCGCCTTCTGGATCGCCTTCAGTTTTTCGCTTTTCCAGCTCTGGACGGCCGCCTACGGCACACTGCCGAGCCAGGTGGTGCGGGCCATGCACGTCGGCTTCCTGCTGCTGCTCGGCTTCGTGCTGATCGGCAATCTCGTGGCCAAGACCAAGCCCGGGAAGCTCTGGTTCTGGTCGCTCGGGGTCATCGGTTTCCTGACCGGCATCTACAACTGGGTGTTCTACGAACAGCTGATCCTGCGCAGCGGCTTCCACACGGCGCTCGACCTGACGGTCGCGACGGTGATGATCGTGCTGGTGTTCGAGGCGGCGCGGCGGCTGATGGGCCTGCCGCTCACCACGATCGCGGCGATCTTCCTCATCTATTGCTTCTTCGGCCAGTATTTTCCCGCACCCTTCATCCACCGCGGCTATGACTTCGAGCTGATCGTCGAGCATTTCGGCTTCGGCACGGAGGGCATCTACGGCACGCCGATCTATGTCTCGGCCGCCTATATCTTCATTTTCGTCGTCTTTGCCGCCT
>JBKBXP010000447.1:0-2079 GCA_046314035.1 Pseudorhizobium sp. | reverse complement strand
ATCGCGCATCCGCTGGTTCGCACCCATGCCGATACGCTGCGCAAGGCGCTGTATCTGGGAGGAACCAAGGAGGGCGCCTGGATCGTCGGCATGCCGCTGGACGAAAGCAACGACATTCTCGAGCGGCTCTGGGCCCACACCACGGAGGCCAATGAGGTCTTCGTCCAACAGTGGGACAAGGGCGACATCATGATGTGGGACAACCGCTGCACGATGCACCGCCGTGACTCCTTCGACCCGAATTTCACCCGGATCATGCATCGCACGACCACCTCGGGCGAGCGACCTGTTTAATCCTGGCGGAAGGTGAGACAGACCATGGAAATCTATCGCAATGGGGAGGGCTCAACAGCCCTCCCGGCAGATCTGTGCGATCTGCTGCGGGACGTCGAGACCGCCACCATCGGCCACATCGAGCACCTCGGGTTTCTCGCCGCGTCGATCCGGCCCGTCTTCCCCGCAAAAATTGCAGGCCGGGCGGTCACGGTTGCGGCTCCAGGCCGGGATGGAACGATCATCTACACGGCGATTGACCTTCTCGTGCCCGGAGATGTTCTGGTGATTGCGCGCGTCGACAAGGATGACATTGCCTGCGTCGGTGGCGGCGTTGCGACGGCCGCAAGAGCCCGCGGCGCGGTTGCAATCATCGTCGATGGACCGTGCACGGATGTCGAGGAGATTGAGGCGGTCGGGCTTCCGGTCTGGTGTCGAGGGGTCTCGGCCAAGACGACCAACCGCAATCACCGCATCGGCGGATCCATCAACCTACCGATCTCCTGCGGCGGTGCGGCCGTACTTCCCGGCTATGCCGTCCTCGCCGACTGCTCCGGGATCTTTGCCGCTCCCGCCGGGCATATGCGCCAACTGGCGACAGAGGCAATCGAACGCCAGCGACGATCGGCAACCCTGCGACCACAGCTGGCCGCCGGTCGCTCTATCTTCGCGTCTACACCAGAGGAACGCTCATGAAAATTTCGCTCGTTCAAATGAACTCGCAGCCGGATCTCACGGCAAACCTCCAGGCGGCAGAAACTCTGCTGCTGCAGGCCATCGCGCGCGACCAGCCTGACTTGCTGGTCCTGCCGGAGCATTTCGACTGGGCCGGCGGCACCGCTGAACAGAAAATCGCGGCAGCCGATGTCATGCCCGGGGGTGCAGCCTATGAGATGTTGCGCCGGATTGCGCGGCAACATGGCGTCTGGATCCATGGCGGAAGCCTGCTGGAGCGCATACCGGGCGAAAGCCGGATGTTCAACACCAGCGTTGTCTTCAATAATCTGGGCGAAGAGGTGGGCCGCTACCGAAAAATCCATTTGTTTGACGTCACCGCGCCGGACGGCAAGGCCTACCGGGAGTCGGCAACCGTTGCACCGGGTGAGGATGTCTTTGTCTACGAGGCGCATGGTCTGCGGATCGGCGCTGCCATCTGCTACGACCTGAGGTTCTCCCGCCTGTTCGACGCCCTGGCGTCGCACTGGGTCGATGTGGTCATCCTTCCGGCCGCGTTCACTTTGCAAACCGGCAAGGATCACTGGGAGGTGCTGTGTCGTGCCAGGGCCATCGAGCTGCAGGCCTATTTCGTCGCCTGCGGCCAATGGGGTTCCTATGCAGCCGCCAAGGGCGAGATCAGAAGCTACTATGGCAACTCGATGATCTGTGACCCGTGGGGACAGGTGGTCGCGCGGGCGTCGGATGGCGTGGGGATTGTCACGGCCCACGTCGAGCCCAATCGCCTCAGAGAGGTGCGTGATCTGATCCCCATGGCAATGCATCGGGAGGATTTCCCCGCATGCCGGCTGTGCCGCTGCGGCAGCTGATCGTCCTCCAAGGACATGTCTGAGACGATGACCAAGGTCAAGAACCGCTGGCGCAACCGCTCCCGCGCCAGGTCGATGCACCTCCAAACATAAAGGTCAGCGAAACGTCGCGGTTTCGTCCATGCAATCTTGTCTTTGCCCTGCCTCCTACCGGGTCGACACTCGCCTGACAGAGGAGGCCAGATCAATGGGTGAGACGCAAACATCGTTTCGATGGTATAGCAGAGCAGACATTGCCGCATGCTATGGCGTGCTCGACGGC
>JBKBXP010000446.1:0-2085 GCA_046314035.1 Pseudorhizobium sp. | reverse complement strand
AGATCATATGTGGAAGCTGTTGATTCGAGGATTTTGCGATGATCAAGACCGCCTGGATTTTGCCCCTGCTGATGCTGATTGCCGTGGTGCTTGCAACCCTTGCGCCAGCAAGGGCGCAGGATGGCGGCTTTGCTCAGCGAGGGCAGACGGCGTTTCACGACCTTCCGGGCGTGGTGCCGCAGAGGGACCGCGTCCAGAGCCCGGAATACACCTGTTCGAGCAGCATCCAGAACGTCTACCGCGGCCGCGGCCGCTACGACATCCTCTACGGCGATTCCGCCCCGCGTCGGGTCTATAACTGCGAGACCGAGAGCGGCGTCACCTACTCCGGGACGCAGATCCCCAATCGGCACTGGGTTCCGGGCCTCAACCCGCTTCACCTCCCCAAGGAACACTGATCTTTCCTGCTGAACTGTGGCGTTTACCCTCATTGGGGCATGGCCACGCCCGACCCCAAGTCCGCTGATAGCCGATTGCGGTGCATGCCGAATGACTTGTGTATGCCGGAGTCTTGTCTGATGACACGATGACGTTAGATGCTAGGCTTCCAGCAGCAGAAGAACAGGATGTGCGGTGTCTGCCGCGCACACAGGGAGGCACCATGTCATCGCAACTCACCGTTCCGGATCTCTCCGGAAAATCGGTCCTCATCACCGGCGCCTCGACGGGCATCGGCGCCGCACTTGCCAGAGCCTTCGCGGCACAAGGCGCATCCGTCGGCCTGCACTATAATTCCAGTGTCGATGCAGCCAAGACGCTGGCTGCCGAAATCGAGAGTGCAGGTGGCAAGACGGTCCTCATCCGCGGTGACGCATCGGAATCGGGCGAAATGGCGCGTGTCGTCGAAGAGGCTGCATCCGCCTTCGGTCGCCTGGATGGGCTGATCAACAACGCCGGTGGCATGGTTGCCCGCGTTACCTACCAGGAGATGACGGACGCACATTACGACGCCGTCATGGACCTCAACGCCCGCTCCGTTCTGGCTGCCTCCACGGCCGCCATTCCGCACCTGAAGCTGCGCGGCGGCTTCATCATCAACACCACGTCGATCGCCGGCCGCAACGGCGCCAGCAACGGCGCCGGCATCTACGGCTCGTCGAAGGCCTTCGTCTCCAACGTCACCCGTGGCATGGCCAAGGAACTGATCCCCTTCGGCATCCGCGTCAATGCCGTGGCACCGGGCACGATCGCGACCCCCTTCCACGAGCGCTATTCCACGCACCAGCAGCTGCAGGCAGCCCTTGCGACGATCCCTCAGGGACGCATCGGCACGGCCGAGGACTGCGTCGGTGCCTATCTCTTCCTCGCCTCGGAAATGCTGTCCGGCTATCTCATCGGCCAGGTGATCGAGATCAACGGTGGCCAGTTGATGCCATAACCGGCATCTTCACGGGGCAGGGCACGACGAACAGGCATAGGAGGAGCGGAAATGGGCAAGCGGATCGTCTTCACCGGCGGCAGCGGCAAGGCGGGGCGCCATGCCGTCCCCTATCTGGTTGGGCAGGGGCATGAGGTCTTCAACATTGATCTGGCGCCGCTGGATTGCCCCGGCGTCAACACGCTGACGGCGGATCTCACCGACAGCGGCGAGACCTTCAATGCCCTGTCCATGCACTTCGGCTTCGACGGCCTGGAAACGGGCCGGGGGCCGGCCAAGGTCGATGCCGTCGTCCATTTCGCCGCCGTTCCGCGCATCCTGATCCGGCCGGACAACGCCACCTTCGCCGCCAATACCGTCTCGACCTACAATGTCATCGAGGCGGCGGTGAAGCTCGGCATCCGCAAGATCATCATCGCCTCCAGCGAGACGACCTATGGTGTCTGCTTCGCCGAAGGCGACAAGGATTACCACTCCTTCCCGCTGACCGAGGACTACGACGTCGATCCGATGGACAGCTACGGTCTCTCCAAGGTCGTCAACGAGAAGACGGCGCGCGCCTTTGCGATGCGTTCCGGCGCCGACATCTATGCCCTGCGCATCGGCAACGTCATCGAGCCGCATGAATACGAAAAGTTTCCGGCCTTCATGGCAGACCCGCCGTCGCGCAAGCGAAACGCCTGGAGCTACATCGACACCCGCGATCT
>JBKBXP010000445.1:0-2099 GCA_046314035.1 Pseudorhizobium sp. | reverse complement strand
GAGAGGTGCCACATAAAACTAAACTTACGAGGCAGCTTTCAGCGCCCCGTCCGAACTTTGAAAATTCTGAGGATCGCCAAGGGAGGAGTGCGTCATGTCGGCAGCGTCGCGTGCCCGCCCCCGCCCTTCGGGGCTCCGCCCTAAGGGCTGCGCACCTCAGTCCTCGGGTCAAAACCGAGGAGAGGGCTTCGATGGGCTAAACTCCCGCGTCCAGCACCTCGCGCAGCTTGCGGGCCACCTGGTCGATGGTGAAAGGCTTCTGCAGGAAGTTGGTGCCGGGGTCGATGATGCCGTTGTGGACGACGGCATTGCTGGTGTAGCCGGTGGCGAAAATTACCTTCAGCCCCGGCTGCAGCGCCAGCGCCGCATCGGCCAGCCGGCGGCCGTTCATTTCCGGCATGACGATGTCGGTGAACAGCAGGTCGAAGCGGTGTCCGGCCTCGAACACCGCCAGCGCCTCGGCGCCGCTGGCGGCATAGGTGACGCTGTAGCCGAGTTCGCGCAGCGTCTCGACGGTGAAGAAGCGGACGCGGTCGTCGTCCTCGACGACGAGCACGCGCTCGCCGGTGCCGCGCGGCGGCTGCGGCTCGACGGCGGCCAGCGCTGCGGGCGTGTCCTCGCCGTAGAAGCGGCGCAGGTAGATCTTGATCGTCGTGCCCTGGCCGGGCTCGGAATAGATCTTGATGTGGCCGCCCGTCTGGCGCACGAAGCCGAAAACCTGGCTGAGGCCGAGCCCGGTGCCCTTGCCGACCGCCTTGGTGGTGAAGAAGGGATCGAAGGCACGGGCGATGACCTCGGGGGTCATGCCGGTGCCGGTATCGGTCACCGCGATCAGCACGTATTGGCCGGCGCCGATGTGGTGCTCGCCGGCATAGGCGTCGTCCACGTGGGCATTGGCCGTCTCGATCGTCAGCCGGCCTCCCTCCGGCATGGCGTCGCGGGCGTTGACGGCGAGGTTGAGGATGGCGTTCTCCAGCTGGCTGGCGTCGGCCTTGGTCTTCCAGAGGCCGGCGGCCAGCACCGTCTCGATGCGGATATGCTCGCCGAGCGAACGCACCAGGAGATCGTTCATGCCGGCGATCATGCGGTTGCCGTCGACCGGCTCCGGCGACAGCGGCTGCTGGCGGGAGAAGGCGAGCAGCCGCTGGGTCAGGGTCGCTGCCCGCTGGGCGCCTTCCATGGCGCCGACGATCAGCCGATCGAGGTCATGGGTCTCGCCCCGCTTCAGGCGCCGCTGCAAGAGGCTCAGGCCGCCGATGATGACGGCAAGATTGTTGTTGAAGTCGTGGGCGATGCCGCCCGTCAGCTGGCCGACCGCTTCCATCTTCTGGCTCTGGCGCAGCTGTTCTTCCGAGCGGCGCAGTTCCTCAGTCCGCTGCAGCACCTGCTCTTCGAGCGTCTGCGTCAGATGGCGCAGTTCCGCCTCGGCACGGCGACGCTCCACCGCCTGGCGAGTGAGTTCCGCGACGTCGCGGATGAAGCGGAGCTCCTCCTCGGTCCAGCGCCGCGGCGTCGCGCTGTTGATGAACAGGAGCGCGACGAGACCGCTCTGCTCGCGGATCGGAATGTTGACGATCGAACGGGCGGAAATGGCCGCCAGGTTTTCGGCCTTGTCCCGGGTGCGGGGATCCTGCTCGGTATCCTCGAAGACGACGGTGTCGCCGCGCTTCAGGTCGTCGATGAAGCTGCCGTAGTGGCGCATGTGCTGCGTGCCCCTCAGGCTCTCGACACCTTCCGCCGTCCAGTCCCGTTCGATCACGATCGTCTCGGTCTCGATGTCGATGGTGGCGTAGCCGACGCGGGCAACCTTGAGGGCCTCCCCCAGCATTCGCGAGGCGGCATAGGCGACATCCACCGGGTCATCGAGATCTGCCACCTCTTCCTGATAGGCAACCAGGGCGGACCGGTGCAGCTCGGCGGTCTTCAGCTCGTGGATGTCGGTGCAGGTGCCGTACCAGCGGGTGATCTCCCCATCGGCGCCGCGCACGGCGTTCGCGCGGCCGATCACCCAGCGATATTCCCCGGAGCGGTGCTTCAACCGGTATTCGATGTGATAGGGCTTGCCACTGGACAGCGCGTCCCGCCACGATGCCCAGGCA
>JBKBXP010000444.1:1860-2110 GCA_046314035.1 Pseudorhizobium sp. | reverse complement strand
GCCCGTGTCACCGGGAACCGGCGAAAAGGAAATGTCGAAGGTGACGTTCTCGGGATGGCCGTGACGCTCGATGTAGAAGGGCCGATCCTTCATGAAGACGGGTTTGCCGGTCTCGCGGACCTGATCCAGGAGCGGCTCCAGGTCCTCCCACAATTCTTTCCAGTAAAGGGAGGCGGGCTGGTCGAAGGCCTGGGGGTGCTTGTCGCCGAGCGTCACCGCATAGGCATCGTTGTAGAGGGCGATATAGTCG
>JBKBXP010000444.1:0-1850 GCA_046314035.1 Pseudorhizobium sp. | reverse complement strand
CAGAACAGGATGACCTGCAGCGGCGCCCGCAGGATCGTCCCGACCACGGTTCGCAGACCGGCCGGCCAGTCGGACGGCATGCCGATCGGCGACGTCGGCTCCAGGCTCTTCAGCAGTTCAAGCGCTTTCAAACACTTACTCTTTCAACGAAATCTTACTCTTTCGACGAAATCTGGCCATCGAAGCGCTCAAGCCGCCATCTATGGCGCAACTTTAGCAGAGCTGCAAGAACCGTCGGGCTCCTGCGGCAGGATGCCGTCCTGGCAGAAGACGACAAAAAACCGCCCGCCGAGGCGGACGGTTTTACCGAACGGGACTGGCCAGTTAGCCGCCGTTGCCGGCCGGAGCGGCTGGCGCAGCCGGGGCTGCAGGAGCGGCTGGAGCAGCATCGGTCGCGGGTGCAGCAGGGGCTGCCGGAGCCGGCGCGTCATTGGTGACGGCTGGCGAATCGGTGGCCGAGGTGGTTGCCGGATCCGTGCCGGTCTCGCCGCCCATGTTGCTCCAGATGAAGGCGCCGATCAGGACGACGGCCAGGACTGCCACCCAGGGCATCCAGGACGAGCCGCTGCGGCGGGCGTCAACATGGTTCACCACGTCGGGACGAGGCTCGTTCGGCGAACGCGGTGTGCGTGGATCATTCGGATCGTAGGTCATGGGTACTTCCTCCGTTAAACCTGGCAAGGAAACGAAGTCTCACGGAAATTTGTTCCGCAGGCGCTGCAGGGGAGATCAAATACCCGACGGAACGCTATTCGCCGCGCGGAAACCGCTGGTTTTCCTCCAGCACGTTGAGGTCCATGTGGTTGCGCATGTAGCGCTCGGAGGCGCGCTGCAGCGGCTGGTAGTCCCAGGGGTAATAGGCGCCATTGCGCAGGGCCTCGTAAACCACGTGCCGACGGGCCTGGCTTTCGCGCACCGCCGCATCGAAGCGGTCCAGATCCCACCGCTCGGCCGCAAGCGCCGACAGTCTCTCCATCACCTCGGCATGCGCCGGATCCTCGGCGAGATTGTTCCGCTCGTCGGGGTCCGCCTGCAGGTCGACAAGGATCGGCGGGTCACGGTCGCAGAGCGTCAGCTTGTAGCGCCCGTCGCGAATGGCCACCATCGGTGCGATCGATCCCTCGGCCGCGTATTCCATCGGTACCGGCTCGCGGGTGGATCGCCCGCTCGCCAGCGCCGCCAGGTCCTCGCCATCCGTCCAGGGCGCCAGGGCGCTGATGTCGATCCCCGCAATGGCCGACACAGTCGGGCAGACGTCCAGCGTGGAGACCGGCGTCTGCACCAGAGCCGGCGCCCAGCCGGGTGCTGCAATCATCAGCGGCACGCGGGCGGAGCCTTCGAGAAAGTTCATCTTGAACCAGAGGCCCCGGTCGCCCAGCATGTCGCCGTGGTCCGAGACGAAGACGATGGCGGTGTTTTCCGCCATGCGCGTGCGCTCCAGAACGTCGAGGATCTCGCCGATCTTGTCGTCGACATAGGAGATGTTGGCGAAGTAGCCCCGACGGGCCCGATGGACGTTCTCGTCCGTGATGTCGAAAGCCGTATGATCGCAGGCGTCCATCAGGCGCTGCGAATGCGGGTCCTGTTCCTCGTAGGGAATGGCGGCAATGGCAGGATCGAGCTCCGGGCAATCCTCATAGAGGTCCCAGTAGCGGCGCCGGGCGACATAGGGATCGTGCGGATGGGTGAAGCTGACGGTCAGGCACCAGGGCCGCTCGTCCTGGCCGCGGGAGAGATCGTAGAGCTTGCGGGTGGCATTGTAGGCAACCTCGTCGTCGTACTCCATCTGATTGGAGATTTCGGCAACCCCCGCACCGGTCACCGAACCGAGGTTGTGATACCACCAGTCG
>JBKBXP010000443.1:0-2110 GCA_046314035.1 Pseudorhizobium sp. | reverse complement strand
GATCAAGACCATAGGCCATTGCGATCGCTTCCGAGAACGCACCGACACGTCTCGTGTGTTTGGCCGTATCCAGGTCCTTGTAGCTTGCGGCGATGGTGAGCCTCTCGATGATCTCTTCTTCCCGGGCACGCAGTTCCCTGACCGCCTTCTCGACCTCCTGGCGCAGCCATTCGGCCTTTTCGGCCAGCTGGTTGCGAGCTTCGACGAGGGCACCGAGGTTGCGCATCCGGGCCTGGAATTCGAAGGGATCGACCGGCTTGGTCAGGAAATCGATGGCGCCCGCGTCGAGTGCCAGCATTCTCACGGACATGTCGTAATCGGCGGTGACGAACACGGTCGGCTTGTCTCGATATTTCGAGAAGCGACCGATTTCCGCCAGAAGCTCGACACCAGTATAGGCGGGCATCAAGTAGTCGATCACCGCGACGTCGTAATCGAGGTCCGGCATATCGGCGAGAACGGCCTCGGGTGAATCATAGGCGAGCACCTGATAGCCGAGGTTCTCGACCAGTTTCTTGAGGAACGCGAGGTTGGTGCTGTTGTCGTCGACGAGCAGGATACGCATCAGTGTTTTCCCTTAAGCCGCTATGCGGCGTCTTTGTTCGTTGAAGGTCGCCGCCAATCCGTCCACCTCGGTGGCTGCAAGGCCAGACGCTTCCAGGGCCACGCAGGAGGAGACAACTTCGGTAAATCCAAGGTTTGCCGAGGCACCACGAAGTGAATGCAGCAGTTGCTTCGTCCGCTCCGCATCGCCCCCATTTGCCGCTGTCGCGATATCTGCAAGCAGCGTCTCCGCATCCTTTAGGAAGCCAGACAGAAGCTCGCTGAACCCATCGTCCCCAAGCGCCTCGACGAGCTCCAAGCGACGGGCTTCGAAACCCGTCTCCTCTTGCACTAGGGTTCGAGGGCGCGGTTCCAGACTGCCCGTCTCGAGAACGAGCTTGCGCAGCGTCGCCATCGTGATCGGCTTTGACTGGAAGCCGTCCATTCCGGCATCCGCACAGAGCCTTCGGTCGTCATCGGAGGCATTGGCGGTCATTGCGATGATGCGCAGCCCTTCACGTTCGGGGAGTGCCCGGATCATTCGCGTTGCCTCCAGTCCGTCGACCACCGGCATCTGCATGTCCATCAGCACAAGGTCGAACTCGCCCTGCCTCACCTCCCGGACCGCTTCCAGGCCATCGCTGGCCACGGTGACGGTCTGGCCGAGGCGCAGCAGGAAACCTTTTGCCACGTCCTGGTTCACCCTGTTGTCTTCGACGAGAAGCACCTTCAGTTGTGGAAGGGCCCGAGGCTCCGTTGCCGCGACATCGCCGGCCCCTGCCTCCGGCTCTGCGGCCGTCGCGGGTATCTCGAACCAGAAGATGCTGCCTTCGCCCGTGGTGCTCGAAACGCCGATGGTACCGGACAAGCGTTCCACGATCTGCCGGCAGATCGTCAGACCCAGGCCCGTTCCGCCGAAGCGGCGGTTGATCGACGCGTCGACCTGGCTGAAGGGTTGGAAGAGCTTCCCGATACCGTCCTCGTCGATGCCGATTCCCGTGTCGGAAATCTCGAACCGCATCCAGTCGCCGCCGTTGGCCTGGTGCTGGCTGATCCTGAGCGTGACGACGCCATCGGAAGTGAACTTGCAGGCATTGCTGAGCAGGTTCAGCAAGACCTGTCGCAGACGCGTCGGGTCACAGAGAATTGCCGGAAAGACGGTGTCCTCATCGATCTCGAACTGCAGCAGGTTTCGGTTTTCCCGGGCGCGATCCTGGACGATGCCAAGCGCCGAGCAGGCAACCGACCGGATCACCGTCGGCCGGGCCTCGATCTCCAGCATGCCGTTCTCGATCTTGCCGTAGTCCAAGATCTCGTTGATGATCTCGAGCAGGGCTTCGCCGGATCGGCGAATGGTCCCAACGCTGTGATGCGCGGCCGCGGGAATATCGGACAGGTCCAGCAATTCGGCGGTACCCAGGATGGCATTGAGTTGGCGCTTTCCACTGCCCGATAGGCGACCTCCAGGTCCCCTGTCATCGCCTCCAGCCTCGATCCTGCGGCCCGAACCGATTGCAACTGCCGCCGCAAGAGATGGACGAGGACGCCGACGCAGATGACGAGAAGG
>JBKBXP010000442.1:0-2129 GCA_046314035.1 Pseudorhizobium sp. | reverse complement strand
AGCTCCCAGGCTTCCTGCGGGTGGTTGGTGAGGAAGATGGCGGCATCCTCGACGGCCTCCAGGAAACGGGGAAGCCGATCGTCGCCTGCCATATCCCTGTGGGCGACGAAGATCAGCTCGTCGTAGACCGGAACGCCGTGCTCTTCGGGGAAGAAGGCGCGGGGCTCGCCGCCTGCGAGGCGGATCTGGGTCAATTCGAAGTTGCGGAAACCGCCGACGGTCGCGTCCACCTGGCCGCCGAGCAGGGAGGCCGTCAGCGCGAAGTTGACGTTGATGAGCTCCACGTCGTCGAGCGACAGGCCCTCGGCCTCCAGGATGCGCTTCAGCATGGCATCCTCGAAACCGGACACCGAAAAGCCGATCTTCTTGCCCTTCAGATCCGCCAGGGTCTTGATCGGACCATCGGCGAGAACCGTGATGGTGTTGAGCGGCGTTTCGACGAGCGTGCCGAAGCGCACCAGCGGGAGGCCGGCGGCGTGGTCCAGGTAGAGGTTGGGCTGATAATGCACGCCGATATCGGCCTGGCGGGCGGCCACGAGCCGCGGCACGGACGAGGGATCGGCCGGCGGCAGCAGTTCGACCTCAAGGCCCTGCTCGGCAAAGAGGCCGCGCTCCTGGGCGACCACCATGGTTGCGTGATCCGGATTGACGAACCATTCGAGCATCACGGTCAGCTTGTCGGCGGCCTGTGCTGGCAGGGGGAGCGCCAGCAGCGCGAGGGCTCCGAAGAGGGAGAGCAGGCGGTTTTTCATGGATTTATTCTCCGGCTAACTAGATTGATGGAATGATGTTCGGATTCGGGGGCCCAGGGCGCCAGCGGCGCCGTCAGACGGTCAACGGCGGCGCGCAGGAGGAGGGTCATGGCGGCAAGAAGGGCCATGGCGGCAAAGACGGTATCCGTCTGCATGCGGGCATTGGCCTGCACCATGACGAAGCCGAGGCCCGCGGAGGCGCCGACCCATTCTCCGACGACAGCGCCGATCGGCGCCAGCGGCGCGGCGACGCGCAGACCGGAGACCAGCGCCGGCAGCGCGAGCGGCAGGCGGATGTGGCGCAGCACCTGCCAGTGGCTGGCCTTGGTCAGCGCGGCCGCATCGAGCAGGACGGGATCGGTGCGGCGCAGGCCGTCGGCGAAGGCGGACGCGACCGGAAAGAAGATGATGATCGTCGCCATCACGGCCTTGGAGGCCATGCCGAAGCCGAACCAGAGGACGAGAATGGGGGCAAGCACGAAGACCGGCAGCGCCTGCAGGACCAGCAGCATCGGCCAGGCGAGCCGCCCGAGCCGCGGAAAGGCCGCCATCGACAGGGCGGCGGCAAAGCCCAGCAGCGTGCCGCAGGCGAGACCGACGAGGATTTCCGTCAGGGTGATCAGCCCGTTGCGCAGCAGGAATTCCGGCTGGCGGACCAGTGCTGCCGCCACCTGCAGCGGCGCGGGAAGAATGTAGCGGGGGGCGCCGACCAGCCAGACGACGGCCTGCCAGAGGGCGATCAGGCCCAGAAGGCCCGGTCCCATGTGCTTCAATGACATGGCAAGGCTCTACCGCGTCGCGGCCCGGCCGCGGCGCGACCGCATTCTGTCACGGACTGTGGTGCTGGATGCCATCAAACGATCTCCCGACGGTCACATCATGGAGATCCAGGTAAAGCGGAGAAGAGAATTGGCGCCTGATATGGCCGTTTCCGTTCCTACGCCGGTATGACCCGGATCAGGTTCAAGGGTCCGGCTCACCGCCATCTCAGCACCGTTACGATGCCCCCCTCGGAATTTCGTCATGTTTTGCGCAGACCGGCGGCAAAGTCAATCGCCCATGCGCCGGAACCAGCCGGCAGCGGCGACGGGCACCTCAAGCCCCTGCCGAGGCGGTCCGCATCACGGCACCGAGAGGTCCTGGGCGCGAAGGTAAAGCGTCCGGGCGCCGCCGATCTGGTTGGTGGCGAATGTCTTCAGCGCACCTTGTGGCCCGGTTTCGGCATAATCGGTCAACAGCTGGATCATCTCTTCCAAGGCGATCACCTGAGCGGAAAAATAGGCGTTGTCGAACTGGTTCTGGATCGCCGTCTCGAGGGCCTGAAGCGTGGTACGGTCTTCCTCGCTCACGTCCGCGGCCGGATCCACGCCGTCTGCG
>JBKBXP010000441.1:0-2132 GCA_046314035.1 Pseudorhizobium sp. | reverse complement strand
GAGACCGATGCGTTCAAGGCCGAGCACGGCGTGAAGACGACGCCGCAGACGTTCATCGCGGGCGAGCGCGTCGGCGGCTATGACGACCTGCGCCGCCGCTTCGGGCTGCACGTCGCAGCGCCGGGCGAGACCAGCTACCGGCCGGTCGCCGCATTGTTCGCGATGACCGCGCTGCTGGCGATGGCGGCGAGCCACGCGGTCCTCGGCTCGCCGTTCACGCTACGGGCACTGCAGTGGTTCGGCGGCTTCAGCATGGCGACCCTGGCGCTTCTCAAGCTGCAGGACGTCGAGAAGTTCTCGACGATGTTCCTCAACTATGACCTGCTGGCGAAGCGCTGGGTGCGCTACGGCTACATCTACCCCTTCGTGGAGGGGTTGGCTGGAGTCCTCATGGTAGCGGGCGCCTTCAACTGGCTATCGATCCCGATCGCGCTGTTCATCGGCACCGTCGGGGCGGTATCCGTCTTCAAGGCGGTCTACGTCGACAGGCGCGAGCTGAAGTGCGCCTGCGTCGGCGGCTCATCCAACGTCCCGCTCGGCTTCGTGTCGTTGACCGAGAACCTGGGCATGATCGCGATGGCGGTCTGGATGCTCACCGCGGGGCCGATGTGACCGGCGCGGTTGTCGATCGTCCGGACCGGTTCTAAAACACGGGAGTGGCGGGCTTCCCGCCCGATCGATCGGCTCGCTTCATGGAATGACGCGAAGCGTCTCGATCGTGCTGACTCAGAAGTCGCCGAGTATCTGGCCAAGTGCCCGTCACCCTCGATTGTTCGGATTCGATCGAAAGCCGCCACTGAAGGTGACGAAGCCACTCCTCACTTCCTGCCTTTCGTTCATCGGGCGCATGGCGTTCCATCCGGCGGTCGAAGGGGAGGAATGAGTGGTTTTTGGTCGAAGTGCCTTTGGCGACTGCCTCGCGTCAGGCTGAACAAAATTTGCTAGATAAGACAGTGACTGCAATATCACGATCTGGGTGCGCGCTTCGACCCGAAGGCGCAGGTTCATGGCGTTGGTCGGGCCGCCGGCGCCGATTACCTGTGACCAGGAATGCATATGCGCGATCCGAATGCATCCGTTATACGTAAGCGCGTACCGGATGCCATTGGCATACTGCGACATTCCAGACGGCTTCGATGTCGCCTTGTCGTGCTGACGCCGGTTCGGGAGACTGGCCGATGAATGGCGACATCGGACTGACCGAGCTCGGCACTCTGCTCGTCGTCGCCTCGCTCGTGGCGATGATAACGCGGCGTATCGGCCTTCCCTACACGGCCGGCCTGGTGCTTGCCGGGATTGGCCTTGCCTATCTGCCAGTCGGTGCCGACCTGCCGCTGTCGCGCGAGTTGATCTTCAACGTCTTTCTGCCACCGCTGATCTTCGAGGCGGCGATGCAATTGCGCTGGTCGCGCTTCAAGCAGGAGATGCCGCTGACCGTCGTGCTCGCCTTCCTCGGCGTGGCGATCAGCGCGGCGGTGGTCGCCAGCGGTATGCACCTGCTGCTCGACTGGAGCATGCTCGGCGCGGCCTTCTTCGGGGTGCTGATCGCCGCGACCGATCCGGTATCGGTGATCGCCGCCTTCAAGGAGATGAAGGCCGAGCCGCGGCTCAGCATGGTGGTCGAGTCCGAGAGCCTGCTCAACGACGGCGTCGCGGCAGTGGGCTTCGCGATCCTCGTCGGCATCGCCAACGGCGACGCGCTGACAGCGTCGGGCGCCTCCCTTGCCTTGCTATGGACCGTGGCCGGCGGGGTCGTCATTGGTGCCGCGATCGGCTTCGCCGTGCTGACCATCGCCGGCCGGACGACGGATCATCTGGTCGAGGTGACGCTGACGACTGTGGTCGCCTGGGGATCGTTCCTGCTCGCCGAGCATGTCCATGCATCCGGCGTGTTCGCGGCGCTGGCCGCGGGACTGATCGTCGGCAATGTCGGCCCACGCGGCTCGATCTCAGTCGCCGGCAGACAGCATGTGCAGGACTTCTGGGCTTATGCCGCGTTCCTCGCCAATTCCTGCCTGTTCCTGCTGATCGGCAGCCATGAGGCGCATCAGCCGATCGCACCGGTATCGGTGCCGCTGGTCATCGCCATCGTCCTGACGCTGATCGGCCGCGCCGCCGCGGTCTATCCGCTG
>JBKBXP010000440.1:0-2163 GCA_046314035.1 Pseudorhizobium sp. | reverse complement strand
CCGAAGCGAACCCATACGATTGCGAGGACAAGGCACAGGATGCGCACCGCGAAAGCGCGCCTCCGCGATTCCATCGCAGCGGATTACCGGGAACAAGCCCGATCGAGCAAATCCGCGGCAATTCTTGTACATTCGTGAACGCTGTGGTGCCCCATAGAGGACGAAAATGGGAACCAAACCGATTGGCAAATCACTCTGTCGGGTTTTAAGTGAGGGCCTCATTGTCCCCCGTCAGCACCAATGGCACAGATTTGAGGTTGTGATTTAAGGAGGGTTGGGGCTTCGTCGTAGTGACGAAGGAACGAAGATGAAGCCCCAACCCTCCTTGAAGAAATCGCCCCCCAAGAAGGCCCCTGCCGAGCGGGTGGTGAAGGATATCCGGCGAGCAACCCGTCGGCATTTCTCGGCTGAAGACAAGATCCGCATCGTGCTGGATGGCTTGCGCGGCGAGGACAGCATTGCCGAGCTGTGCCGCAAGGAAGGCATCGCCCAGAGCCTGTATTACACCTGGTCGAAGGAGTTCATGGAGGCAGGTAGGCGCCGGTTGGCCGGTGATACCGCCCGTGCCGCGACCACTGGCGAGGTGCAGGATCTGCGCCGCGAAGCCCGCGCCCTGAAGGAATGCGTGGCCGACCTGACGCTGGAAAACCGTTTGCTCAAAAAAAGCATGATCGCGGATGGGGAGGGCGACGAATGAGGTATCCCGCATCCGAAAAGCTGGAAATCATCCGTATCGTCGAGCAATCGCACCTGCCTGCCAAGCGGACGCTGGATCAGCTCGGCATCGCCCGCCGGACCTTCTACCGCTGGTATGACCGCTACCTTGAAGGCGGCCCGGAGGCGTTGGCGGATCGACCATCGGCTCCAGGCCGGGTGTGGAACCGGATCGCGCCCGAGGTGCAGGATCAGATCGTCGAGATGGCGCTGGAGCAGTCCGAGCTGTCACCGCGCGAACTGGCGGTGCGATTTACCGATGAACGCCAATACTTTGTATCGGAAGCTACGGTTTACCGCCTGCTGAAGGCCCATGACCTGATCACCAGTCCGGCCTATGTCGTGATCAAGGCCGCCGATCAGTTCCATACCAAGACCACGCGGGTGAACGAGATGTGGCAGACCGACTTCACCTACTTCAAGATCATCGGGTGGGGCTGCCGATTCCTTTGGAGACTGCCCCCGGCAGTCTCGTCGTCTTCGCTATCTGTCGACGGTGCTCGACGACTTCTCGCGCTATATCATCGCCTGGGAAGCGAAGCTGGCCAAAGGCCAACCTGTGCACCAACATGCGGGCCGAGGACGTCACCGACACGCTGGACCTCGCCCTCAAAGCCTCGGGCTGCGACAGTGCCACGGTGCTGCACAAACCACGGCTGCTCAGCGATAACGGTCCCAGCTATATCGCCGGGGAACTGGCGGAATACATCGAGGCCCGGAAGATGAGCCACGTGCGCGGTGCCCCGATGCACCCGCAGACCCAGGGCAAGATCGAGCGTTGGCATCAGACCCTGAAAAACCGCATCCTGCTGGAAAACTACTTCTTGCCCGGTGACCTCGAGGCCCAGATCGAGGCCTTCGTCGAGCACTACAACCACCAGCGTTATCACGAAGCGCTGTCCAACGTGACGCCCGCAGATGCCTACTTCGGCAGGGCCAGCGCCATCATCAAACAACGAGAAAGGATCAAGCGACAGACCATCGAACATCGGCGCTTGCAACACCGCAAGCTCGCCGCCTAAAACCCAACCCCGGACGAGGCCCGCACTCCGCTAATCTACGCCGAGATCTGCGCCAAATGTTCTGACGACGGACAGACCTCGATGGCTTCTGATCGGCGGATGGCGGAGACCACCGAACGCAGGGTCTTGGCGTTGACGCCCCGCACGGGCGTCGGCGCGGAGTCGTAGGACGGAAGCTGCCCGATCCAGGCATCACCCCGGTCGAGGATGCCATCGGCGACAGAACGAAGCTGAGAGAGGTATCGGCTAGCGTCCGGCTTCAGAAACAGTGGGTCGAATTTGCTGCCTTGGATGTAGGTCCGGGCGCTCTTGTCGTAGGTCATGTTGTCCGGAGCCATGCCGATGTAGCGGTTCAGGTCGGTGGACGCCTGGTTCACCGACACGCCGAACGCTTCCATCAGATCGCCCCGATTCACGTGCCCCTCCC
>JBKBXP010000439.1:0-2204 GCA_046314035.1 Pseudorhizobium sp. | reverse complement strand
AGTGCGCCGAAGGCGCAGGCGACAGATGTCGTCAGTCAGATCATCTATGCTCTGAGAACGATGGGCGTGGCGCCGCTTCCTCGAAACTACCAGCTCTTCTATGAAGCCTACATCGGCTCGAACGGCGCCCTGACCCAACGGCTTGCGGCTCTTGGAAGCCATGCGACGCAGGAAGAACTGGATGTTCTGGCCGCGGAATTCCTCAGCACACATCAGGTCGAGATCATCGAGCGGGCGCATGGGAGGCTTCTCGGCGAACTCGAAGGCCTGCTGACGCTGCTTCGGCAAGAACAACGGTCGATGGAGAGCTATACGAAGCTGCTGGGGGAAACCGCCACCCGCATCAACTCCAAGGCAAGCCTTTCTGCCGACATCGTCCGCAATGCGATCGGCCTCCTCACCGATGCAACGGGTGGCCAGATGGCTCACGGCGAGCGTACGGTGGAGAGCATGTCGGAACACTCGCAGGAAATGGACGAGGTTCGCCGCGAGCTGGACGAATACAAGCGGATCGCCAATACCGATTCGCTCACGAGGCTCGCCAATCGCCGCGCCTTCGATGAAAAACTTGCCGGGCTCTACGACGCCGCCGGAAATCTTCCGGTCGCCGCGCTGGTTCTGGCCGACATCGACAATTTCAAGAAGATCAACGACAGCTTCGGCCATCCGGTGGGCGACAAGATCCTCGCCACCGTCGCGTCGGTCATCCGGTCCAACGTCCGCAAGGACCTCTTCGTCGCGCGCACCGGCGGCGAGGAGTTCGCCATCATCGTCGAAGGAAATACGGCCGAAGAGGTCATGGTGATCTGCGAACGCATTCGCTGCGCTCTCGAAACCCGCAGCTTCCGCAATTCCCGCTCGGGCGTGCAATACGGCCCGATCACCATTTCGCTGGGGTATTCCATGGGATCCCAGGCGAGCGATCCGAGCGCACTCTATGCCAATGCCGACATCGCGCTCTATCACGCCAAGCACGCCGGTCGGAACCGCAGCGTCTTCTTCAACGAAGCGATGCGCAACGATTATGCGGGCAAGAACTGGCTGATCTACCGGGGCTGAGCGCTACCACATCGTGGCGGCGGCGCGCCCCGCCCATTCCCTGTCATAGGTCTCCTGATCGAAGTCGATCTTTGCCGCCTTCAGAAGCTGGCCGGGGGTCGGCAGGCTGGCCACATCCACGAAGCGCTCCGGGTCCCACAGACCGGCGCGCATGATGGCACGGGCGCACTGGAAGTAGACCTCGCCGATGGTGATCACCGTCACGCTGCGCGGGTGGCGGCCATCCATGTCGAAGCTCTCAAGCAGCGCCGGGTCCACCGAGATCACCGCCCTGCCGTTGACGCGCATGGCCGTGGTCGAGCCGGGAATGAGGAACATCAGGGCCACCCGTGGGTCGCGGACGATGTTGAGGAGCGAATCGATCCGGTTGTTGCCGCGCCAGTCCGGGAGCAGCAGGGTCGTACGGTCCTCGACACGCACGCAACTGCCGGCATCGCCGCGCGGCGAGCAGTCGAGGCCTTCAGGACCCACCGTCGCGAACGCCATGAAGGGCGAGGCCTCGATCATGCGCCGGTACTCCGGCGTCAGCGTGCTCGTCACCTTCGCGACAGATGCTTCCGAGACATCCGCATAGATCTGCTGCAACTCTTCGATGGTCCGGATGATCGTCATGGTGCCCCCGTCGCGGCGTCTGTGCGCCTGTCGTGCGACACTAGAATGACAGCCGCGGCCGGACAACGCCTTACGCCGCGGAGTTGCGGTCGTGTTGCGCCGGATCTTCTTTCAGGAAGTTGTGGATGGTATCGATCACTTCCGGCGCGCTGATGATGCGACGATGGCCGAAACCGTTGGCCCAATGGATCCGAGCCGAGGCGACCGCGCCATAGCGTCTGGCATGATCGGCATCGACCTCCTTGTCGTCCTCGGCATGCACGACGAGGAGCGGCGTGCCGAGACCGGCTGCCACCGCCACCGTATCGAAGTCTGCGAGCGTGGCACCGGCCACCTCCTCCGCATGCCGGATCATGGCGTCGCTGACGGGTCCACTCAATCCGAGCTGCCGCGCGAATGCCTCGAAGAGCCACTCGATTCGTGTCGGCGCGCCGATCACCACCAGGCGCCTCGGCGCAATCCGGCCGGCATCGCGCATGACCCCGCCGGCCGCCAGCATCAGGCTGGCGCCGCCAAAGGAATGGCCGACCGCG
>JBKBXP010000438.1:0-2242 GCA_046314035.1 Pseudorhizobium sp. | reverse complement strand
GCTCACGGCAGTTGATCATTGTCTGTTTGCATGACCTGCATGAGCGCCGCCGCCGCTCCATCGATTCTGCAGCAGAAGATTTCATGGGTGGCGGCCTGACCGAATGGCAGCGCGCCGAGCGCGTCTTCCGCGACATCGAACGGGAAAACCGCCTGATCCTGCGCGCTGCGGGCGAGGGGATCTACGGCGTCAATGCTGAGGGCAAGACCACCTTCGTCAACCCCGCGGCCGAGCGCATGCTGGGCTGGACGGCCGACGAACTGGTGGCCCGCGACATTCACTCGATCATGCACCACACCCGGTCCGACGGGACGCATTACCCGCACGAGGACTGTCCGATCTACGCCGCCTTCCGGGACGGCGCCGTGCACACCGTCGTGGACGAGGTCTTCTGGCGCAAGGACGGCTCACCGGTCTGGGTGGAATATACCTCCACGCCCATCCGCGACCGCAATGTCATCGTCGGCGCCGTCATCGTCTTCCGCGATGTCACCGAGCGCCGCGAGGCCGACAGCCGCCTGCGGGCAGCGCTCGCCGAGGTCGATCAGTTGCGCGAGCGTCTGGAGCACGAGAACGCCTACCTGCAGGAAGAAATCCGCATCGAGATGAACGCCTCCGGCATCGTCGGCGCCTCGGCGCCCGTCCAGGCGGTGCTGCGGCAGATCCATCTGGTGGCGCCGACCGGCGCGACGGTGCTGATCACCGGCGAGTCCGGCACCGGCAAGGAGCTGATCGCGCGGGCCATCCATGAGGCGAGCGACCGGCGCGACCGGCCGCTGATCCGGGTCAACTGCGCGGCGATCCCGCGCGAGCTCTTCGAAAGCGAGTTCTTCGGCCATGTGCGAGGCGCCTTCACCGGCGCCATCCGCGACCGGATCGGCCGCTTCGAGCTGGCCGACGGCGGCACGCTCTTTCTGGACGAGGTCGGCGAGATCCCGCTGGAGCTGCAGAGCAAGCTTCTGCGCGTCCTGCAGGAGGGCGTCTTCGAGCGGGTCGGCGAGGAGAAGACCCGCAGCGTCGACGTGCGCCTGATCGCCGCCACCAACCGCGATCTGAAGCAGGCCGTGCAGCGGCGGCAGTTCCGCGAGGATCTCTATTTCCGGCTGAACGTCTTCCCGATCGTCTCCGTGCCGCTGCGCGAACGACGCGACGACATTCCGCTGCTGGCGCAGCATTTCCTCGACCGCGAAAGCCAGTCGAAGCGCATGGACCTGCGGTTTTCGGAGGCCGATATCCGCGGGCTCTGCCGCTACGACTGGCCGGGCAATGTGCGCGAACTCCAGAACGTCATCGAGCGCGCCGCCATCCTCTCCCAAAACGGGCGGCTGTCGATCGACCTGCCGGATGCCCACCGCCGCGAGGCGACGACGGCGACCCGGGCAAGCCAGAAACCCGCGGCGGACGATATCCTGACGGATGCGCAACTGCGCACCCTCGAGCGCGACAATCTCGTCGCGGCGCTGACGGCCTGCGGCTGCAAGGTGTCCGGCCCAAGCGGCGCCGCGCGCCTCCTCGGCATGAAGCCGACCACCTTGGCATCCCGCATCAAGGCCTTTGGGCTGGATCTGGATGGTCTGACGCCGTGACGAGAGCCGGTTACACCAGAGACCGGCGGAAACTGCGCAGCGAAAAGACGAAGAGAATCGAGGCGATCGCCGCCAGCCACAGGAACTGCGGCCAGACCACGGCAAGCCCCGCGCCGCGATAGAGGATCGCCTGCGCGAGGAGGATGAAATGCGTATTGGGTGCGGCAAGCATGATCGTCTGGATCATCTCCGGCATGCTTTCGCGCGGCGTGGTGGCGCCCGAAAGGATCTGCAGCGGCAGGAGGACGAGCATCAGCAGCAGGCCGAACTGCGGCATCGAGCCGGCAAGGGTGGCAAGCGCAATGCCCATGGCGGTGGTGGCCAGGAGGTGAAGGGTGGCGCCCGCCATGAAGAGGAGGAGAGACCCTTCGATCGGCACCTGCAGCAGTCCCTGCACCACGACGATGAGCGACAGAAAGGTGGCGACAAGCACGACCAGCCCCATCGACCAGACCTTTGCCGCCATGATCTCGAAGGGTGTCAGCGGCATCACCAGCAGGTGCTCCACCGTCCCGTGTTCGCGCTCGCGGATGAGCGCGGTGCCGGTCAGGATGATCGACAGCATGGTGACGTTGTTGATGACGTTCATCACCGACGCGAACCACATCTGGTTCAGCTCGGGATTGAACCTCGCACGAAGTGCCAGGCTGACGTTC
>JBKBXP010000437.1:0-2263 GCA_046314035.1 Pseudorhizobium sp. | reverse complement strand
CGGCGTCGGCGTGGTGGCGCTCTGGGGCGTGGTGCAGTCGGAGGGCGCGGCGATCGCCATCGTGCTGGTCACCTCCGCCGTCCTCACCCTCGCCGTCACGGTCTGGACCTTCCTCGCGGTGCGGCGGCTGCTGGGCCGGAAGGCGGGCGAGGCATGAGGAGCCCCGTCGACCTCTGGGTCTATCTCTCGACCTCGCCGCTGATCTGGCTGACGCTGACGCTCTGTACCTGGATCGGCGCCTCCGAAATCTCGCGCCGGCTCGATCGCAATCCGCTCGCCAATCCGGTGCTGACCTCGATCTTGTTCCTGTCGCTGGTGATGACGATCTTCGACATTCCCTATGAGCGGTTCTTCGAAGGTGCGCAGTTCGTGCACTTCCTGCTGGGCCCTGCGACGGTTGCCATCGCCGTTCCGCTCTTCCGGCAGTGGGAGCGGGTGAAGCGCTTGCTGCTGCCGATTGCGGCGGCACTGATGGTCGGCTCGCTGGTGGCGGTCCTCTCCGTCGTCGCCGTGGGCACTCTGCTCGGGCTGTCGGACGAGGTGATGATCTCCTTCCTGCCGAAGTCGGCGACGGCGGGCGTCGCCATGGCGATTTCCGCCTCCCTCGGCGGCAATCCCTCCCTGACCGCGGTTCTGGTGATCCTCACCGGCATCATCGGCGCCCTGATCGTCACGCCGTTCATGAACCTGATGAAGATCCGCGACTATGCCGCCCGCGGCTTTGCCGTCGGCCTCACCTCGCACGGCATCGGCACGGCCCGCGCTTACGAGGTGGACGAGACGGCGGGGCTGTTTGCCGGCATCGCCATGGCGCTGAATGCGGTCGCAACCGCCGCCGTGGTGCCGATCGCCGCTGCCTGGCTGATCCGCTGAGATCGAGCCCGGGCCATCAGTCCGCTTCGTCGACCGGCCGGCCGCGGGTGACTTCGACCGGCGTCCTCATGATGATCTCGCGATGCGGGAAAGGGATCGAGATGCCGGCTTCCTTGAAGGCGTCCCAGAGCGCCAGCAGTACCTGGCCGCGAATGTTGGTGAGGCCGTTGGCGGGGTCGGAGATCCAGAAGCGCAGCTTGAAGTCGAGCGAGGAATCGCCGAAGGCGGTCAGCCAGCAGACCGGTGCCTTATAGGTGGTGGCCACCCGCGGCACGGCCGCAGCCGTTTCCAGGGCAATCCGGATCACCTCGTGCGGATCGTCCTCGTAGGAGGTGCCGAAATCCACGTCGATGCGGACGAAATCGCTGGAAAAGGACCAGTTGACCACCTGCTGCGAGATGAAGTCCTCGTTCGGGATGAGATATTCCTTGCCCTCCCGGGTGATGACCGAAACGGAGCGCGATCGCAGGTCGCGGACCGAGCCGAAGATATCGCCAAGGGTGATCGTGTCGCCCGGCTTGATGGACTTGTCGAGGAGGATGATGATGCCGGAGATGAAGTTCGACACCACCTTCTGAAGCCCGAAGCCGATGCCGACGCCGACGGCACCCGAAAACACGGTGAGCGCCGTGAGGTCGATGCCGGTCGCCGACAGCGCGATGGCACCGGCGACCGTCATCAAGCCGATCTTGATGAGCTTGCTGATCAGGACCTTGAACGACGGGGATAGATCCGCCGACCGCTGGATCCAGTGCGCCAGGACGTTGCCGACGAGCGCTGCAAGCCAGATCAGCGCGACTGCGAAGAAGATCGCCTTCAGGACGACCAGAAGCGAGAGCCGCAGCGAGCCGACCGTCAGTGCCGCCTGGTCCAGCGCCGCAAACAGCGGTTCGTCGAACCCGAGGACGTGAATGGCGACATAGCCCCAGCTGGCGAAGGCAACGAGACGCGACAGCGTCGGGTTGCGGATGATCTTGGTCAGCACCAAGATCGCGAACCAGGCGGCGACCAGCGTCAGGGCGCTTGCGAGCAGCCACCGCTGCGACGGCCAGGAATAGGGCGTCATCAGGACGTCGGCGAGCCACAGCCAGACGATCAGGTAGAGCCATTTCAGCCGGCGCATGAAGGCGATGATGACGCGCAGCAGGTCGGGGTTGCCCTTGATCTGCCTTGCCCGCGCTTCCATCAGCGGTTCGGTGCGCGAGGCGAGCAAGGCGCAGAGCAGCAAACCCACCAGGATGATCAGTGCCTGATAGAGCGTCCATTCGTTCAGCACGACCGTCTGGATCCAGACTTCGAGCTCCCGCACCACTCTCATGACATCCACGGCGAAGCCTTTCGGTACAGCATGGGGCCTTAACCCGCATGGGTCCCGATTGGTTCATCGCCA
>JBKBXP010000436.1:0-2280 GCA_046314035.1 Pseudorhizobium sp. | reverse complement strand
CTCAGCGCGTGCGCTGTGCCACCCAGTTGTGCCATCCATCCTCGCTGCCGTTGAAGACATTGAGGTCGATCTTGCCGTTGACGCCCTGGGACAGCCCCGAGCCCGAGTACTGCCAGAATGCCCACTTGCGGGCTGGGTAGACCGTCGAAGGATGCTGGGCAACCGCACGCAACCAGAAGGGATAGTTTTCGAAGGCGCCGACAAGGTTGTCCTTGTAGAAGTCCGGCGCGGTATAGATGACCGGCCGCTGGCCGTAGTGACGCTCGATCTTGTCCATGAAGACCTGCATCTTTTCGAGGACTTCAGCGCGGGAGGGCCGGCGCTGGCATTTCGACTGGCCGTTCCATTCCACATCGATCACCGGCGGCAGAGCGTCGGGATCGCGTGGCACGTTGCGGATGAACCAGTCGGCCTGTTCGCTGGCGCGGCGACACCAATAGAAGAAATGATAGGCGCCGCGGCGGATACCCGCCTCTTTCGCCTTGCGCCAGTTGGTCTTGAACATCGGATCGAGATGATCGCCGCCATCGGTGGACTTGATGTAGGCGAAGTTGGCGCCCTGGGTGCGCAGCTTCGGCCAATCGATGTCGCCCTGCCAACGGGACACGTCGACACCGTGGACGGCGTAATGCTTCGGCTGCACCTTGCCGAAATTGATCGGCATGGCATCACTGAACCGCTGACTGTAGACGCGAGACCGCGTCTGCGATCCGACCGCTGCCGGGTTCTTCGGAGCCAGCATGGCCACGGTGCGCTCCCTCGGCACCGGCATGCCCACGGTGGTGGTGGTCGTGGCGAAGGCCTGTGGCTGCGGCGTGCCGTCTGCCCAGGCCAGGGCATCGGCGGGCTGATCCGAAGCATCGGCGTCGCCGACGGCCGCTGACGGCACCGGCGGAGCCTGCGTGACCGAACCGGTCACCTCCCGCGACGGAAGACCCGCCATCAGGCCTTCGGAGCCGGACGTACAGCCGGAAAAGGTAAGGCCGGCAAGAAGAGCCGCTGACAAAGCCGAAAAACGCATGAATACCCGCACGCAAAACAGAGCCGAGACACCGCCGTCCGCTTGGCGCGCCCTTGGGGAGCCGTTGCGGAAAAGCTAACGGAAAATTACCGGGAAAGGTTGAATCCAATCTTAACCGCAGGTGCCCACGTCGCCATTAATCCGGCCTTGAGGAAAGTGCTCGCGCAAAGGTGATCTTGCCAGTCCGACTTTCACCCGCTCGCCGAATTGCAGACACTTTCGGAACATTTCGGCGCCACGGATGGTTGAGTCGGCGATCACATCAGAACGATGTCTTCACGCCGTCGCTTTCACACATCTGGGAGAGTCCAATGACCGAACGAGATTTGAATCGAGGATCCGGCCTCAACCCCGGCTCCACAACCACGCCCGGCATGCAGCCGGTGCAGCAGACGTCTTCGCCCACCTCTTCCAGCGTCCAGTCGGCAGCATCTGCCGCAGGTGCGTCCGCTTCCGCGAGCGCCCATCAGGCCGCCGCCGGACTGAAGGACAAGGTCAACGAAGACTGGCAGAGCGCCAAATCCACCGCCCAGGCAGAGATCGGCAACGCCACGCAGCGCGCCAAGGATGCAGCCGACGACCAGAAGAACTTCGCCGCCGAGCGCGTCAGCGGTATCGCCGCCGCCATCGAGAAGGTTGGCGATGAGCTCGCGCAGGGCGACCAGCCGGAAGTCGGCCGATATGCCAAGCAGATCGGCTCCAGCGTCCACCGCTTCGCCGATGACATCAAAGGCAAGGACATGGGCCAGATCGCCGGCATGGCCGAGGACTTCGGCCGCCGTCAGCCGGCCGCCTTCATCGGTCTTGCGGCCCTGGCCGGTTTTGCCGCCAGCCGCTTCCTGACCGCCTCGGCAGAACGCGGCGGCTCCTCGACGCAGGGCTCGGCGAGCACTTCAGCAGGCACACGAACAGGTATGGGCACCGGTGCGAGCACCGGCATGGGCTCGGGCGCGACCCGTAATGCCGCTCCCGCCCCGACCGCACCAACACCATCAACATCCCCCGTCCGGCCGGCCACAGGCGCCGGTTATCCGACGGGCTACTCCCCGGAGGGCACCCGCAATGGCTAATGCAATGGACAACCGTCCCCTATCAGAACTGGTGAGCGGTCTCGTTTCCGACATCACCGGTCTTTTCCGCAAGGAAATCAGCCTCGCAAAGACCGAAGCCTCGGAGAAGATGTCCCAAGCCGTGACCGGCCTCGAGGCTTTCGGCGCCGGCCTCGTCTTCGCCATCGCCGCCGTCGGCGTACTGCTCGC
>JBKBXP010000435.1:0-2283 GCA_046314035.1 Pseudorhizobium sp. | reverse complement strand
TAGTCGTCGAGCATGCGGGCGGTCACCGTCTTGCGGTTCAGCCTCTGCTGCAGATCTGAGAAGGTGCGGGTCGGGTTGTTGGAACGCTGGGTGCCGCCGACCAGCAGTTCGCCGTCCACCACCCCCTCGAAATCGATGGAACCCACCACGTCGGGAAAGGCGCCGGTGATGTCGTCGCCGGAGCGGGAATAGAGCTTCTTGGTGCCGCCGTAGCTCGACATCTGCACGCGGATGCCGTCCCATTTCCATTCCGCGGCGTAGTCGGCCGGATCGAGTTTTTCCAGATCGCCCGCCTCCACCGGATTGGCGAGCATGACGGAGTGGAAGATCGCCGGCGTTGCCAGCACCGGCTTCTCCGCCCTCCCCTCCAGCCAGGCAAACAGCGGCTCGTAGGGCGGCTCCAGTCCGTGCCAGAGCGTCTCGATCTCGGTCACGTCGCGGCCGTGCTCGCCGGTCCCGCTCATGTCCGACAGCGCCTGCTTGGCGAGCCGCGCCGAGACGCCGATGCGCAGCGAGCCGGTGGCGAGCTTCAGGAAGGCGAAGCGGCCGGCCGGATCGAGCTGGTCGAGAAGCGTGCGCACCGCGTAACGGACTTCGGTGCGGCCGAGCGCGTTCATCATCGTCACGACCTCGGACAGCCGCGGCTGCGCCGCGTCCACCGTGTCGTCCTTCTCACCGCCGTCCCAGACGAGCGCGATCGTTTCGGCGAGATCGCCGACGTATTCGTAGGAATACTGGAAGAGCACCGGATCGAGTTTTTCCAGCACCAGTTCGCGCAGCAGCGCCGGCTTGACGCTGCGCAGATCCAGCGTGCCGGCGAGAGCGGCGAGCCCATAGCCGCGGTCGGGATCGGGGGTATCGCGGAAATAATCGGCGAGCAGCTTCAGCTTGCCGTTGCGCGAGGGGGTGAGGACGAGGCGGTCGAGAAGGTCGGAGAAGGGTTTCATGGGGTGACCTCGACGGCAGAGGGCGAGGCATGCCCCCCTCTGTCACTTCGTGACATCTCCCCCACACGGGGGGAGATTGGGAGCCTGCGGTCGCGCGCCACCTGATCTCCCCCCTTGTGGGGGAGATGCCCGGCAGGGCAGAGGGGGGTGACGCGGGGGCACGAGCGAAAATCCATCATCAATCCCCCTCGTCCTCATAGCCGACCAGGTGCAGCGGGCGGGCGGGGAGGCCCTGGAGTTCGCACCAGCGCACCAGCGCCTCCTCGCGGCCGTGAGTGACCCAGACCTCGGACGGCGAAACCTCGCGGATGGTCTCGAGCAATTCGGGCCAGTCGCAATGGTCGGAGATCACCAGCGGCAGCTCGACGCCGCCCTGCTTGGCGCGCTGGCGCACCATCATCCAGCCGGAGGCGAACGAAATCAGCGGCTCGTTGAAGCGGCGGGCCCAGCGATCCTGGAAGGCGGACGGGGGGCCGACGACCACTGCGCCCTTGAAGAGGTCCGGCGTGCTTTTCTCGACCGTCGCCGGACGGATGTCGCCCAGCTCGATTCCCTGCCCCCGGTAGTAGTCGCAGAGCTTCGCAAGCGCGCCGTGGATATAGATCGGTTCATCGTAGCCGCAGTCGCGGATCAGCCGGATGACGCGCTGCGCCTTGCCGAGCGCATAGGCGCCGACGAGGTGACTGCGCTCCGGGAACTGCTTCAGCGATGTCAGGAGCTTGCCGATTTCGGCCTTCGGATCCGGGTGATGGAAGACCGGCAGGCCGAAAGTCGCTTCGGTGATGAAGACGTCACAAGGGACCGGCACGAAGGAGGCGCAGGTGGGATCGACGCCGCGCTTGTAGTCGCCCGAGACGTTAATGCGCAGGCCGTCCTTCTCGATGAGGATCTGCGCGGAGCCCAGCACATGGCCGGCGGGCTGGAAGCTGACAGTCACCCCGTCGACATCGATCCGCTCGCCCCACTCAGCCGCCTGCTCGGCACCGGTGAAATCCTCGCCGTAGCGGATGCGCATGATGTCGAGCGTCTGGCGGGTGGCCAGCACCTTGCCGTGGCCGGCGCGGGCGTGGTCGGAATGGCCATGGGTGATCAGCGCCCGCTCGACGGGCCGGACCGGATCGACATGGAAGCGGCCGATGGGGCAGAACAGCCCGGCCGGGGTGGGGTGCAGCAGCGCCTCTGGTTTCATGCCCTCAAGATAGGGCGGCCGGGAGCGGATAGAAGATAGCCGAGGACCGGCCCGCCAGGAAATTTCCCGGATCAGGCCTTGGCGGCGACGGCGGGCGGCAGACGGACATTCTTCAGCATCAGCGCGGCGACAAGGCCAATGACGCAG
>JBKBXP010000434.1:0-2283 GCA_046314035.1 Pseudorhizobium sp. | reverse complement strand
CTTTGTGAAGCCCCGCCGACAGGTCGACTTCTATGGCGTGAATACTCCGCAAGAAAATTTCAACATTTTCCTGAGAACGCTTAATAAAATCAGGCGGTGTTGGCTTTTGATCGCCGTACCGATTTACCGCCATCTTTCGCGCGATTGCGATTACGGTTTCGAACACGGTAGTTGATGAGTAATGGATAGGGTGACGAGAAGTGGTAACTCTGGCGATCAAGTCGTCTGCGCCGTTTTCTCCGGTCATGATGGCAACGACGGCCGAGGCATCCAGAAACATCAATCCTCCCACATCTCGTCCATATAAGCCTTTTCATCGAAGGGAACTCTGTGTGGTCCCATATCAGCCGCGACACGGTCCTGGATCAACCTGATGCGCTCCTCCATGGAAAGCTCCTCGCTTGCCTGCTCCAAGACCCTTTCCAACGCCAGCCGCACGGCTTCCGTTTTGGTTTTCGTACCGAGTTGACGCATGACTTGGTCGGCAAGTTTGTTCACCCGGGAGTCGCGTATATAAAGAGACATTTCTTGCTCTCCTCGATGAACTGGGAATATTCATTTTCGGACAGAAGAATATCCCTTCCGCGGACGGGAATCAACAAAGGTTGACTCCGGCCTCCTTTTCATGTTTATCGCGCCCATCTGCTGACAAGTGACAAGACTTGGAGCCGCCGACCGGGGCCGATTTTACTGAGCCCGGAGGTCAACACCCGACAGCGCGTGGCGCCCTCGGGTGCTTTTTGGCTTTTGCCCGCTCTTGGGTGTCTTGCTTTTGCCGGCTTGGATGACGACGTTTCCGGTATCCCCGGAAGCGAAGAAGGAAGACACGATGTTTGAAAACCTCCAGGACCGTCTTGGCTCCATTCTGAATGGACTGACCGGCCGTGGCGCGCTGAGCGAGGCGGATGTCTCCGCCGCCCTGCGCGAGGTTCGCCGTGCGCTGCTCGAAGCGGACGTCGCGCTGGAAGTCGTCCGTTCCTTTACCGACCGCGTCCGCGAAAAGGCCGTCGGCGCCGACGTCGTCAAGTCCATCAAGCCCGGCCAGATGGTCGTCAAGATCGTCCACGACGAACTCGTCGAGATGCTGGGCGCCGAGGGCGTCGGCATAGACCTGCATGCGCCCTCACCGGTCGTCATCATGATGGTCGGCCTCCAGGGATCGGGCAAGACGACCACCACCGGCAAGATCGCCAAGCGGTTGACCGATCGCGACCGCAAGAAGGTGCTGATGGCGTCGCTCGACACGCGCCGCCCGGCCGCCCAGGAGCAGTTGCGCCAGCTTGGGCAGCAGACCGGCATCGACACGCTGCCGATCATCGCCGGCCAGTCGCCGACCGATATTTCCGCCCGCGCCGTGCAGGCGGCCAAGCTCGGCGGCCACGACGTGGTCATCCTCGACACCGCCGGCCGCACCCATATCGACGAACCGCTGATGGCCGAGATGGCCGAGATCAAGCGGCGCGCCAATCCGCACGAGATCCTGCTGGTCGCCGATGCGCTGACCGGCCAGGACGCAGTCAACCTTGCCCGCAACTTCGACGAACGCGTCGGCATCACCGGCCTTGTCCTGACCCGCATGGACGGCGACGGCCGCGGCGGCGCGGCGCTGTCGATGCGCGCCGTCACCGGCAAGCCGATCAAGCTGATCGGTACCGGCGAGAAGATGTCGGAGATGGAGGAATTCCATCCCCGCCGGATCGCCGACCGCATCCTCGGCATGGGCGACATCGTCTCGCTAGTCGAGCGGGCCTCGGAAAACATCGACGCCGACAAGGCGCGCGCCATGGCCGAGAAGATGGCCAAGGGCAAGTTCGACCTGAACGACCTGGCCGACCAGCTGCGCCAGATGAAGTCGATGGGCGGCATGGGCGGTATCATGGGGATGATGCCGGGCATGGCTGGCATGAAGGACAAGCTTGCCGCATCGGGCATGAACGACAAGATGTTCGACCGCCAGATTGCCATCATCCAGTCGATGACCAAGGCCGAGCGCGCCAACCCGGACGTCCTCAAGCATTCCCGCAAAAAGCGCATTGCCGCCGGCTCCGGCACCGATGCTGCCGAGATCAACAAGCTCCTGAAGATGCACCGCCAGATGGCCGACATGATGAAAGCCATGGGCGGCAAGGGCAAGGGCGGCGGCATGATGAAGCAGATGATGGGCGGCCTTGCCGGCAAGATGGGGCTTGGTGGAATGGGCGGCATGGGGGGAATGGGCGGCATGCCGGATCTCTCCAAGCTCGATCCCAAGCAGCTCGAGGCCCTGCAGAAGCAGGCAGAATC
>JBKBXP010000433.1:0-2294 GCA_046314035.1 Pseudorhizobium sp. | reverse complement strand
CCTGGTTTGCCCTGCGCGACAGGCTTTGACGCGGTCGCAAATTTGACGACCACGGGGTAGAATTTTTTAATCGATTAGATTATGAAACCCACACTCACAGATGAGGAAAGAGCACGTCCATGAGCAGCCAGATTATCCCGGTCGATCCCTTTGATTGTGTCGTCTTTGGCGGCTCTGGCGACCTGGCGGAGCGCAAGCTGCTTCCGGCTCTCTACCACCGGCAGATCGAGGGTCAGTTTACCGAACCGACCCGCATCATCGGGGCGTCCCGCAGCGCGCTTTCGCATGACGAATACCGGAAGTTCGCGCAGGACGCGCTGAAGAAGCATCTGAAGCCCGGCGAATACAATGACGAACAGGTCAAGATCTTCTGCGCGCGGCTCTTCTATATCTCGATTGATGCCATGTCCGATCAGGGCTGGAGCGAGCTGAAGAAGCTGCTCGACGAGGGCAAGGACCGGGTGCGGGCCTTCTATCTCGCGGTCGCACCCTCCATCTTCGGCCCCATTTCGGAGAAGATCCGCGACCACAAGCTGATCACCAAGCAGACCCGCATCGTCGTCGAAAAGCCGATCGGACGCGATCTTGCCTCGGCCCTCCACCTCAACGACACGATCGGCAAGGTTTTCCCGGAAGAGCAGATCTTCCGCATCGATCACTACCTCGGCAAGGAGACCGTGCAGAACCTGATGGCGCTGCGCTTTGCCAATGCGCTCTACGAGCCGCTGTGGAATGCTCAGCACATCGACCACGTGCAGATCACGGTCGCCGAAGCCGTCGGCCTTGAAGGCCGCGCCGGATACTACGACACTGCCGGCGCGCTACGCGACATGGTGCAGAACCATATCCTGCAGTTGCTCTGCCTGGTGGCCATGGAGGTGCCCTCCTCGCTCAGCGCCGAAGCCGTGCGCGATGAGAAGCTGAAGGTGCTTCATGCTCTGAAGCCGATCACCGAAGCCAATGTCGAACAGGCCACAGTGCGCGGCCAGTACCGCGCCGGCGCGTCCTCCGGCGGCCCGGTCAGGGGCTATCTGGAAGAGCTGGAAGGCGGTGTTTCCAACACCGAGACCTTTGTTGCCATCAAGGCCGAGATCGGCAACTGGCGCTGGGCCGGCGTGCCGTTCTACATCCGCACCGGCAAGCGGTTGGCGACCCGTGTTTCCGAGATCGTCATCACCTTCAAGCCGATCCCGCACAACATCTTCGACACGGCTGCAGGACGGATTACCGCAAACCAGCTGATCATCCGCCTGCAGCCGGACGAAGGCGTAAAGCAGTCGCTGATGATCAAGGACCCCGGCCCGGGCGGCATGCGCCTGCGCAGCGTCTCGCTCGACATGAGCTTTGCGGAATCCTTCTCCGTGCGTCATCCCGACGCCTACGAGCGGCTGCTGATGGACACGATCCGCTCCAACCAGACGCTGTTCATGCGCCGCGACGAAGTGGAGGCCGCCTGGCAGTGGATCGACCCGATCCTCAAGGGCTGGGAAGACAGCGGCCAAGCCGTGCAAGGCTATACGGCAGGAACCTGGGGCCCGAGCCAGGCCATTGCGCTGATCGAACGCGACGGACGGACGTGGCATGAAGCTTGACCCCGTGGAACTGTCGCTGCACGAATTCGCCGACGGTGCGACGCTGGCCGAAAAGCTGGCCGACCGGGTGGCGCATCGGCTGACCGCCGCCATCGAAGCGAGAGGCAGCGCAAGTCTTGCCGTTTCCGGTGGCTCGACGCCGAAGAAGTTCTTCCAGGCGCTGTCCGGCCGCAAGATCGATTGGCCGAAGATCACCGTGACACTGGTCGACGAGCGGTTCGTGCCGGCAGACAGCCCGCGGTCCAATCACCTGCTGGTCAAGGAGAACCTGCTTAGGAACGAGGCTTCCGCGGCCCGGTTCATTCCGCTCTTCCACGGCTGTCCGAGCGCCGACGAGGCGGCCAAGCTGGCGACGCAGGAAACCGCCAGCATCGGCAATCCGTTTGACGTCGTCGTCCTCGGGATGGGTGGGGATGGTCATACGGCCTCATTCTTCCCATATGGCAACCATCTGAGCGACGCTCTCGATGAAGAGGGCCCACGCTGCGTGATGCCGATGGAAGCCGAAGGTGCCGACGAGCCACGGCTGACATTCTCCTTCTCGAGCCTGACCGATGCAGGGCTGCTCGTACTTCACATCGAAGGGGAAGCGAAGAAGGACGTTCTCAAGACGGCGCAAGCCGGCACCGACGAAACCGAGATGCCGATCCGCGCCGTGCTCAACCGGGCCGTTTCGCCGGTGGAGATCTACTGGGCTCCCTG
>JBKBXP010000432.1:0-2304 GCA_046314035.1 Pseudorhizobium sp. | reverse complement strand
GGATCGGACCGGCGCGTTCCGGGTCGTCCTGCAGCGCTTTCGTCAGCGGGGTCGCGATCCATCCGGGTGCGATCGCATTGACCCGCACGCCTTTCGGCGCATAGGCGATGGCAAGCGACTTGGTGAGCTGGGCAATGCCGCCCTTCGAGGCCGAATAGCCAGGCACGAGGCCGCCACCAAAGAAGCTCAGCATCGAGGCGATGTTGATGATGCAGCCTCCGTTGGCGCCCATTTTCTCCAAGGACGCCTCGCAGACGCGCATCGTTCCGTTGAGATTGATGTCGACGACCTGGTCGAAGACCTCTGGATCACGCTCCTCGCCGCGCCGGATGATGCCTGCACAGTTGACGACCACGTGAACCTCGTCGAGGCCGGCGACGAAGGTCCTGACCGAGGTGTTGGAGCGGACGTCAAGGACCCGGTACTCGATCAGGCCGCCTGGATCGCTCTGACGGGCGGTTTCGCATTCGGCTTCAGTCGCTCCCGTCGCGTAGACCTTTGCGCCCGCGTCACGAAAGCAATTGGCGATGGCGCCGCCGATGCCACCCGTTCCACCGGTGACGAGGACCGTGCGCCCCGCAAGCCAGCTCCTTGCCCAGTCTGCCGAACTAGCGGATGAACTGGTCGACATAGTCAGCTCCCAGTCCTACCTGCTCGTAGTGAGCGCGGCACATGTCGATCTTGGTGAAGACGTCCTCGTAGCCGATCTGCTTGTTGTCCTTGTCGAGATAGACCATGCAGCCCGAGATGTTGAAGAAGGTGATCATCTCGTCGCAGTCTTCGGGGACGTTCAGCGTGTGGATCTCGCCGGGCGGTTCGAAGACGAAGGAGCCTTCCTCCGCCACCCAGTCATGCTCGAAGTAGTGCCACTTGCCCTTCATGACCATTCCGAAAACAGGAGCGGGATGAACGTGGCGGGACAGGATCCCCGAGCGGGTCACCTTCAGGAGGTTGCACCACTGTCCGCCCAAGGTGTTCAGAAACATCGGCCGGAAGTAGACGTCGGGTGCCTGGGGAACCCAGACGCGCGGATCGTCGGGAATAGCCTTGATGGCGATTTCCATCGAGGCCAGTTCATGGGTCGAGCCCTTCATGGACGTGTACATAGGCTGCCTTTCTGCGCTCACCTGCCGACTGTCGGCGATGGCACCTTTGTTCTGGTTCTGGATGCTACTGGGGCGCCGATCGGTTTCTGGGCCTGATCCAGGAGACGATGATGGACACCCAGATCACGCAGAGGATCATGAAGATGACGAAGGCGATCGGCCGATTGATGAAGTCCACCAGGTTGCCCTGCGACTTGATCAGCGTGGAGATCAGGTTCTTCTCAAGGATCGGTCCGATGACGATGCCGAGGACGCAGGGCGCGATCGGCACCCCGTTTTCCTCCATCAGGTAACCGACGACACCGAAGATGAGCATGATCGTCACGCCGTAGACGGCGTTGTTGGAGGCGAAGGCGCCGACGATGCAGAAGATCAGGATCAGCGGCATCAGCACCGCCTTGGAGACCAGCAGGATGTTCTTCGAGAACTTGATCAGGCCCCAGCCCAGCGGGATCATGATCAGGTTCGCCAGAATGAAGATCAGAAAGACGGCATAGATCGTCTGCGGGTTGAAGATGAAGAGCGTCGGGCCGGGGTTGAGGCCTTTGACGTAGAGCACGCCGATGACGATCGCCGTCATCGTATCGCCGGGGATGCCGAAGACGAGTGCCGGCACCCAGGCGCTGGCAAGCGAGGCATTGTTGGCCGCGGATGCTTCCACCACGCCCTCGACATGGCCGGTCCCGTATTTTTCCGGTGTCTTGGAGAAGCGGCGGCTGATGGCATAGCTGACGTAGGCTGCAACATCGGCGCCTGCGCCGGGAAGAATTCCAATCGCGGTGCCTGTGATATTGCCGCGAATGGACTGCCGCCAATAGGTCTTGAGCATGCCGCCCCAGTCCCTGAAGATGTTGCCGACCTCTTTCGGCGCCTGATCCCAGTTCTTGCCGCCGCTCAGGATCGTTCGGATGACCTCGGAGATAGCAAAGATGCCGATCATGACCGGTATGAAGTCGATCCCCGCCAGCATCTCGGTCGAGCCGAAGGTGAGGCGCGGAACACCCGCCGGATTGTTGAGGCCGACGGACGCAATCGTCAGACCGATGAAGAGGCTGAGCAGTCCCTTGACGGGGCTGGATGCTCCCATGAAGACGGCGCATGTCAGTCCGAGCAGCGCGATCCAGAAGTACTCCTGAGAGGAGAACTTGATGGCGAATTCGGCCAGCGACGGAGCCGCAAAGATCAGGACGATCGTCCC
>JBKBXP010000431.1:0-2307 GCA_046314035.1 Pseudorhizobium sp. | reverse complement strand
TTCAACCACGAGAGCCCGGTGCGCGGCGAGACCTTCGTGACGCGCAAGATCACCCGCGCGCTGGCGCGCATCAAGCTCGGCCTGCAGGATTGCCTCTATCTCGGCAACATGGATTCGCTGCGCGACTGGGGACATGCGAAGGACTATGTGGAGATGCAGTGGATGATGCTGCAGCAGGAGGTGCCGGAGGATTTCGTCATCGCCACCGGCGTGCAGTACAGCGTGCGCGACTTCGTCAATGCCGCGGCCGCCGAGATCGACATGAAGATCGACTGGCGCGGGACCGGCGTCGGCGAGAAGGGTTACGACGACAAGGGCCGCTGCATCGTGTCCGTCGATCCGCGCTACTTCCGCCCTGCCGAAGTCGAGACGCTTCTCGGCGACGCCAGCAAGGCGCGTGAGAAGCTCGGCTGGACGCCGAAGATCACCTTCCACGAGCTCGTATCGGAAATGATGCGGGAAGACCTCAAGTCCGCCCAGCGCGACGAATTGGTCAAGCGCCACGGTTTTTCCGCCTACGATCATCACGAGTAGACCATGGACGACAAGACCGCAAAGATCTACGTCGCCGGACACCAGGGCTTGGTCGGATCGGCCATCGTCCGACGGCTGGGCAAGCTCGGCTACACCAACATAATCACGCGGAGGCATGCGGAGGTGGACCTCGTCAACCAGCAGGCGGTCACGGATCTCCTGGGGCAGGTGCAGCCTGACTACATCTTCATGGCGGCTGCCAAGGTGGGCGGCATCCATGCCAACAGTACACAGAGGGCCGACTTCCTCTACCAGAACCTGATGATCGAGGCGAATGTGGTGCATGCCGCCTGGCAGGCGGGCGTGCCGCGCATGCTCTTCCTCGGTTCCAGCTGCATCTACCCGCGCGACTGCCCGCAGCCGATCCGCGAGGACTATCTTCTGACCGGCCCGCTGGAGCAGACCAACGAGCCCTATGCGATTGCCAAGATCGCCGGCGTCAAGCTTTGCGAGAGCTACAACCGGCAATACGGGACGCAATACGTCTCGGCCATGCCGACCAACCTCTACGGCCCGAACGACAACTACGACCTCGCCAACAGCCACGTCCTCCCTGCCCTGATCCGCAAGGCGCATGAGGCGAAGCTTCGGGGAGACAGGGAGCTTGTGGTCTGGGGATCGGGCAAGCCGATGCGCGAGTTTCTCTATGTGGACGACATGGCTGACGCCTGCGTGTTCCTGATGGAGAACGGGGTCAGCGACGGGCTCTTCAATATCGGCACCGGCGAGGATGTGACGATCCGCGAATTGGCTGAGACGGTCATGGACGTCGTGGGCTTTGCGGGCACGATCGTCTACGACAGCGAGAAACCCGACGGCACGCCGCGCAAGCTGCTCAACGTTGACCGGATGAAGAACCTCGGCTGGTCCGCCAGCATCTCTCTGCGCGACGGCATCGCGTGGGCCTATGCGGACTTCAAAACTCGCTCCAGCACGTAACGGTTTCGCGCGGCTAGGTCCGCGCAAGCCTGATCGCTCATTCCTTCACTGCCGGATGTCGGCTGAGAAGGAGAACAATGACCGTGACTCACGACGTTGAACATTGCGACATGATTTCAGAACAGACGCTTGCCCTGTTCCTCGAACAGAACGACGCCGATCCGCTGACGGATATTCTCGTCCGCTCCCTGGAAGAAACGCTCAGCATCCTGCGCGACGAAATCTCCTTCGACACCCTGCATTGATCCCATGCGGGCGCGAGAGCGACCGCACCTCAGCTCTCCGCCTATGACATCCGTTCATCAAGGGTGAGCGGTCGACCGGAACCAGATTCCTCCTGACGCATTCTTACGCCCAGAAGGGCAAAGAAACGGAGAGATCACCATGAAGACCATTATTCTCGCTTCCTGCGCAGTCGTCGCAGCGTCTTTCGCCACCGCAGCCGTCGCCCAGGAGGGGACCATGAGCGGTGCAGCCGGGGGCGCCGTCACCGGCGCCATCGTCGGTGGGCCGATCGGTGCAGCCGTGGGCGGCATTGCCGGTGCAGCACTCGGTACGGCCATCGATCCGCCACCGCCGGAAGTCGTCACCTACGTCCAGGCACAGCCGGCTCCGGCCACCACTGTCGTCGTCGAACGTCCGATCGAGGTGGGTCAGCCGATCCCCGAAACGATCGTGCTGACGCCCGTACCGGACAACGGCAACTACTCCTATGCGGTTGTGAACGAACAGCGCGTCATCGTCGACCCGCAGACGGGGACCGTCGTCCAGATCATCCAGTAAGCCTATCTGGAGAGCCATAGGAACCATCTGGGCTCCGCTTTGCGGGGCCCT
>JBKBXP010000430.1:0-2307 GCA_046314035.1 Pseudorhizobium sp. | reverse complement strand
GCAACCGGCACTGCAGTGGACACCAGGGCCGCAACGAAGGTGGCTGCACGCAAAATATTCATCATGGATTGTTCGCTTCCAAGGGCTGGACGCCCGTTAATCGGTCAATGATGCTTTATGGCGCTATTGGCAGATGCTTCAACCGATCAGGATTGAATTATTCGTGAGATCTGGAACGAATTCTGCCGGTGCGTCGCATAAACGCACCGGCAGAACCCGTTTCGACAGATCAGGCTGCCTGCTTGCGCGGCTTGATCAGGCCGCGGTTGAGGAGCAGTTCGGCGATCTGGATCGCATTCAAGGCCGCACCCTTGCGCAGGTTGTCGGAGACGACCCAGATGTTCAGGCCGTTTTCGACAGTCGCGTCCTCGCGGATGCGCGAGATGTAGGTGGCGTCTTCGCCGGCGCATTCGACCGGCGTCATGTAGCCGCCGTCTTCATGCTTGTCGATGACGAGGCAACCCGGTGCTTCGCGCAGGATGTCGCGGGCCTGGTCGGCAGTGATCTCGTTCTCGAACTCGATATTGACGGATTCGGAATGGCCGATGAAGACGGGCACGCGCACGGCGGTGCAGGTGACGCGGATCTTCGGATCGAGCATCTTCTTCGTTTCCGCGAGAACCTTCCACTCTTCCTTCGTGTAGCCATCTTCCATGAAGCTATCGATATGCGGAATGACGTTGAAGGCGATGCGCTTGGTGAACTTCTTCGACGAAATCGGATCGGCAACGAAGACGGCGCGGGTCTGGGTGAAGAGTTCGTCCATGCCTTCCTTGCCGGCGCCGGAAACCGACTGGTAGGTCGAGACGACGACGCGCTTGATCTTGGCAAAATCGTGCAGCGGCTTCAGCGCCACGACCAGTTGGGCCGTCGAGCAGTTCGGGTTGGCGATGATGTTCTTCTTGCGGAAACCGGTGATGGCATCGGCGTTGACTTCCGGAACGATCAGCGGGACTTCCTGGTCGTAGCGCCAGGCCGAGGAGTTGTCGATGACGACGCAACCCTGGGCACCGATCTTCGGCGACCACTTCTTCGAGATGGTGCCGCCGGCCGACATCAGGCAGATGTCGGTATCGGAGAAATCATAGTTCTCGAGGTTGGCGACCTTCAGGGTCCTGTCACCATAGGAGACTTCCGTCCCCTGCGATCGTGAGGATGCCAAGGCAACCACTTCATCGGCGGGAAAGGCGCGCTCGGCGAGAATGTTCAGCATTTCCCTGCCGACATTGCCGGTGGCGCCGACGACTGCAATCTTGAAACCCATGCTTTTTGCTCTCTTTCTGTCTCTCCTCGATCCGTGAGGGGGAAAGTCGCGAAGGGACGCGATTTCCTGGTCCCCGGCCTTACCGGGGAGAGAGCGGTGGCCAGAGACGTCAGACGGTTTTCGTCGTCTTTTTGGCCGTGATTGTATTGAATGCGGAAAGGCAATCGCTCAGTCGGGCACTCTGTGCCGGCTGGAAATCTGCAGCGATGTCAAACTCGCGGCGGTTCATAGGATGCTTCCCGTTTGAGGAGGTCTTTAGAAGATTCTGATCCAGAGTCAAGCTGAGACCGCAGCTACGCGCCCGGATTAGAGGGTTTCCTGGGGCTTCAAGCTCGGGGAGACGCCCCGCTTTCGCGGAACGTCTGATGGCATGTTGGTGAGCCTCAGGCGGAGAGGCTGGCAAATTCCGTCAGGATCGCGTCACCCATTTCGGCGGTGCCGACCTGGCGGCATCCGTCAGACATGATGTCGCCGGTGCGGACCCCCGCCTCGAGAACGTTGGCGATCGCCTTCTCCAGGCGGTCCGCTTCCGCCACCATGTTGAAGGAATAACGCAGGCACATGGCGAAGGAGGCGATCATGGCGATCGGGTTAGCGACGCCCTGGCCGGCGATGTCCGGCGCCGAGCCATGGACCGGTTCATAGAGGGCCTTGCGCTTGCCGGTCATTGCATCGGGGGCGCCGAGCGACGCCGACGGCAGCATGCCCAGCGAACCGGTCAGCATGGCGGCGACGTCCGACAGCATGTCGCCGAAGAGGTTGTCGGTGACGATCACGTCGAACTGTTTTGGCGCGCGCACCAGCTGCATGCCGCCGGCGTCGGCCAGCATGTGTTCGAGCTTGACGTCCGCGTAGGTGCGCTTGTGGGTTTCCGTGACGACCTGGTTCCAGAGCACGCCGGACTTCATGACATTCTTCTTGTCGGCCGAATGGACCTTGGAGCCGCGGGTGCGGGCCAGGTCGAAGGCGACGCGGGCTATGCGGTCGATTTCGTAGGTTTCGTAAACCTGGGTGTCGATAGCGCGCTTCTGGCCATTGCCCAG
>JBKBXP010000429.1:0-2317 GCA_046314035.1 Pseudorhizobium sp. | reverse complement strand
CCAGCCGTCGCCGTGGATGACGATCTGCTCGTACGATTTCTCGCCCGACAGAACGGGGGACAGCATGATGCGGTCGTAGTTCACGCGCGGCTCGGCGTTGAAGATGGTGATCGCATGGCGCCCGGGCGCCGCTTCGATCAGGTGCTCCAGCATGCGCCCGGGCGCCATACCGTTGCCGATGATGACTAATCTCTCTGACATGGGCTCGCTCCTCGCGGTCATTCGGCGGCGGGCGCCAAAGCGGGCGCGCGCTCGATGTTGCGGATGGTCAGATGCATCCAGGCAAGGCTTGCCGCGACGATGAGGAAGAGCAGCATGAAGCAGCTCGTCCACTGTCCCGTCACGTCGCGCAGCACCCCGAAGGCGAAGGGCAGGACGAAGCCGCCCAAGCCGCCGATCATGCCGACGAGGCCGCCGACAGCACCGACATTTTGCGGGTAGTAGACGGGGATGTGCTTGTAGACCGCCGCCTTGCCGAGGCTCATGACGAAGCCGAGGATGAAGACGAGCACGATGAATACCGCCGGCCCAATCGCATAGGCCATGGCGCCCTCGCCCGCGACGAGGGCGAGCGAATAGTCGGGCAGGCCGAGAAGCGCCGTCACTGCCGCCGCGACGAGGAACATCGCATACATGACCGCGCGCGCGCCGTAGCGATCCGACAGGACGCCGCCATAGGCGCGGAAGATCGAGGCCGGGATCGAATAGGCCGCGCCGACGATCCCCGCCGTTGCGATGTCGAAGCCGTAGACGCCGATCAGGTAGCGCGGCAGCCAGAGCGCCAGCGCAACGAAGGCTCCGAAGGCGAAGAAGTAGTAGAGCGAGAAGCGCCAGACGCGCAGGTCCTTCAGCGGCGCAAATTCGGCGGCGAAGCTGCGGACCTGCCCCGCGCCGGTCCGCCGGCGCTCGCGGATCACCGGGTCGTCCTCGGTCGCCAGCCAGAAGACGACCGCCATAACGACGAGCGCCGCCGCCCAGATAAGCGCCACCGACTGCCAGCCCCAGGCGATCATGATGAAGGGCGCAACGAACTTCGTCACCGCCGCGCCGACATTGCCGACGCCGAATATGCCGAGCGCCGTGCCCTGCCGCGCCGTCGCGTAGAAGCGCGAGACATAAGCGACGCCGACGGCAAACGAGCCGCCCGCGAGCCCCACGCCGAGCGCGGCGACCAGCATCTCGCCATAGGTGGTGGCGAAGGCGAGCAGGAAAGTGGCGACCGCCGCTGCCAGCATGGTCAGCGTGTAGACGAGGCGTCCGCCGTAGCGGTCGGTCCAGATGCCGAGCAGCATGCGCACCAGCGAGCCGGTGAGAATCGGCATGCCGATCAGCAGACCGAACTCGGTCTCCGTCAGCCCCAGCTCGTCCTTGATACGGATGCCGATGATGGAAAAGATCGTCCACACGGCAAAGCAGACAGTGAAGGCGATGGTCGACATCGACAGCGCCTGCGTGGCGCCGGGATGGGTGTGATCCTGTTTCAGTGCTTGTGTCATTTCTGGCTCCTTGGCAGGCGTGGGAGGCGCCGCGGGTGGCTGAAAACGAAAAAAGCCGCCGGCCAGGCCGCTGCCCCGCGCCAGTCGCGCGAAGAAGGAACCTGAACGGCAGCTTTGCCTGGAAGCGCCCGCCATTGGACGCCGATCTCGTGACCCTTACGGGCCTACAACATGAGAAGCACAGACCGTGCCAGTTTTCGCAAATTAACGAAAATGACTTTGCTTCAAGAGGTTAGTTGGAATTAGCCGAAACAGACCACGATTGGGCCTGGCGCATCTGCGCGCATTGCGACACGACTCCGCCCATTGATTGTGCAGGTGCAGCATGATGATACCTAGCGGCAGTCAGAACGAGGCGAGATATTCGTCCAGGCGATCCGGGTCGAAAATCCGGCCGTCAAAGAATCCGTCCGGCCCGAGGACAAGGCTCGCCCCAGCCGAGCCGACCGGCGTCGCCGCCGTCACAGCCTCGGCGGCGAGTTCATCACGCCTCACGGGGTTGAACTTGTCGTTCAGAACCGTCTTCAGCTTGTCTTTGTCTTCATTGAATGCAGACGCGACCGCCTTGAGGAAGGCTGAGGCTTCCGACGTCTCAACGACGGTAGCTCCTGCATAGAACCCACCCAGCTTCGGGCGCCCCTTTGTGTACGCCGGAATCTTGCAAGACTTGTACGCCGCAATTGGGACTGATGGATCTGCTTTCTGGTCCTCAAAATCACCAGCTTTCGAGCACTTCCTGCAAACCCGGGTCACGATGGCGCCGCCACAGCTGTGCCAGACCATAAAGCCCCACACCCTGCGGCCATTCCCAACTGTCAAAG
>JBKBXP010000428.1:0-2344 GCA_046314035.1 Pseudorhizobium sp. | reverse complement strand
GTCCAGTTGCCGACGCCGAGCGCCCGGGCGGCGTTGACGTCGTCGTAGTTGCGCGCCCGCGGGCATTCCGCCCGCACGATGCCGACGAAGCCGACCCAGGAAAACAGCAGCATGATTCCAAGCAAGACGAAGAAGCCCGGCGGCAGGATGGCGGCGATGATCAGCAGGATGTAGAGCACCGGCATCGATGACCAGATCTCGATGAAGCGCTGGAAGAGCAGGTCGGTCCAGCCGCCGAAATAACCCTGGATGGCACCCGCCGTGACCCCGATGAACGCGGAGGCTATGGTCAGAACCAGGCCGAACAGCACGGAAATGCGGAAGCCGTAGATGATCCGGGCGGAGACGTCGCGAGCCTGGTCGTCGGTGCCGAGCCAGTTGAGATTGCCGAGATTGCAGGCAGGATCCTCATCACCGAGCGCGTAACCCGCGCATCGCTGCTCCGGTTCCATCAGCCAGAAGGGGGCCGTCGGTGCCGAGTGGGGGATGTTGGAATTGACGGTCAGATAGGAATAGCGGATCGGCGGCCAGACCATCCAGCCGTTCGCCTCGATCTCGTCGGCGATGAAGGAGGAGCGATAGTCGGTGGTGGCTAGGAAGCCGCCGAATTTCTCCTCCGGATAGTTCACCAGCACCGGAAACAGGATCTCGCCCTTGTAAGAGGCGACGATCGGGCGGTCGTTGGCGATGAGCTCGGCAAACATGCTGAGCACGAAGAGGACCAGGAAGATCCAGAACGACCAGTAGCCCCGGCCGTTGGCGCGGAAGTTCTGGAGCCGACGGCGGTTCGTCGGCGTCAGCCAGCCGCGTTTTGGCGGAGGGGTAACAGTGGCCGGAGGGGCTGCGAGCGCCTGAGCCTGCATCAGACGTCCCTCCGCTCGAAATCGATGCGCGGGTCGATCCAGGTGTAGATGAGGTCGGAGATCAGGCTGACGACAAGGCCCATCAGCGAGAAGATGTAGAGCGTGCCGAAGACGATCGGATAATCGCGGTTGACGATCGCGAGATAGCCGAGGCGCCCCAGTCCGTCGAGCGAGAAGATGTTCTCGATCAGCAGCGAGCCGGTGAAGAAGGCGGAGATGAAGGCACCGGGGAAGCCGGCAATGACGATCAGCATGGCGTTGCGGAAGACATGGCCATAGAGCACCCGCCGCTCCGGCAGGCCCTTGGCGCGGGCGGTGACGACGTATTGCTTGCGGATTTCGTCGAGGAAGGAGTTCTTGGTCAGGAGCGTGGTGGTTGCGAAGGCAGAGAGCGAGAGCGCGATCAGCGGCAGGGTCAGGTGCCAGAAATAGTCGAGGATCTTTTCCCACCAGGACAGCTCAGCAAAATTGTCCGACACCAGTCCTCTCAGCGGAAACCAGTCGAAGAAGGAGCCGCCGGCGAAGAGCACGATCAGCAGGATGCCGAAGAGGAAGCTTGGTACCGCATAGCCGACGATGACGATGCCCGATGTCCAGACGTCGAAGGCCGAACCGTCCTTCACCGCCTTGCGGATGCCGAGCGGGATGGAGATGACGTAAGAAATGATCAGGATCCAGAAGCCGAGCGAGATGGAGACCGGCAGCTTGTCGATGATCAGGTCGATCACCGAGGCATTGCGGAAGAAGCTCTCGCCGAAATCGAAGCGGATGTAATCCCACATCATCTCGACGAACCGCGTCAGCGGCGGCTTGTCGAAACCGAACTGCTGCTCGAGCTTGGCGATGAACTCCGGGTCCAGGCCCTGGGCGCCGCGATATTGACCTTCGTCACCACCGCCCGGCGCCAGAAAGTCGCCTCCGCCTGATAAGCGGTCGCCCGAGTCCTGCCCCTGGATTTGGGCTATGATCTGCTCGACCGGTCCGCCCGGAGCAAACTGAATGACAAGAAACGATATTCCCATGATGCCGACAAGCGTCGGTATCATCAGAAGCAGGCGACGGATGACATAGCTACCCATTAGATCGCATAGCTCAGCAAAAAGAGCTTTGTTTCACCGTATATCAGCCTGGGGTCCAAACGGGTTTCCTTCGCGTTGACCGAATCATTTGCCCATAAGGAGCGTTTGGATCTGCCACGCGCAAGCATCTTAATTGCCGTCCTGCGCAGCAAACCAGGTATCGGGAAAGCCGGTCCCATATTCCGGCAGCTTTTCTGGACGCGAGATCCGATTCCAATAGGCGATTTTTTCCTCGCCCGAATAGAACATCGGCACCACGAAATGGTTTGCCAGAAGCACTCGATCCAAGGCTTTTACCGCCGCCACCTGGTCCTCACGGCTGGGAGCGAAAACCACCTTCCGGATCAGAATATCGACGGCGGCGTCGCTGATGCCGGCATAGTTGCGGGAACCCTGGCGGTC
>JBKBXP010000427.1:0-2349 GCA_046314035.1 Pseudorhizobium sp. | reverse complement strand
CAGGCCCTTTTTCTATGCAGCAGGGCTTTAGGCCAAAACGCCCAGGACAATACCGGAGTCGATTATCCGAAGGCAGGCGCCACTGAATAGCACCGTTGTTTGTTGCGCCACAACGTCTGCGACCACGGCATGACCCTATGGTAACTCTGGGAAGATACGGCCGGCTTCCCGTCGTGATCAACCAGGCCCTGGAAAAAGACATGTCAGATATACAGATCCCTCTTATCGACGTCCGCATTATCCCACCGGCAGAACGCCATCCGCGCATCTTCGGCGTCCTGATGTCACTGGTGCCAGGTGGCGTCATGCATGTCGCGAGCGATCACGATCCGCGTCCACTGCACTACCAGATTGCAAGCCGCTATCCGGAACAGTTTGCCTGGGCCTACCTCGAAGAGGGGCCCGACACCTGGCGCGTGGAGATTACCCGTGCTCAGGCTTCCGGCTGCGACTGCTGCTGCGGACACTGACGGAGAGCGTGCGATGCCCGGTGCCTCCATCTCGCGATGGACTATGTCCTATTTTGCGGCCTCCCTCATCTTTCTGATCGTGGGGCAGGTGTTGCTAGCCGGGGGCTTCGGCTACCCGGTTCTGGCGGTTGAGGCACCGGAAACCCTGGTGATTGTTCATGTTTTGGCGGTCGGCTGGCTGGCGCTTCTGTTTTGCGGCGCTCTCCTGCAGTTTGTGCCGGTTCTGGCAGCCGCGCCCCTGTTTTTGGCAGGGCTCGCTGCGCCTGCCCTGGTTCTGTTGATCATTGGTCTCGCATTCCTCAGCTGTGGCTTCCTCAACCTCGCGGGCTATGTCGAACACGGACTTGTCCTCCTGCCGATCGGCGCTGCATTGTTGGCGACTGGTTTTGGATTGATCGTAACGATGATCGGAGGAACGCTTATACGCGCAGGCTCCTTGGCGCTCCCGGCGCAATTTGTCGCCCTTGGGCTCCTCGCGCTTGCCGCAGCAGCAGGCCTCGGCGTTGCCTTTGCGTTTGAACTTTCGGGACTGGTTGAGGTCGAGGCCCTTCATGGGCTCCTCCCGGCGGGTGTCTCTCTGCATGCATATTTCGGCATCGTTGGTTGGATGAGTGTCAGCGCCGTCGGCGTCAGCTATAGGCTCCTGACGATGTTCCTTCTGTCTCCTGAACCAGAGCGTGGCACGACGTGTTCAGCCCTTGCTCTTGTTGTCCTGAGCGTTGCAGTTGCCGGTATTGCGTTGATTGCACTTGCGTTGGGCAGTTCCCCAGCGGAACCGTTTTACCTTCCCTTCCTGCTCGCCGCCGGAGCCGGACTGATCTTCGGCTACGACATCTTGATCATTTTCCGAGCACGCAAACGCAAAACGCTCGAACTCAACAGTATCACCAGCGCCCTCGCCGTTGCTTTCTTGATGTTTGCCACTTTGCTCTACCCGCTCCTGCTACTCACCGGTCAGCTTGAAGATCGGGTCGGAGCACTGGTCTATCTTATCTGCTTCGGCTGGCTTTCGCTTCTCGGCCTCGGCCAACTCTACAAGATCGTCGCCTTCTTGACCTGGATGGAATGCTATGGTCCGGTTCTCGGACGAACACTGGTTCCAAGGGTGCAGGAACTTGTGTGCGAAAGACGGGCTTCGACGTGGTTCTACCTCTACGCGACCGCTGTCATTGTAGCGGTGGTGGCACTTCTGCTGGAGGGCTCTTTTGTCTTTCGCGGTGCTGTTCTTGCGCAGACGGTTGCGGTGATCGGGCTGACGGTGGAACTCGTCCGCACCCGTCAGCTGTTCTATGTTTCCAAAAAAGATCACGAGCTGAATGCGCAGCGACACCCGTCGCTTTTTCTGCCAGGCTCAAGCGAAAGGAGCTGACCCCCATGGTAGAGTACAAAACGTTGGACGTGCGGTCGATCCTCAGCTCAGGCGGGGAACCCTTCCAGGCGATTATGAGTGCAGTCGCGGATCTCGCGCCAGGGGAAGGTCTAAAGATGCTTGCCCCGTTCCACCCCCAGCCCTTGTTTTCCGTGATGGACCGACGTGGCTTTGCGTACGAAATGGAAGAATTGCCCGGCGGCGGATTCGAGGTGCGTTTTCTGCCTAAGGATGTCGCTCCTCCCATTGATGTGTCTCCGCATGCCGCCTCGCCGGATCTGTGGCCAGATCCGTCGGTCGACCTTGATCTAACGGACCTTGACCCGCCGGAGCCCATGGTGAGACTGCTGGCGGAGGCCGAGCGACTGGGCGCCGGGGAGGTCATCTTCGCAGTCCTGCCGCGCGAACCGATCTTCCTCTACCCCGAGCTTTCCCAACGGGGACACCAGTGGGTCGGCAATTTCGATGCCAGCGGCGCCTTCTACCGCATCATGATACGTGTCGGTTCCA
>JBKBXP010000426.1:0-2354 GCA_046314035.1 Pseudorhizobium sp. | reverse complement strand
TTGTCGCCGACGGAGACGTGGAGGTTGGAGATGGAGAGCATATCAGTGGGACTCGGGAGCAGGTTGAACGCCGGTCAAATCCTGGCGGGCGTCGTAGAATGAGATGATGAGCACTTCGTCAGCGAGCACTTGAAATACGATGACCTTGCGCCATCGGACGAGGCTTGCTTCTCGCAGACCGCGCCATCTCGATGGTCGAAAGCGAAACGGTCCTGCACCGGTGCATAAAGACAAGGCTTCGCTTTCCGCCAATGCGCGGTCGGTCAAACGCGGATCGATCCCTTCCAGATGATCCAGCCAGGCCCGTTGCGCGTCGCGCGCTTCTTTCGACCATCGAACCCGCCTCACCGTTTGAAGCGAGCCTTGAGCTCGGTGAAGACGTCATCGTGGCTGAATGTTCGGCCCGCCGCGACGTCCTGCAAACCGCGTTCAATGGACGCCTTTTGATCAGCCGAAAGTGTGGGGCTGGCATTCTCAACATCGGTCACGAACTGCTCAGCCGCAGAAGCGATGAACTCCGCCAAAGGCATGCCGATTTCCGCAGCGGCTCGCTTGAGTCGGTCTGCGGCATCGGCTTCAAGAGGAACGGAAATCGTTTCCATGATTTCGCTCACCCCACGCTCCCCTCAAGACTGATCGCCACCAGCTTCTGCGCTTCCACCGCGAACTCCATCGGCAGCTTCTGCATCACGTCCCGGACGAAGCCGTTGACCAGCAAAGCCACCGCCTCCTCCTGCGACAGGCCGCGCTGCTGGGCGTAGAACATCTGGTCGTCGCTCAACCGCGTCGTCGTCGCCTCGTGCTCCAGCTGGGCCGAACCGTTGCGGGCCTCGATATAGGGGATGGTGTGCGAGCCGCACTCCTTGCCGATCAGCAAGGAATCGCACTGGGTGAAGTTGCGCACCCCCGTCGCCTTCGGATGCACCGAGACAAGGCCGCGATAGGTCGAGTCCGACCTGCCCGCCGACACCGCCTTGGCGATGATCCGCGACTTGGTGTTCTTGCCCAGGTGGATCATCTTGGTGCCGGTGTCGGCCTGCTGATGTCCGTTGGTGATGGCGATGGAGTAGAACTCGCCCGAGCTGTCGTCGCCCTTCAGGATGCAGGACGGATATTTCCAGGTCACGGCCGAACCGGTCTCGACCTGGGTCCAGGACACCTTCGACCGATCACCCCGGCAGTCGGCCCGTTTGGTGACGAAGTTGTAGATGCCGCCCTTGCCCTCGGCGTCGCCTGGGTACCAGTTCTGGACGGTGGAGTACTTCACCTCGGCGTCGTCCAGCGCCACGATCTCGACCACAGCCGCATGCAGCTGGTTCTCATCGCGCATCGGCGCGGTGCAGCCCTCCAGATAGGAGCAATAGCTGCCCTTGTCGGCGATGATCAGCGTCCGCTCGAACTGGCCCGTCTGGCTCGCATTGATGCGGAAATAGGTCGACAGCTCCATCGGGCAGCGCACGCCCGGCGGGATGTAGACGAAGGACCCGTCCGAAAAGACCGCGCTGTTCAGCGCCGCAAAATAGTTGTCCGAGACCGGCACCACCGACCCCAGATATTGCCGCACCAGCTCAGGATATTCGCGCAAGGCCTCGGAAATCGGCATGAAGATCACGCCGACCTTGGCCAGTTCCTCCTTGAAGGTGGTGACCACCGAGACGCTGTCGAACACGGCGTCCACGGCCACGCGCGGCGCGCCCTGCACCCCCGCCAGCACCTCCTGCTCCTTCAGCGGGATGCCCAGCTTCTTGTAGATTTCGAGGATCTCGGGATCGACCTCGTCCAGCGACTTCGGCCCCTCCTTCTGCTTGGGCGCGGCATAGTAGAACAGCGACTGGTAATCGACCGGCTCGTACTTCACCGCCGCCCAGGTCGGCTCCTCCATCGCCAGCCAGCGCTCATAGGCGGCCAGGCGCCATTCCAGCATCCATTCCGGCTCGCCCTTCTTCTCGGAGATGAAGCGCACGATGTCGGCGTTCAGGCCCCTGGGCGCGAACTCCTGCTCGATGTCCGAGGTGAAGCCGTGCGCGTATTTCTCCAGCGCGGCGACCGCATCGACGGTTTCCTTGACGGCGACCATCAGGCGACCTCTCTCACGCGCGCGGCGGCGCGTGTCTTGTGCTTGTCATAGGCGGCGATCCAGGCGTCGGCGAACCGGCTCCAGTCGCCCTCGGTCGTGCCCCAGCCGCCGGAGACGCGCACGCCCCCGGTCGCCAGAGCGTTCAATCCCATGGCGCTGATGGTCTTGGACGGCTTGACCTTGCCCGACGAACAGGCCGAGCCCGCCGACACCATGACGCCCGCCAGATCCAGCGTGATCAGTTGTTGAGGACTGTCCCAGCCCTCGACCGCCAGGA
>JBKBXP010000425.1:0-2355 GCA_046314035.1 Pseudorhizobium sp. | reverse complement strand
GATACCTGACATCGGTTTGCCGCTCCGATGGCGCCCCAGATTGCCGGCGATCGCGGTCGCCAGCATCTCGACACGCGTCATGCAGGCGACGTGGGGGGTGAGGATGATCTTCGGATGCCTCCAGAACGGGTGGCTTTCTGGCAGAGGTTCCGGATCGACCACGTCGAGGAAGGCGGAACGGAGATGCCCGCCATCGAGTGCCGCCAGAAGGTCATCGTGTTGAAGATGCTGCCCGCGCCCGGCATGGACGAGAGCCGCCCCTTTCGGCAGACGGTCGAACACCTGCTTGTTCAGAATGCCCCGCGTCTCGCCGGTCAGCGGCAGGAGGCAGACAAGAATATCCACCCTAGACAGGAAGTGCTGCAAGCCGTCTTCGCCGTGGAAGCAGTCGACACCCGCGATCTGATGCGGACCCCGCGCCCATCCCGACAGTTGGAAACCGAAGTGCCCGAGCGCCGCGAGTGCTCCCCGACCGAGTTCGCCGAGCCCCATCACGCCGACCCGGCGCTCGGATGCCGGCGGCGGAAGCGAGACCTGCTTCCAGACGGCCTGCTTTTGCTGGGCGACATAGGCCGGCAGATCGCGATGGAGGCTCAACGTCGCCATCGTCACATATTCCTGCATCATCGCCGTCAGCCCGGGATCGATCAGCCGCACCAGCGTCACGCCCTGTGGAACCCCTGTCGTTACGAACTGATCGACGCCCGCTCCTACCGAGAAGATGACCTCGAGGTTGACGAATGCCGCCAGATCATCGGGGATCTTCCAGGTCAGGAGATAGCGGACATCCCGCTTGTCGAAAGCGTCCTCCGGGAGGACGAGAACCTGTTCCGGAGCAACCTCGCGAAAGCGCTGCTTCAGTCTCTGACCCCGTTCGGCGTCGATATTGGCAAGGAGAACCATGGCCGTCTCACATATGGTCGCTGCGGACATCGAGCGCATCACGCAAGCCGTCGCCGATGAAGTTGAAGCTCGTCACGGCGATGGTGATGGTGATGCCGGGGATGATCGCAAGCCATGGCGCCGTCGAAAGATACTGCTGCGCGCCGTTCAGCATGTTGCCCCAGCTCGGCAGCGGCGGCTGGATGCCGTAGCCGAGGAAGCTGACGTAGGCCTCCAGCAGGATCGCGCGCGCCACCGTCAGGGTGGCAGCCACGATGATCGGTCCGATCGCATTGGGCAGGATTTCGCGGAACATGATGTGCGCGCTGCTCAGGCCCATCATCCGGCTTGCCTGCACGAAGTCACGCTCGCGCAGCGAACGCACCTCCGCCTCTACGATCCGCGCGACCTCCATCCAGCTCGTCAGCGCGATGATGAGGGTGATCATGATCGGGGTCGGCTGCAAGAGGGCCGCCAGCGCCAGCAGCAGGAAGATCGACGGGAAGGACAGGAAGGCGTCGACGACGCGCATGAGGCCTGCGCCGACGGCGCCGCGGTAGTACCCCGCGACGACGCCGATCAGCGTGCCGATCATCGTCGACAGCAGCATGGCGAAGAAACCGACGAGTAGCGATATGCGCCCCGCCTCCAGGAGACGCGCGGCAACGTCACGCCCCAGCGGATCGGTGCCGAGGAAATGGTAGCCCGTCAGCGGCGGTGCAAAACGGGCGCGCAGATCGATGTAGAGCGAGTCGTAAGGCAGAAGATACGGCCCCACGATGCAGGCAAATGTCAGCAAGGTGATCATCACGAGGCCGATGATGGCAAGGCGATGGCGGGCGAAACGGCGGACGCCGCGGCTTCGCCACCAGGGCGTATGGGCGGGGATGGCAAGAGCGCTCATGGGTTTTGTTCCTGCTTCGGGCATATCGATGGACATCAGCCGACCCGGATGCGCGGATCGACGATGGCCACCAGAAGATCGGCAATGAGGCTGCCGAGCAGCACGAGAATGGCCGAGACCATGAGCAGCCCCATGACCACCGGATAGTCGCTGTAGCCGAGACTATCGAGGAAGAGGCGGCCCATTCCCGGCCAGGTGAAGACGGTTTCGGTGACGAGTGCGCCGCCCAGAATGCCCGGCAACTGCATGCCGGCGAGCGTGATCATCGGCACCAGCGCATTGCCGACCACGTGCTTCATCAGAACCCGCCGTTCCGTCAGCCCCTTGGCGCGGGCGGTCTTGACGAACTCCTGGTTGATCACGTCGAGCGTGGCCGTGCGCATGTAGCGGCTCCAGACGGCGACGTTGACGAGAGACAGCACCAGGCTCGGCATGATCAGATGGTGCAGGTAGTTCAGCAAGGAGCCGTCGCCGATCGTGTACATATTGCCCGCCGGCAACCACCCGAGTTCCAGCGTGAAGATGTAGATGCCGACGAGACCGAACCAGAAGGTCGGGATCGACAAGGC
>JBKBXP010000424.1:0-2355 GCA_046314035.1 Pseudorhizobium sp. | reverse complement strand
GTCATTGAGCTTGAGAAGCCCAGATTCCAGTTCTGCAAGCTGCTCCTCGCATTCCTGGAAGAAGATCTCTTTGATTTCGTTCATATCCATCGGAAGAATTCCTGATCAGGCGGTTAATTCAGGCGGTCACGCGTTCAATGGCGTCGATCAGCTTGACGGGGTCGAAGGGCTTGACGATCCAGCCGGTCGCACCGGCCTGACGGGCACGGTTCTTCTTTTCGGCATCGCTTTCCGTCGTCAGCACGAGGATCGGGATGGCGCGGAATTTTTCGTTGCGGCGAACGCCTTCAATGAAGCCGAAGCCGTCGAGGCGGGGCATGTTGATGTCGGTGACGATGACGTCGGGGTTGGCACCCTCCAGGACCTCTAGGCCCTCGATTCCATCTTCGGCCTGGATGGTCTCGAAGCCGGCATTGTTGAGGGTCACCAGAAGCATGTTCCGGATGGTCCGTGAATCATCCACGGTCAGTACTTTTTTCTTCATTTGGAAATCTCCTTGGCAACCAGAAGGTCGGTATCGACGCCGATGAGTTGCATTGTCTTTGCGAATGCGTCGGAGGTCTTGTCCACGACGTATGACTTCTTGTCGGCCTGCCAGGCGCGGGCGCCGGCGATGAGCACCTGGGCGCACTGGACCCCGACACGCTCCACCTCGGACGCGTCGATCGCAAGGTTGCGACCGCGCAGGGACATCAGGGTCCCATGCAGGGCGCTTGCCTCGTTGAGATCCAGGACCGGGGAGAGTTTCAAGCTGCCGCTCGCAGCCTTCTTGGTGGCCATCAGGTCATTCCTTGCCTTTTGTGAAACAGAAGGTCGCCGTCATCCCTTGGGTCGGAGACAGCGCCGGTTGCGATAAGCTCGATCTTCGGCTTCTGCGGGGACCGCGACAGATCGGAGTGGTAGCGGGTCTGCCGCTCGACCCTGAACTCGCGAACCGTTCGTCCGAGTTCGTGAATGACGGTCTGCAGATCGTCGGCCCGGCTGCCGGCCTGTTCGGCAAGCCTTGCATTGGAAGCCACCTCTGCCCCGAGGGAAGAAACCTCGGCGGCGACCTGTCCAAGCGCACCGGCCTGTTCCTCGGCGCTTCTGGCAATCCCGGCAATGGACTGGTCGATATGGGTCACCTGTCGGACAATTCCGCTGATGGCGGCCTGGGTGCGATGAACCATCTGGACGCCGGCACCGACTTGCGTCTTCGTGCCGTTGACCAGCGACTTGATTTCGTGAGCGGCATCTGCCGATCGCTGCGCCAGCGCACGGACTTCCTGGGCAACGACCGCAAATCCGCGGCCGGAATCGCCGGCGCGTGCGGCCTCGATGCCCGCGTTCAGCGCCAGCAGATTGGTCTGGAAGGCGATCTCGTCGATGACGCCGATGATTTCGCCGATCTTCTCGGCCGAGGCTTCGATGTCGGACATGGCGCTGATGGCGCGGCCGACAATCTCGCCGCTTTCCTCGACCGTCTGGCGGGTTGCTGCCGCAGCCTTCTGGGCAGCGCCGGTATCTGCCGCGCAGCTGCGCACCTGGCTGGTGATGGCGGCAAGTTGCGCCGAAGCTTCCTGCAGCCGCTGGGCGTGGGCAGTGGCGTTTTCTGCAAAGGCCCGGGCGTCGGCGGCAAGGCCACCGGCAGAGGTCTCGGCCTCGTCGGAGTGCTTCCGGGCGGTATCCAGAGTGGTCCGGCTCGTCTCGATCGCCTGGTTCAGCAGATCCCCGAGTTCCCGATAGGGCTCCGGAACATCTTCGGGGAAACTGATGGTGAAGTCGCGCTCGGCCAATGAACGCACGACGTCGGAAAACAGCTGGGTGACTTCCGCCCGGTCTTCCTGGCGCTGATCCTCGAGACCCCGGTGGTGCTTCTGACGAAGCTCGTTGAAGCGGAGCGAAACGGCGATCTCGACATCGACCATGACGAGGCGGACGAGCGCGCCGACGAGGTCTGCGAGTTCCTGCGCGCGGCGGCGTCCTGCCGGAAGCAACGGACGGCCGGTCTCCTGCGCCAGCACGCCGGCAAGCAGATGCTCCAGCACGACGGCATGACCGGCGACATGCCAGCGGGGATCGAGGCCCATGCGGCTCTCGCTGTCGGAGAGAACCTTGACCCGCTCGGCGTAGAGAGCATCGAAGCGGGCATCCGTCAGCACGCTCCAGTGGGAGGTCTGCAGGTCGTGCAGGCGCTCGATCTTGTGTTCGCTGTCGAAAATTCGGGCGGCTTCAGGGGAAGACTGAAAGCGATGGAAAAGGTCGCGCAAACCGTCCTTGCAATGCAGCTCGAGTTGCGGGCGGTGGCGCCTCAGAAGTTCGCAGGTATCCGCGTCGAGGCCGGCAAATGCCAATCTCTCCCCCAGGCTGCCTGCC
>JBKBXP010000423.1:0-2358 GCA_046314035.1 Pseudorhizobium sp. | reverse complement strand
TCGTCTGGACGCGCGGAGCACTGAGGCATTTCCAGTCCTCGAACCATGTCCGGCGCGGATTCTGCGAGAATTGCGGGACACCGCTGACCTATGAGGCGGCGGATGGCGTGGCGATCGCCGCCGGTGCCTTCGACGATCCGGCAAGCGTGCCGCCGCGCATCCAGTTCGGGGTGGAGGGAAAGCTGCCCTTCGTCGACCGCCTGCACGCGCTGCCGGCGCGCGACACCATGGAGGATATCGCAGAGGCGCCATTCCTGGCAGACATCGTCTCCTACCAGCATCCCGACCATGATACCGAAGACCGGGACACCGGCAGCTGGCCCAAGGAGTAAGGACGATGGCGCCGAATCCGAACCTGAAGATGCCGAAGTGGCTGCTCTACGGGCTGATCACCAAGGGGCTCGTCGTCGTGCTGATCACCGCTGCCGTTCTGGCTTACGCATTCCTGGGCTGAGGAGAGACCACGTGGAGGGATCATTTACAGGCGGATGCCAGTGCGGCGCCGTTCGGTTTCGCGCCGAAAAGCTCGGCCGGCCGTCGATCTGCCATTGCCGCATGTGCCAGAAGGCCTTCGGCGGGCTGTTCGGGGCGCTGGTGACGGCCGACCAGGCGCATCTGACCTGGACACGCGGACAGCCCACATTGTTTCGGTCCTCCGCGAAGGTGAAGCGCGGGTTCTGCGCCAAATGCGGCACGCCGCTGACCTATCATCATCCCGGCGGCGTGGAGCTTGCCATTGGCGCCTTCGACCAGCCGGAACGGCTGGAGCCGCAGGTGCAGGTCAACCACGACAGGCGGCTGCCATGGATCGACCAGCTGTTCGAAAAGCCCGCCGTCAGCACACCGGAGATGGAGGCCCATTTCGCCTCCGTGGTCTCCTACCAGCATCCCGATCACGACACGGCCGTCTGGCCGCCGGAGGACGAAAACGATGACCAGTGACCTGCGCGGCTTCTATCCCGAGATCGAACCCTACGAGAGCGGCCATCTGGACGTCGGCGACGGTCACCGGATCTACTGGGAACGCTTTGGCACGAAAGGCGCAAAGCCTGCGGTCTTCCTGCATGGCGGCCCCGGCGGCGCGACCGGCCCGAACAATCGCCGGCTGTTTGATCCGGCGCTCTATGACGTGATGATGTTCGACCAGCGCGGCTGTGGAAAATCCACGCCGCACGCCTCCATCGAGGCCAATACGACCTGGTATCTGGTGGCCGATATCGAGCACTTGCGCGCGATGATGGGCGTCGAGCAATGGCTGGTGTTCGGTGGCTCCTGGGGATCGACGCTGGCGCTGGCCTATGCCGAAACCCACCCCGAGCGGGTATCCGAACTTCTGCTGCGCGGCGTCTATACGCTGACCAAGGCGGAGCTCGACTGGTACTACCAGTTCGGCGTCTCGGAAATGTTTCCCGACAAGTTCGAGCGTTTCCAGGCGCCCATCCCTGAAAACGAGCGGCACGAGATGATGGCCGCCTATCGTCGCCGCCTGACCGGCGACGACCGGGCGGAACAGCTGCGCGCAGCGCTGGCGTGGAGCCTCTGGGAGGGCGAGACGATCACGCTTCTGCCCAACCCTGCCTATTCCGGCACGTTCGAGGACGCCGATTTTGCGCTCGCCTTCGCCCGCATCGAGAACCATTATTTCGTCCATGCCGGCTGGCTGGAGGAAGGGCAGCTCTTGCGCGATGCCCACAAGCTGAAGGACATCCCGGGCGTCATCATTCATGGCCGCTACGACATGCCCTGCCCGGCCAAATACGCCTGGCAGCTCGCCAAGGCCTGGCCAAAGGCGGACTTTCACCTGATCGAGGGCGCCGGCCACGCCTACCTCGAGCCCGGCATCCTCGACCAGCTGATCCGGGCGACCGACCGCTTTGCGGGAAAGGCCGCAGGCCGATGACGCGCGAACGCCTGTACCTCTTCGACACGACGCTGCGCGACGGGCAGCAGACGCCGGGCGTCGACTTCTCCGTGGAGGACAAGATCGCCATCTCCGGCATGCTGGACGGCTTCGGCTTCGATTATGTCGAGGGTGGATACCCGGGCGCCAATCCGACCGATACGGCCTTCTTCACCGAGAAGCGCACCACCAAGGCCGCCTTCGTCGCCTTCGGCATGACCAAGCGCGCCGGCATCTCGGCTTCCAACGATCCGGGTCTGGCAACGCTGCTGCAGGCGAAAAGCGATGCGATCTGCTTCGTCGCCAAAAGCTGGGACTATCATGTCGAGGTGGCGCTCGGCTGCACCAACGAGGAGAACCTCCAGTCGATCCGCGAGAGCGTCGAGGCCGCACGCGCGGGCGGCAAGGAGGCGCTGGTCGACTGCGAGCATTTCTTCGATGGCTACAAGGCCAATCCC
>JBKBXP010000422.1:0-2375 GCA_046314035.1 Pseudorhizobium sp. | reverse complement strand
GTTGTCGGCAACCACGGTGCCGACACCGACGATCACCGCATCCACCAACGCGCGACAACGGTGCAGGTGCGCGATGCCATCGCAGCCGGAGACATCCTGCGCATCGCCGGTTGGTGTGGCGACCCGGCCGTCGAGCGACTGCCCGACCTGCGCCAGCACGAAGGGGCCGGTGGACGTTGCGACCGGCTCGTAGAGGGGAAAGCAGGTAGCCGAAAATTCCGGCTGCCGAGCCAGGGTCTTGCCGTCTTCGCGAAGAGTACGGAGATAGTGCCAGGCCTCATCGGTCATCGTCTGTGATTGCATGCGTCCACCCCTTCACCCAACAACCTTAGAATGCCGCCATCGGCGGGATGTTCCTGTGGTTGACGATCACATCAATGTGCCGGCCTGCCGGATGTTATTCGATTTTACGGCGGGGAGGTGCGTGCGGATCATCTGCTCGGTGGACGAGATCCCGACCTCAGCCCAGGTCGGTGAGGTAGGTGTTTTCGGAGCGGGAGGTGTGGAAGGCAGCAGTGTCGATCCCGGCGACTATCAGCGCTTCACCTTCTGCTGGAGCTTCTGCAAGAAGGCTTCCGTCGGGTGCCGCAATGCGCGACAGGCCAGCGTAGGCAAAGCGCTCGTCCGCGCCGCAGTGGTTGACGTAGGCGACGAAGACCTGGTTCTCGAAGGCCCGCACGCGGATGATGTGCTCGGCGATGAAGGCGCCGGACCAGCCCGAGGGCAGTGCCGTCGGCACAACCACCAGGTCGGCGCCTGCCTGGGCGAGCCTGCGGACGTTTTCTGGAAATTCCACGTCGTAGCAGATCAGCATCCCCAGCCGGATGCCGTCGACGGTTGCCAGGATGGAAGAGGGCGCCTCCGGCCGGAACCATTGCCGCTCGTAGGGGCCGTAGAGATGCGACTTGCGATAGGTCGCCGTCTGCCCTTCGCCGTCCGTCAGGAAGGCGCTGTTGTAGACAGTTTCTCCGGACTTCTCGGCAAAGCCCGCGACGATGGTCAGGCCATGGCGGCGGGCGATCTGCGACAGTTGCTCTGTCTGAGGGCCCTCTGCCGGTGAGGCAAGGGCGGGAAAGCGGTCAGCAGCGCCATAGCCCGTCAACGCAAGCTCGGGTGCGATCAGCAGCCGAATGCCTTGGCCCGCGGCCTTGCCTGCCGCAGCGTCGATCTTTGCAAGGTTCGCCTCGACGTCGCCGAGTGTCGCCTGCATCTGGAAGCCGGCGATCTTCATCGGTCGTCCGCCATGGCGCCCAGCAGTTTCGGCAGGTCGCCGAAGCGGGCGATCAGTCCGAAGACCAGCGCGGCGATGGCCAGGAACAGCACCGTCACCGAGGCCATGGTCGGCGTATAGCCGTAGCGCAGTGCGTTGAAGATCTTGATCGGCAGGGTCTCCATCGTGAAGCCCACCGTCATGTAGGCGACGATGTATTCGTTGAGCGACAGCACGAAGGCAAAGGCATAGCCGGAGACGAGATAGGGGAGGATCAGCGGCAGCACGACGGTGCGGAAGATCACCCGGTCACTGGCGCCCATGGTGGCGGCGGCTTCCACCAGCGATCGGTCGATCGCGGAAAAGCCGAGCGACAGCGTCACCAGCGGCAGCGTGACGAAGAAGATCGCGTGGCTGACGACGGCCGTCCAGGGCTGGCCGTAGAAGCCGGTGGTGGCCCAGAAGGTGAGAAGGCCGAGCGCCGTGATCACCGGCGGGAGCGTGAAGGGGGCGACGCCCAGCAGCTGGAAGATGTTGGCCCAGGGCGCCACCCTGCGCCACAGGAACCAGGCAAGCGGCAGAGCGACGAGAAGCGCCAGCGCCGCCGACAGGGCAGCCAGCGTCAGCGACGCAAAGAGGGCGTTGCGCCAGCCGTCGTCGGCAAAGATCTCGCCGTACCAGGAGAGCGAGAAGCCCTGCGGCGGAAAGGCGAGCGTCTGCTTCTCGTTGATGGAGACACCAGCGACGACGATCAGCGGCAGGGCCATGAAGAGCGCGACGGCGAAGAAGAACAGGCGGCTGAGGAACGTCGTCATGCGGCCTCCCTCCGGCGTCCGGCGTAGACGGCGAGGCCGACGAGCGCCAGCGACACCAGCACCAGGAAGACGGCCATGGCGGCCGCGAAGGGCATGTTCGACTGGTAGATGGCCTGGTCGGTGATCAGCACCGACAGCGTCCAGTGCTGCGGGCGTCCCAAGAGCTGCGGCAGCAGGTAGGAGCCGAGCGCGAAGATGAAGACCATGATCAGCGTCGCCAGGATGGTGTTGCGCAGCGCCGGGACGACGACCGTGAAGAACGCGCGCATCGGCGAGGCGCCGAGCGTCCGGGCAGCCTCCGTCAGCGTCGGATCGAGCCGCACCAGGGCGGGGTAGAGCACCAGAACGGT
>JBKBXP010000421.1:0-2380 GCA_046314035.1 Pseudorhizobium sp. | reverse complement strand
GCTTGAGCGGAACGGCCTCGTGACGAGGACCGTCCTCCCAACGCAGCCTATTGGCGTAGAATATGCAATCACGCCACTGGGCCATTCCCTGCGGGAGCCGTTTGAAGCATTGTGCTTGTGGGCAGCAGCCAACGGCGACAAGGTCGAGGCGGCCACGCTGCGCTATGACAACACGGGAAATCGTCGGTGACGGCGTCGCTGTGTCCCTTCCTGGCGCATACTAGACGGGGTCTTCGGAGCCGCCGTAGTCATATGAACAGGAACGGGGATTGTTCTGGCTGATTGCCACCATAGATACCGTTAGCAGCGCTCTACTGCAGTAGTGATTGCCAGAGTTGCCAGAAACGAGAGGAGTAAGGCTCACCCCCGCGCCTCCTCCCAATGCGGATAGGTGACATAGGCGGTGACGGCCCCTTCCTCGTGGGAGCGGATGGTGACCGCCTCCCCTTGCGGCATGTGGATCACCTCGCCCGGGCCGGCGGTGACCGTAGCCGCGTCGGTCGAAACCGTCAGCCGCCCCTCCAGGATCACCATGGTGTCGTGGACCAACATCGTCTCTTCCAGGGTCTGGAACGGGTCATAGCGGCCGAAGCCGATGGTGACCGGACTGCCATGGCGCTGGTCGATGACATTGCCGGCGAAGATATCGGCTTCCTGGTTGGGCGAGCGCTCGAGCGAGGCGTCGGATAGCGAGAACTTCTGCACGTTCATGAGAACTCTCCATCTTGCAAGGTGCATGCGTCCACGCCGTCAACGCAAAAAGCCCCCGACGGGTTCATCGCCGCTCAGCTTGCCAGAACCAGGCCGCCGTGGCGGCTGATCTCGCTGCGGATCTCCGCCACCAGCGTATCGAGCGCCGGGTTGCGGATCTTGCGCCCGCGCCGCACGACATAGGCAAGGTCGGGCGGTTTCGGCAGGCCTTCGGTGATCACCTGCATGTCCGGCCGCAGGTGGCGCTCGTTGAGGAGCGCCACCCCGAGGCCGGCGGTCACCGCCGAGACGATGCCCGCGGCGCTGGAGCATTCGAAGACGGTTTCCAGCACCATGCCACCGTGCCGGCCGGCGCCTTCGCCATCGTCCCGGCTCCCCTCCCCACCCCCGTCCTGGCCGAACTCGAAGGCCCATTGGCGGTAGAAGCAGTTCTCGTCGAAGGAGAGGAAGGGAACCACACCGTCGCGCGGCAGGTGAAGATCGAGGTGTTTCACCCAGAAGAGGCTTTCGCGGAAGAGCACGACATCGGCGGGGCGCACTTCGTGGGCAAAGAGCTGGACGATGGCGGCATCCAGCTCGCCGCGCTCCAGCAGGGCGCGCAGCACGGTGCTCATGCGCACCCGCGTGCGCACCGAAACCTCCGGATGCAGGCGGCGGAAGCGCCCGAGGATACGGGCAAGGTCGCTGCAGGTGGTGTCCTCCGTCAAGCCGAGCGTCAGGCGTCCCGTGAGTGCCGTCTTCGACAGGCCGAGCAGCGCCTCGTCGTGCAGGCGCAGGATGCGCGAGGCGTAGTCCAGCAGGTCTTCGCCCGCCGCCGTGAAGACCGGCGCGCCGGGCCGGCGGCTCAGGAGGTCGCAGCCGAGGCTCGTCTCCAGCCGCTTGATCTTGTGGCTGACCGCCGATTGCGACAGCCCCAGCGCCTCCGCCGCGCGGGTGACGCCGCCATGGTTGCGGATCGCCGACAGCACGCGCAGCGCGTCGATCTCCAGGCGTCGGTTGTTCAGCTCGGGCATCGGGTTCATCGCCATTCTCCTGTGGACCGGAGCATGCCGTGCGGCGCGGACCGTTGCAATTCACAATGACATCAGGAGATGCGATGTCATGCATCGATCGATATTTGTCATGTGCCGATCTCCCGCCTTTGACCTAGATGAGAGGAGCGATCAGACGCCGGAGTGCCCCATGACCGATCAGGTTCTTTCACCACCCGCCGGAAAACACTCCCGCCTGCTGTGGCCGCTGATGGCGACGCTGCTGATCATCGGCTGGAGCTCCGGCTTCGTCGGCATCCGCTACGCCAGCGAAGAGGCGAGCGTCGCCGTGCTGCTGTTCTGGCGCACGCTGCTGTCGGGGCTGATCCTGCTGCCGTTCGCACTCGCCTTCGGACCGAAACAGCGCTGGCGCGGCATCCGCGAGCAGATGCTCTTCGGCGTCATGTCGGTCTTCCTCTATCTCGGCGGCTTTGCGATGGCGATCGAGCAGCGGGTGCCGACGGGGCTGGTGGCGCTGATCTCCGACCTCGTGCCGCTGGCCATCGCCGCGCTGTCGCAGCCGGTGCTGGGCGAACCGCTGAGCCGGCGGCAATGGCTCGGCACGGCGATCGCCGTCTGCGGCGTGCTGATCGTCTCCTTCGACACCTTGAGCTTCGGCACCGCGCCGCTCTGGGCCT
>JBKBXP010000420.1:0-2400 GCA_046314035.1 Pseudorhizobium sp. | reverse complement strand
CCGACCTGCCAGTCGTTGGGGGCGTAACCTGCATCGACCGCAGCGCGCGAGGCGCCGACGGCGGCACCGAGCTTGTCGGCGAGCGGCAGGATGATCTCCTGGAATTTTTCAGCGGAGCCGAGCGCGCGGCCGCCCGAGACGATGATCTTGGCCGAGGTCAGCTCCGGGCGTTCCGAAGACGCGATGGCGTCGGAAACGAAGCTCGAGAGACCAGCATTGCCTGCGCCGGAGACGGCCTCGACGGACGCCGATCCACCTTCGCCGGCGGCCTGAAAGGCAGCGGTGCGGACGGTGATGACCTTCTTGGTGTCAGTCGACTGCACCGTCTGGATCGCATTGCCGGCGTAGATCGGTCGCTTGAAGGTATCGGGCGACACCACCTCGGTGATCTCGGAGATCTGCATCACGTCGAGGAGTGCCGCAACGCGCGGCATGACATTCTTGGCGGAGGCCGTGGCCGGAGCGATTACCGTGTCGTAGTCGCCGGCGATCGAGACGATCAGCGCGGCCAGCGGCTCCGCAAGGCTGTTGGCGAAATCGGCGCTGTCGGCCAGCAGGACCTTGGCGACGCCGTCAAGCTTGGCGGCGGCATCGGCTGCAGCCTGAGCGCCGGAACCGGCCACCAGCACATGCACCTCGCCACCGATCGACTTGGCCGCCGTCAAAGCCTTGGCAGTCTGGTCGGAAAGGGTGCTGTTGTCGTGTTCGGCCAGAAGAAGAATTGCCATGTGATTGTCTCCCTGTTCTTCCGACTTAAAGCACGCCGGCTTCGGTCTTGAGTTTCTCGACGAGCTCGGCGACCGTCTTGACCTTGATGCCGGCCTTGCGACCGCCCGGCTCCTCGGTCTTCAGCACGGTCAGGCGCGCGGTGGTGTCGACGCCGAAGTCGGCCGGCGTCTTCTTGTCGAGCGGCTTCTTCTTCGCCTTCATGATGTTGGGCAGCGAGGCATAGCGCGGCTCGTTGAGGCGAAGGTCGGTGGTGACGATCGCCGGCAGCTTGACTTCGACCGTCTGCAGGCCGCCATCGACTTCGCGCGTCACCTTGGCTGAACCGTCGCCCAGTTCCACCTTGGAGGCGAAGGTGGCCTGGCCCCAGTTCAGGAGGGCGGCCAGCATCTGGCCGGTCTGGTTGCTGTCGTCGTCGATTGCCTGCTTGCCCATGATCACGAGACCCGGGGCTTCCGCTTCGGCAATGCCCTTGAGGATCTTGGCGACGGCCAGAGGCTCCACCGGCTGGTCCGTTTCCACCAGGATCGCGCGATCGGCGCCCATGGCGAGACCGGTGCGCAGCGTTTCCTCGGCCTTGGCTGGGCCTATCGAAACCACGATGACCTCTTCCGCCTTGCCGGCTTCCTTCAGCCGCAGCGCTTCCTCGACGGCAATCTCGTCGAAGGGGTTCATCGACATCTTGACGTTGGCCAGTTCGACGCCGGTTCCATCCGGCTTGACGCGGATCTTGACGTTGTAGTCGACCACTCGCTTCACAGGCACCAGGATCTTCATGGGGTCCTTCCTTGCATTTTCTCGAGCCGCAAGATGCAGCCTCTGCCGTTCGTTTTCTCGTCAGTGGGCGACATGGATACGCATTTTTCTGACGATTACAACGCGGTTTCGGGCCGCAGGTTCAGCCCTTTTGTCATATTCCTATGAGGGCGACCGCGAGACCAGCGGAACGCTTGCCTTCGTCACCACGGCCTTCGGCAGCACGATCTTGCGATCGAAAAGCGGCACGCCCTTGCGGCGCATGACGAGAACGAGGAAGGCGCCCGCGATGATGCCGCCCACATGCGCACCCCAGGATACCATGCCGTCGAGGTTGAGGAGGAGCATGGCAAACTGCTGCACGAGCCAAAGGGTCAGCGGAATGAAGGCCGGCAGCGGAAGCGGGATGCGGAAGAAGACCAGGACCCAGATCCGCACCCGCGGGTGGAGGATGAAGTAGGCGGCGACAATTCCCGAGATGGCGCCAGAAGCCCCGATCAGGGGAGCATCGGAGGCCGGCGTCACCAGCGCGTGCAAGACCGCCCCGGCTGCGGCACACAGCAGGTAGAAGACCAGAAACCTGAAATGCCCGAGGGCATCCTCGACATTGTCGCCGAAGACCCAGAGGAACAGCATGTTGGAGCCCAGGTGCCAGACGTCGAGGTGAACGAAGGCATAGGTGATAAAGGTGGCGTTCTCCGGAACCAGCACCAGGGACGGATCGAGATAGGCCTGGTCGAAGACGACGGCCGGAATGAAACCGAGGCCGAGCGCCGCCAACTGGCCGGCGGCAGCCGGCGCCACGGCCGTCACCGCCCAGACCAGCACGTTGATCGCAATCAGCCCGATCGTCACATACTGGGCGCGGATGTATTTCAGCGCGTTGATGTCGTGCAGCGGGACGAACATCGGCAGGAC
>JBKBXP010000419.1:0-2423 GCA_046314035.1 Pseudorhizobium sp. | reverse complement strand
AGCTGAGCCGGCGCTACCCCCGACCAGCGGACTGTTCTGTAGGTCGGCGAAAACCCCATCCCTGCATAATTGCCCTGCTGCTCGGGAACACCGTCCAGGCCGATGGTGCGGCCCCGGAGGTGCGCCATTGCTGCCTCCCAGACGAGCCTGCCGTAACCTTTTCCGCGGTAAGCCGGATGGCAGATGTAGAGACCGATGAAACCGAAGTCATCGCCGTAACGCACTGCCGAAATTCCGGCAGCCATGACGCCGCCGATAAAGCAGCCAATGAAGCCGTCGGGATCGGCAGCACGGAAGGGAGCCGCATCGTCAAGCCCCGGGTTCCAGCCTTCGTCACGCGCCCAATCGATGAGGGTCTGTACCTCTTGAAAAGACAGAGTGCGGATGCTGGGTGAAGCTGTCACGGCGGCAATCCGATCCGGTCCGAGGAAACACATCGAGAAGACAGGATGAGTGATACGGTTGAAGTTGGATAATGACGGCCCCGGCAGACGTCAAGCCTGTCGGGCCCTGGGCGCGCGGCTGGCCGCAGAGGGACGAAGCAGCCCCCGATACAGTCAGACCTTCGGCTCGCTCTGCCGCAGACGGCTTTCGCGCAGCATTCCGCTGTCGTCGAGAATGGGATGTGCGACCGAGACCAAATGCGCATTGATGCGCTTCAGGTCGCGCAGGATGTCGAGGTGCAGCGAACTTGTCTGCAGGCTCTCGACGCGGCCGTCGCGAAGGCGTTCCAGGTGCCGCTCGGCAGAGAGCTTCTCGGCCTTTCGCACATCGACCTTTATCTCCATCAGGCGCAGCGCCAGGTTCAGATCACCGGTGACGATGATGGTCTGCGCCGTGCGCAGGTTCTCGATCGTCAGGTCGAACAGGTTCTTGAGTTCGTGATAGCCGGCCTCGGAGAATTTGAGGTTGCTCGACACCTTCTTGCGAACCTGTTCGCTGAGGCCCTTTTCGATGATGTCGCCGACATGCTCCAGATTGATGGCGTAGTCGATGATGGCGATCGAACGGCGGCCGTTGTCGCCATCGGCCCGTTCCCGGCCGAGCTTCGACAGGTAGACCTTCACGTCCTGCTGCAAGCGGTCGACACGCTTTTCCAGCGCCTCGATCTCAGACAGCGGCGCCAGATCATTGTTCCTGAATGCGCTTTCGACCCTGACCAGCATTCGTTCGACCAGATCGCCAACACCCAGAACTTCTCGTGTGGCGTTGGCCAGCGCCACCACCGGGGTGGAAAGCGCCTCCGGATCGAGGAACTTCGGGCCGGTGTCGGGATCTTCCTCTGCCGGAATCCAGCGCTTCATGGCATCCGACAGCAAGCCGGAGAAGGGCCAGGCCAGGAGAGCGAGCGAGATGTTGAAGGCGAGATGGGCATCGACCGGCAGGCCTTCCGGTTGCAACGGCAGCATTTCGAGCGCCTGCGCGCCGTAACCGACAAGCGGCAGCGCGATCAGGCATCCGACGGCGCGAACGACCAGGTTGCCGGTGGTGATCCGACGAGCCGAGGCCGGCGCGGATAGCGTGGCAAGCACGGGTGGAATAGCGCCGCCGAAATTGGCGCCGAGGATCAGCACGATGATGAGCTCGGTCGACAGTATGCCGGTCGAGGCAAGCGATAGAACCAGCACGACGACCGCCAGGCTCGACGAGGAGATGATGGCAAGGCCCGCGGTCAGCACGAACGCCACGGGCCAGGCGCCGCCCAGCAGCTTGATGAAGGCCGCGAGAGCGGGAGAATCGCGCATGGGCTCGGTGGCAGCCGAGAGCAGGTAGAGCGACAGGAGCATCAGGCCGATGCCGATCAATGCCGCGCCGCCACCCTTGCGCGCAGTCGAGCCGCCCTTCTGGAGCGCGACGCCCGCCAGAATCAACAGCGGCGACAGCCACTCGATGCCGGTTGCGACGATCCAGGCGGTGACGGCCGTGCCGACATTGGCGCCAAGCAGCACGATCTGCGCCATCCGTGCCCGGATCAGGTCGCGCTCGACGAAGGAGGCGACGGTCAGGGCTGTGGCCGTGGAACTCTGCAGTGCGATCGTGGCGACGAAGCCTGACACGAAGGAGCGGAGGCTGCTTTGCGTGCCGGAGGCGAGCCCCGTCCGCAGCCTGGTTCCGAAGGCACGGGTGACGCCATCCTTCACCTGGGCGAGCCCGAAGAGCAACAGGGCTACGGCGCCGAAAAGGTTGATGATGACGATCGTCGATTGCATGTCAGATTCCAGTCGATCGGCCAGGGTAAATCAACTGCCGGCTAACTAAATATGCCCTATCCGACGGATAATGAAAGGCGTTTCAGGGCAATTCGAACCTCCGCTGCATCGGGGGTCAAGATCGAAGTCGCTATTGCCTGTCCGGCGCGTCGTGACCAGTCTTTAAACCGGACGCGGACCGTGATGAAGACGTCGTTGACAACCAGACGCTAA
>JBKBXP010000418.1:0-2438 GCA_046314035.1 Pseudorhizobium sp. | reverse complement strand
GCCTCGCCGATCTCGTGGCGCGACAGCACCGACCGGTCGAGCCCGCCGAGATCGACCTCGCGGGCCATCTTCTCGGCCACGTCCTCATCATCCAGCGGCAGGCCGGCGTCGAGCAGCGCCTTGGCGGTCGCCCGATAGGTCAGTCCGGTGTCGAGGTGGTGGAAGCCGTAGGTCTCGGCGATCTGCCGCGACAGCGTGCCCTTTCCCGCCGCGGCGGGCCCGTCGATGGCGATGACGAAGCCCATCAGGCCGCCCTGCTTTCGACGGCCTCGATCCTGGCGCCGAGGCCGGCCATCAGGTCCATGAATTCGGGGAAGCTGGTGGCGATGATGCCGGCGTCGTCGACCGTCACCGGATGTTCCGAGACCAAGCCGAGCACCAGGAAGCTCATCGCGATGCGGTGATCGAGATGGGTGGCGACCGCCTCACCGCCCGCATTGCCGTAGCCCTTGCCTCCCGGTCGGCCGCGGACGACCAGCGTATCCTCGCCCTCGTCGCAATCGACGCCGTTCAGCTTTAAACCGTCGGCAACGGCCGACAGCCGGTCGGATTCCTTGACGCGCAGTTCCTCGACGCCGAGCATGGTGGTCGTGCCTTCCGCAAAGGCGGCGGCGACGGCCAGCACCGGATATTCGTCGATCATCGACGGCGCCCGTTCGGCCGGAACCGTGACGCCCTTCAGCTGCGAGTGACGGACCCGCAGGTCGGCCACGTCCTCGCCGCCGGCAAGCCGCGGGTTCAGCACCGCGATGTCGGCGCCCATTTCCTGGAGCGTCAGGATCAGGCCCGTGCGGGTCGGGTTCATCAGCACGTTTTCAATCGTTACCTCCGAGCCCGGCACCAGAAGCGCCGCAACCAGCGGGAACGCCGTCGACGACGGGTCGCCCGGCACATCGATCACCTGCCCCGTCAGTTTTCCGCGACCCTGGAGCCGGATGGTGCGCACGCCATCGGCGTCCGTCTCCACGGTAAGGTCCGCACCAAAACCCTGCAGCATCTTTTCCGTATGGTCGCGGGTCATCACCGGCTCGATCACCGTCGTGGTACCGGGCGTGTTGAGGCCCGCGAGCAGCACCGCGGACTTCACCTGGGCGGAGGCCATGGGCACCCGGTAGGTGATCGGGTTCGGCGTTGCCGGCCCGCGCAGCGTCACCGGCAGGCGGTCGCCCTCGGCGGCCGTGACCTGAACGCCCATTTCGCGCAGCGGCGCCAGAACGCGGCCCATCGGGCGCTTCGTCAGCGAGGCGTCGCCGATGAAGGTGGAGTCGAAGTCATAGACGCCGACGAGGCCCATGGTCAGGCGGCAGCCGGTTCCGGCATTGCCGAAATCGAGCGGCGCCTCGGGCGCCAGCAGCGCGCCGTTGCCGGTACCCTGGATGATCCACTCGGCGCCGAGTTTCTCAATCTTGGCGCCCATGGCCTGCATGGCCTTGCCGGTGTTGATGACGTCCTCGCCTTCCAGAAGACCGGTGATGCGGGTTTCGCCGGAGGCCAGCCCCCCGAACATGAAGGAGCGGTGCGAGATCGACTTGTCGCCCGGAATGCGGACGGTACCCTTCAGATCGGCGGATTTCAGCGAGCGGGCCGGCTTCAACGCAACACCATGCGACATGGCTTGTCCTCTTTATATTCCCTGATTTTGCGGGGGTGGTTATCATAAAGGTGAAAGCCGGTCATCCAGCTAATTTCGCGCTTGGCGCAAAGGCGCAAGTTTACCTTTGACAGGAAAGGGCGCAGGCCTTAAGGGGACCGGCTAGTTTTCATTACCCGTTGACAGCCGCTCCGGCGGCAAGCCGACCTTGATCGGCCAGACTCACGAGGCTTTCACAGTGGCAAAAGCGGAACTCGGCACCAAGCGCACCGACCCCGATAACGGCAAGAAGTTCTACGACCTCAACCGCAACCCGGTTGTCTCTCCCTATTCCGGCAAATCTTGGCCGCTCTCCTTCTTCGAGGAGAACACGGCTCAGAAGAAGATGGAACAGGCCGAGGAGGAGGAGGTCCAGGAAGTCGACACCGAGAACCCGGAAGTCGAGCTGACGACCACCGACGACAGCGACGATTCCAGCGGCGACGACCTGCCGGACATGGGCGACGACGACGTCGAGATCGAAGGCGATGACGACGACGACGACACCTTCCTGGAAGCAGACGAAGACGACGACAACGACGATGTGAGCGGCATCATCGGCGTGACCGGCGACGACGACGAGGTCTGATCCACCAATTCCAAGCCCGGCGGACGATAAAATTCGCCGGGCCATCAAATATGGCTTGCACTCTCCCCAAACCGGAAGTATCAAGCCGCCACTCCGGGCGACACGCTTGGAGTTTCCCAGGACCGGAACGATTTCCCGGACCACCCTGATGGGGCTATAGCTCAGCTGGGAGAGCGCTTGCATGGCATGCAAGAGGTCAGCGGTTCGATCCCGCTTAGC
>JBKBXP010000417.1:0-2439 GCA_046314035.1 Pseudorhizobium sp. | reverse complement strand
GTTCGAGCAGGCCAAGAAGAACGCACCCTGCATCATCTTCATCGACGAAATCGACGCCGTCGGTCGTCACCGTGGCGCAGGCCTCGGCGGCGGCAACGACGAGCGCGAGCAGACGCTCAACCAGCTGCTCGTCGAGATGGACGGCTTTGAAGCCAACGAAGGCGTCATCCTGATTGCCGCGACCAACCGTCCCGACGTTCTCGACCCGGCACTTCTGCGTCCGGGCCGTTTCGACCGCCAGGTCGTCGTGCCGAACCCGGACATCGTCGGCCGCGAGCGCATCCTCAAGGTGCATGCCCGCAATGTGCCGCTGGCGCCGAACGTCGACCTCAAGGTGCTGGCCCGCGGTACGCCCGGCTTTTCCGGTGCCGACCTGATGAACCTCGTCAACGAAGCTGCGCTGATGGCGGCCCGCCGCAACAAGCGCATCGTCACCATGGCCGAGTTCGAGGACGCCAAGGACAAGATCATGATGGGTGCGGAACGCCGCTCCTCCGCCATGACCGAAGCCGAAAAGAAGCTGACCGCCTATCACGAAGCAGGGCACGCCATCACCGCGCTCAACGTGCCGGTAGCCGACCCGCTGCACAAGGCGACGATCATTCCGCGCGGCCGTTCGCTCGGCATGGTCATGCAGCTGCCGGAAGGCGACCGCTATTCGATGAGCTACAAGTGGATGGTCTCGCGCCTCGTCATCATGATGGGCGGGCGTGTTGCCGAAGAGCTGACCTTCGGCAAGGAGAACATCACCTCCGGCGCGTCCTCCGATATCGAGCAGGCCACCAAGCTTGCCCGCGCCATGGTCACCCAGTGGGGTTTCTCCGACATCCTCGGACAGGTCGCCTATGGCGAGAACCAGCAGGAAGTCTTCCTCGGGCACTCGGTGTCGCAGTCCAAGAATGTTTCGGAATCGACGGCGCAGAAGATCGACACGGAAGTGCGTCGCCTGATCGACGAGGCCTATACGGAAGCGCGCCGTATCCTCACCGAGAAGCACGACGAGTTCGTCATTCTGGCCGAGGGGCTGCTCGAGTACGAGACGCTTTCGGGCGAAGAGATCAAGTCGCTGATCAAGGGACAGAAGCCGTCCCGCGACACGGGTGACGATACGTCGCCGCCGCGCGGATCGGCCGTCCCGAGTGCCGGTGCCAAGAAGGACGAACCGAAGGGCGGCGAGCCCGAGGGTGGGTTGGAGCCCCAGCCGCACTGACATCCGTGTCAGCACAGATCCGAAAGGCCATCTGCGAAAAGCAGGTGGCCTTTTGCTTTGGTAACGGGATGTAATCAGTTTTGACGCTAATTTATGTGTCAGGCCGCGGGATCTATGGCATGACCGCAGCCCTTGGAGGCATTGATCCCCCACACCGCGGCCATGCCGCGATGACGCGCCATGAGGCGCGGTGACGAAGGAGCATGTATGACACGCCGATATTTTGGCACGGATGGAATCCGCGGACATTCCAACGTCTTCCCGATGACGCCGGACCTCGCCATGCGCGTCGGTATCGCCGTCGGCACGATCTTCCGCAACGGCAGCCACCGCCACCGGGTGGTGATCGGCAAGGATACCCGCCTTTCCGGCTACATGCTGGAGAACGCGATGGTCGCCGGCTTCACGGCCGCCGGGCTCGACGCCTTCGTGCTCGGTCCCATTCCGACGCCGGCCGTCGCCATGCTGACGCGCTCGCTGCGGGCCGACGTCGGCGTCATGATCTCGGCCTCCCACAACCCCTACCAGGACAATGGAATCAAGCTCTTCGGCCCGGATGGCTACAAGCTCTCCGACGAGCTGGAGATGCAGATCGAGGACCTGATCGACAAGGACCTGACGCAGCAGCTCGCCAAATCGGCCGATATCGGCCGGGCAAAGCGCATCGACGGTGTCGATGACCGCTATGTGGAGCATGCCAAGCGGACCCTGCCGCGTGATGTGACCCTTCAGGGACTGCGGGTGGTGGTCGATTGCGCCAATGGCGCCGCCTACAAGGTCGCACCGACCGCCCTCTGGGAAATGGGCGCGGACGTCGTGACCATGGGCAACGAGCCGAACGGCCGCAACATCAACCTGGACTGCGGCTCGACCAGCCCGGGCGCGCTTCAGAAGAAGGTGCACGAGGTGCGGGCAGATATCGGCATCGCTCTCGATGGCGACGCCGACCGGGTGATCATCGTCGACGAGACCGGTGCCGTCGTCGACGGCGATCAGCTGATGGCGGTGATCGCCGAGAGCTGGGCCTCGGAAGACAAGCTGCGGGGCGGCGGGATCGTTGCCACGGTGATGTCCAACCTCGGTCTCGAGCGCTTCCTCACGTCCAAGGGGCTGAACCTTGCCCGCACGAAGGTCGGCGACCGCTATGTCGTCGAGCACATGCGCAGCCACGACTTCAACATCGGTGGCGAGCAGTCCGGTCATATCGTGATGTCGGATTTCGGCACCAC
>JBKBXP010000416.1:0-2442 GCA_046314035.1 Pseudorhizobium sp. | reverse complement strand
AGAAGTTGATCTCGACCGAGTCGCTGCCGCCGCAATGGTCGGTGGCGATTGCCGACAGCACGGGAATGATCATCACCTCCACCGGTGCCAGCGGAGCATCGCCCATCAGCGCGTTCCGCGACGAGACGCTGAGGCTGATGACGGGTCTGAACGGAACGATCGAGGATGTCGGCGGAAAGCCACGGCAGATCTACGGCTATGCGCAGGTCCTGGGTTCGGCCTGGAAGGCGGTCGTCTGGGGTCCCATCGAGACGGCGCAGTCGGAAATCATCCGGACCTCGCGCCAGCTGATCGTCGGCAGCCTGATTTTTCTCGGGATCGGCATGCTGTGCGGCTACCTGATCGCGCGGCAACTGAGGATCCCCATCCGCCAGATTGCGGCGATGGCCGAGAGCATCGGCAAGGGGCAGATCGTGCCGCCGGTCGAAACGCATATCCGCGAGGCCAGCCAGATCTCGATTGCGCTCTCCAACGCGTCGTTCGACAGGAGCCAGGCAGAAGACAGGATGCATCTGATCCTCCAGGAGCTGGTGCATCGCACGAAGAACATCCTGACTCTGGTGCAGGCGATGATGCGGCAGCTGGCGCGTCAGGAGGGCACGATGGAGGATTTCCAGAAGGCGATCTCTGCCCGGCTTCAGGGACTGGGCAAATCGATCGAGGCGCTGGCGAGCGAGCAGTGGGTAGGCGTCCCGCTGAAGCGCCTGATCACCATTCAGCTCGACACCTTTGCGGAAGCCGCAGACCGCGTCACGTTGGAAGGCGACGACTTCCCCCTGCGGGCGGAGGCTGTGCAGAACCTCGGTCTGGTCCTGCATGAACTGGCGACGAACTCCCTCAAGTACGGCGCGCTATCGGTCCCGCATGGCCGGGTGAGGGTTCACTGGGCGCAGGACGACCCGACGGATGAAACCTCTCTCCTGCGGCTGACCTGGGAAGAGCTCGATGGACCCGCGGCCGTCGAGCCGGCCCGAACAGGGTTTGGCACGACGATCATCAAGCGGCATGCCGCAGCCGCGTTCGGCGGAAATGTCGACATCCAGTACAGGGAAACCGGCTTCCTCTGGACGCTGACCGCGCCGCGAGAAGCCTTCGAACGTGGACCTGGGGAGGCCGTGCAAGAGTTGATGGAGTGATGACGCAAGGCTCCGGAACGAAGCGAAGTGATCGTCGTTCTAAGGCCCATGGATGTCACCGTTTTCTCCGCTCCCGACGAACAATCCCTGAAAGCCATAGGTCTCACCTATGTTTGCAACTCCGAGCCCGGCATCAAGCGACTTCGCGCCGGGCGCGGCTTCTGCTACCGGCTGCCGAGCGGAAAGCTGCTGACTGATCCGGTTGAGAAACGCCGGATCGCAGCACTGGGTCTGCCGCCCGCCTACACGGATGTCTGGATCTGCATCGATCCGCGCGGTCATCTTCAGGCAACCGGCTATGATGCCCGCGGGCGCAAACAGTACCGCTACCACGCCGATTGGCAGAGCCATCGCAGCGAACTGAAGTTCGACCAACTCGTTCGCTTCGGAGAAGTCCTGCCGCGGATACGCCGGCGGGTCGAGCGGGATCTGGCGCTCGGCCTCGACAACCAGGATGCCGTGCTGGCCGCAATCGTGGCGCTCATGGATGCAGTGCATTTGCGGGTGGGCAACCGCGCCTACGCCAAGGAAAACAAGACCTACGGCGCCACGACGCTTCTGAAGCGCCACATGAAGATGTCCGGCGAGGCCGTTGTTCTGCGCTTCACGGCCAAAGGGGGCAAAAAGGTCAGCCATACGATCAAACATCCACGTCTCCAGCGCATCTTCGAGGAGATCGCGGACCTGCCGGGCCGTCAGCTGTTCTCCTGGCCCGATGCCGAGGGCACACCGCATCCGGTGGATTCCGGCAAGCTCAATGCATATCTGGCGGAGATTGCCGGGTTCCCGGTATCGGCCAAGACGTTTCGCACCTGGGGTGGAAGCCTCGCCGGCTTCTCGGCGGTCTGGCGGGCCGTCAAGGACGGGCAGAAGCCGAAGATCAAGCTGATCTGCCACGCCGCTTCCGAGAGATTGCACAATACGCCCGCGGTGTGCCGCACGAGCTACATCCATCCGGCCATTCTGTCGCTCGCGGACGATGATTCGATTCTGGAGACGATCTTTGCAGATCAGACGGAGGGAGCACCCGTCAGAGGTTTGCGCGCCGACGAGAGGCGCTTGCTCACTTTTCTCAAAACTTCTGCGGAAACGGCCGAGGCCGCACCGGTTTGAAACGGTGCGGCCTCGGTTGAGAACGTTTTTGATCAGGCAGCGCGACGATCGTGTCGACCTTCCTGCACTTCCTCGACGATCTTGGCCACAAACGCCGGCAGGTCCTTGGGCGAGCGCGAGGTGATGATACTGCCTTCGCAGACGACTTCCTCGTCGACCCAATTGGCGCCTGCATTGCGGACATCTGTCTTGA
>JBKBXP010000415.1:0-2444 GCA_046314035.1 Pseudorhizobium sp. | reverse complement strand
GTCGAGTACGACTTTGCTACTCACGCTCCGCCTCACGCCGACGCTCCGCGATCAGCTCGCCAGCCAAACCGACGCCTTCGGGCACATACCTACGCAGGATCGCGCGAGCACGCTCAAGTGCCTTAGGCACGGAACGTACCCGCAGCTCGCCATCGTCCACATCGACGAGAACGGTGTCACCCGTGGTGATCCCGAGCTCACGGCGCATTGCCGCCGGGATCACGAGCTTACCACCGTCCACGATCTTGACCCTCTGTGCTTCCATCTGCACCAAACCCGCTGCTCTTACCCGCCCAACGGCCTTATACCGGAGAGCAAAGTCGGACACCAGCGTGGAGGCAGGGATCGATGCACGGCCGATCACCAATATAGCGTTCATCGATGATGGAGCAGCTACTTAGACCCGGCTCGCTTAGCTAGGCTACGTAGGACCGGTAGTTGCCGATCTGAGCCGACTGCTGCATGACTGGCTCACAAGGGTATATGCAGATTGGCCATGACGAAGGACATCACGCCATCGATCCGCGCCGCGCGGGTGTACCTGCGCGTCAGCACCGACGAGCAGGACCTGACAAGGCAGGAGGCGATCGTCGCGGGAGCGCGAGCGGCGGGTTACTATGTGGCTGCGGTCTATCGTGAGAAGGCATCGGGCGCGCGGCCGGACCGGCCCGAGCTTTCGCGCATGGTCGCCGACCTGCAAGCGGGCGAGGTCGTGGTGGCTGAAAAGATCGACCGGATCAGTCGCCTGCCGCTGCCCGAAGCCGAACTGCTGGTGGAGACGATCAGGGGTAAGGGCGCGCGGCTCGCCGTGCCGGGCATTGTCGACCTGTCCGACCTGGTGGCCGACAGCACGGGTGTGGCGCGCATCGTGCTGGAGGCGGTTCAGGATATGCTGCTGCGCGTCGCGCTCCAGACCGCGCGTGACGACTACGATACCAGGCGCGAGCGCCAGCGAGAAGGAATAGACATTGCAAGGCGGGCAGGGCGCTACAACGGGCGGAAGCCGGATACGGTGTTGCACAAGCGAATCGTGAGCCTACGCGAGGCCGGCATGAGCATCGCTCGCACGGCTGAACTGGCGGGTTGCAGTATCGCACAGGTAAAGCGCGTCACGGCGGTATACCGCGCCAAGGCCGCCACAAACGCCACCGCCCTTGCCCCGAAACCTGAGGAGTTAGAATAGCTTTCGTAAGCTCGGAACCGAGTTCTTCCTGGCTAGGTGTTTGATCCCCCGGTTTGATGGTGCGATCCTTTCGTTGGAATGGAAGGAAGCCGTATGGGACAGGTACGTCAGGGTGCGCCACGACCACGCACGCCGTCCGAGCAGCAATACAGCGATCGCAAGCTTCGCTCGCGACGCTGAGCCGTGAGCTGGGGATCAACCCGAAGACTGTGGCGAAGTGGCGTAAAAGGGCGACGGTCGAGGATTTAAAGACCGGGCCGAAGGCCCCTCATTCAACGACCTTGTCCCAAGCGGAGGAGGCAATGGTAGTGGCGTTCCGGCGGCACACGCTGCTGCCGCTCGACGACTGCCTCTATGCGTTGCAGCCATCGGTCCCTCATCTGACCCGGTCAGCGCTGCATCGTTGCCTCCAGCGGCACGGCATCTCCCGCCTGCCGGATATCGAGGGCGAAAAACCGAAGCGTCAGCGCTTCAAGCGCTACCCGATTGGCTTCTTTCACATCGATATCGCCGAGGTGCAGACCGCCGAAGGCAAACTGTACCTGTTCGTCGGCATCGACCGCACCAGCAAGTTCGCGGTCACCCAGCTGGTCGACAAGGCTGACAGGCGAACAGCTTGGGAGTTCCTCGAGCACCTGCTGAAAGCCGTACCCTTCCGCATCCACACCATTCTGACGGACAATGGCATTCAGTTCGCCGAGCAGCCCCGTAACCGAAACACCGCCTGGTCCCGCCAAATGCGCTTCGACATGATCTGCGAGGCCAACGACATCGAGCACCGGCTCACCAAACCGAACCACCCATGGACCAACGGTCAGGTCGAGCGGATGAACCGGACCATCAAGGAGGCGACGGTCAAACGTTTTCACTACGAGAGCCACGACCAGCTAAGGACGCACCTCAACGACTTCATGGCCGCCTACAATTTCGCTCGCCGGCTCAAGACCCTCAGCGGCCTCACCCCCTACGAATACATCGCCAAGATCTGGACGTCTGAGCCAGACCGGTTCATCGTCGACCCGATCCACCAGATGCCGGGACTAAACACCTAGGTCGGTAGCACACGCGTTTCGTCACACCGAATGATGGATCGTTTGCCCCGCCTTTGCGGGCAGCCGGCTGGAACTGGTGCTACGATCACAGGGCATCAACACATTGATGCTGACCGGCATCTCGACCGGCGGCGTGGTGCTATCCACCGCGCTGGAGGCGTCGGACAAGGGCTATGCGCCGACGGTCCTGTCCGACGTGTCGGGCGAGC
>JBKBXP010000414.1:0-2460 GCA_046314035.1 Pseudorhizobium sp. | reverse complement strand
CGAGCCGCCAGACGACGACGAGATGGCGAAGCTGCTGGCGAAGTATGGGAAGTAGGAGGCGGGGATGGCGACTGAAAACGAAGAACTCGTTCTATCGATCTCCGCCGACACGCGTCAAATCCTGAACGCGATGAAGCGGCTGACCGGCGAGATCGCCAAGTCGACGAGCGGCATCCAGAAGCAGTTCGACGACCTCGGCAAGGGTGTCGATCGCTCGATGACGACCGCGATGCAAAAGCGGATCGATACCATGGTCGGCGTCGGCACGAACGCGACCAAGGAATGGACAGGCGCGCTCGCCGAGCAGGGCAAGGAGATGGAACGTCTCCGCTCGCGCTTCAACCCGGTGTTCTCTACCGTCACGCGCTACAAGACGACGATCGGCGAAATTCGCGCCGCGCATCGTCTGGGAGCCATATCGGCCGACGAGATGGCATCGGCCATCCAGCGTGAGCGTCAGGCGGCACTTGCCAGCATCGCGGCGATCAAGCAGCGCAATGCCGCGCTCTCTGACACGCCGAACATCCCCGGTATAGCTGGCGGGAACAGTTTCAACACCGCCAACATCGCCGCGCAGTTCCAGGACATCGGCGTCACGGCTGCGATGGGCATGAACCCGCTGCAGATCGCGCTGCAGCAGGGTACGCAGCTTTCGGCTGTCCTGAATCAGATGGGCAGCGGAAAGCAGGTCATCCAAGGCCTCGGTGCGGCGTTCATGTCGATCGTCAATCCGATCTCGCTTGTCACCATCGGCACGATCGCAGCGACGACGGCTGCCGCGCAATACTTCCTCACCAGCGAGGACGGCGCCGAGGCGATGACACAGAGCCTGGAGAAGCAGGCCGAACTGATCCAGCGCGTCGCGCAGAGCTATGGAGATCTGCTGCCTCAGGTGCGCGCACTGGCGGCCGAACGCGAGCGGCTCGCGGGGCGGCAGGATATCGAGGACACGTCTCAGATCGTGATCGCGGAGACGTTCGCGCGCATCAAAGAGGAAGTAGCCTCGGCCGGTCATGAGATTGAGGCGCTCATGGGCCAGTTGCGGAACACTGTGCCTCCCGATCAGATCGTGGCAGTTCAGCGCGCTCTTGCCGCACTGACGGGGTCCGCTGAAGATAATTCAACCAGCGTCGAGCAGATGGACGCAGCGCATCGTGCGCTCATGACAGCTTTCGAAACCAGTGCTGTACCGGTTTTCAGAACGACAGCCGAGGCCTTGGCAGCGATGCGGCCAGAGTTGATCGCGGTTCGCGACGAGATTCAAAGCACGGATGAGCGCGCAGCCAACGCAAAAGCGTTCGCCGATCTGCAGGCGCAGATTGACGGCATCTCGTCTGCAAAAGCTCGCGAAGAATTCTCCGCTTTGGCGGAAGGAGCGAAGACCGCCGAAACCTCGCTTGACGACCTGCTCGACGCCGCAGCCGCCATCTCTGGGTACGCACCAGACGTTCAGCCGCTGATCGGAACTCTCTCCGACATCTGGCGACAGGCCAACGCGACGGCAGAGGCCGTGTCGAGCATCACGTCCCGTGGTGGCCCGCAGACGCGTGGTCGATACGGCCGCTTCCCGCAGCTGCCCGACCGTGCTCCCACCCCCGGCGAGCGCCCGAACGACATCCAGCGCCTCGACTGGGAGGCGGAATACAATGAGCGCCTGGCACGTGCGGGTCGTGGTGCCGGCAAGAGCAAGGAAGAGACCGAGGCCGAGCGGAAGAAGAAGGCGATCGACGACGTCATCGCCAGCCTGAAATTCGAGGCCGAGCAGCTCGGCCGCACCGGCACCGAGCAGCGCATCTACAACGAGCTGAAGCGCGCCGGCGTCGACCTCAACAGCGAGAACGGCCAGAAGATCGCCAGCCTCGTCACGTCGCTCGAGAAAGAGCGGCAGGCGCTCGAAGCCAGCAAGCAGGCACTGGAGGCGCGCGGCAAGGCGATCGAGAACCTGTTCGACATGGGTGCCGACGCCATCGGCTCGATCATCGACAAGTCGGTTTCGGCCGAGGACGCCGTCCGCAAGCTTGCCGTGCAACTTGCCCTCGCCGCGGCGCAGGCCGCGCTGTTCGGGTCGGGTCCGCTGGCCGGTCTCTTTGGTGGCGGCGGCGGCATCTTCGGCAAGTCGATCCCAAAATACGGCAACGGCACCAACAATCATCCCGGCGGTCTCGCCATCGTCGGCGACAAGGGGCCCGAGCTCCTGAACCTGCCGCGCGGCAGCCAGGTCATTCCGAATGTGCGGCCGGTCGCCGTGCCGTCGGCGCCGGCGATCCTCGGTGCCTCCGGTGGCGGTTCGATCAGCGCGCCGGTCCAGGTGACGATCGACGCACGTGGTGCCGATCGCGAAGGGCTGGCACGCGTCGAGCAGCAGGTGGCGCGGTTGAAGGCGGAGCTGCCCTCGACCGTCGTCGCGACCGTCCGGCAGGCCCAGAAGACTCGGCAGTTGCGCTGATGGCGATCACCTAT
>JBKBXP010000413.1:0-2461 GCA_046314035.1 Pseudorhizobium sp. | reverse complement strand
ATCGACTACGCGATCATGGAGAAGACGAAGAAGGCCGCGGTCGTCCCCTCCTCCTTCACCTGGTCCGACCTCGGCAGCTGGGACGCCGTCTGGAAGCTCGGCACCCAGGACGAGGCCGGCAATGTCGTCTCCGGCAACGCCACGCTGCTCAACACCCGCAACTCGCTGGTCATGTCGCGCACCAGCCATCTGGCGGTGCAGGGCCTGGACAACGTCGCGGTGATCGCCAGCGAAGACGCCGTCTACATCGGCCGCCTGGAAGACAGCCAGAACGTCGGACAGCTGGTCAAGCTGCTCGCCGCCGGCAAGGGCACCTCGGCGCTGACGAAGACCCATCCCACCTCCTATCGCCCCTGGGGCGGCTATACCTCGGTGCTGAACGGCGACCGCTTCCAGGTGAAGCGCCTCTTCGTGCTGCCCGGCAAGAAGCTCTCGCTGCAGAAGCACCACCACCGCTCCGAGCACTGGATCTGCGTCAAGGGCACCGCCGAGGTGACCGTCGGCGACGACGTCAAGACGGTGCGCGAGAACGAATCCGTCTACATCCCGCAGGGCGAGGTGCATCGGCTCGCCAACCCCGGCAAGATCCTCCTGGAGATGATCGAGGTGCAGACCGGATCCTACCTCGGCGAGGACGACATCATCCGCATCGTCGACGAATTCGGCCGCAGCTGATCGCCATCGTGACATCGAAGGTCGGCGCCCGTAATGCAGCCGGCCTTCATCCCGGCTCCCGACCCGCGGGCAGCAAGAGGCACACGCGACGATTGCCGGGCGAATGTGCCGGCCGCACCTTGCTTTCCCCCTCTGCATTGCACACACTCGAATGCGTTCATTCGGCGCCGGCAGCAGGGAGCTGAAAGAGGAAATGGCGAAGGCACCGGCCGCGAAACGCGGGCAGGAGACGCCCGACAGCGGCGATCCGCTGATCGACTACCGCGCCCTTCCCGGCATTGCCGACGAGATGGTGGACGCCGACGGCAACATCCGTCCGGTCTGGCAGCAGTTCGTTGCAGCCCTGCGGGGTATGACCGACGGCGACCTGCATGAGCGTTTTTCCCGCGCCTCCCGTTATCTGCGCGATGCCGGCGTCTTCTACCGGTCCTATGCAACAGGGGAGACGGCGGAACGCAGCTGGCCTCTCTCGCATATCCCAGTCCTGATCGACGAGACGGAGTGGGCGGAAGTCTCCGCCGGCCTCGTGCAGCGTGCCGACCTGATGGAAGCGGTGCTGGCCGACATCTACGGCGAGAACCGGCTGGTGACGGAAGGCTTCGTGCCGCCGGCGCTGATTGCCTCCAATCCCGAGTTTTTGCGCCCGCTGGTCGGGGTGAAGCCCGCGGGCGGCCACTATCTGCACTTCTGCGCCTTCGAGATCGGCCGCGGCCCGGATGGGACCTGGTGGGTGCTGGCCGACCGTACCCAGGCGCCCTCGGGCGCCGGCTTCGCGCTGGAAAACCGCGTCGCCACCACCCGTTCCTTCTCCGATGTCTATGCCGAGATGCACGTCCACCGGCTGGCCTCCTTCTTCGGCAGCTTCCGCGATGCCCTGCAGGCACAACGGCAGTCGCCGGACGACCGGATCGCCGTACTCACCCCGGGTCCCGCCAACGAAACCTATTTCGAGCACGCCTATATCGCCCGCTACCTCGGCTTCATGCTCCTGGAGGGCGAGGACCTGGCGGTCGTCGACCGCAAGCTGATGGTGCGCACCGTGACCGGGCTGAAGCCGCTCGGCGTTCTCTGGCGCCGCCTGGATTCCTCCTATGCCGATCCCCTCGAGCTGGAGCAGACCTCCCATATCGGCACGCCCGGCATGGTCGAAGCGCTGCGCTCCGGCTCGGTCACGCTCGTCAATGCGCTCGGCTCGGGCATTCTGGAAACCCGCGCGCTTCTGGCCTTCACGCCGGCTATTGCGCGGCGCCTGCTCGGCGAAAAGCTGAAGCTGCCCTCGATCGCCACCTGGTGGTGCGGCCAGGGCGCCGAGCGCGAGCATGTGACGCGCAACATCGAGCGCATGGTGATCGGCCCCGCCTTCTCCACCCGCCCCTTCTTCGACGACGACAGCCAGTCGGTGCTCGGCCTGTCTCTGCGCGATTCGGCGCGTGACTCCATCAGCACATGGCTTGCCAGCGATGGCGCCAAGCTCGTCGGCCAGGAGGTGGTGACGCTGTCGACGACGCCGGCTTATGTCGATGGAAAGCTGGTGCCCCGGCCCATGTCGCTGCGCGTCTTCGCGGCCCGCACGGAAAACGGCTGGCAGATCATGCCGGGCGGCTTTGCCCGGATCGGCGCAGGAGACGACGTCGCCGCGATTGCCATGCAGGCGGGCGGCACCGCGGCCGACGTCTGGGTCGTCAGCCAGGCGCCCGTTGCAACGCCAACCCTTCTGGCCCCGGAAGGCACCTTCGCACGCGCAGCGGCCGGCAGCCTGCCAAGCCGCGCGGCCGATAATCTCTTC
>JBKBXP010000412.1:0-2463 GCA_046314035.1 Pseudorhizobium sp. | reverse complement strand
GATGGCGTCGTCGTCGCGCTCGCGCTCTTCGTGGTCGCGCGCATCCTTCATGTTTTCTTCCAGCCGGTCGCCCTTGGCGCGCTCGCGCATCAGCTTCATTTCCTGAACCTGCTGCAGACCGTGCAACTGCTTGTCCGTGTTGGACAGCCGATCGAAGCGGTCCGCGTAGTTCTGGGCAAAGAGCCGATGCAACGGATCGAGCGATCCGATGGCATCCATGACCGTGTCCATCGACCGAGCGTTTTCCTCGATGCGTTGTGCGGTGATGCCCAGATCGCTTTCGGCCATCCGCTCCATGTGACGCTGTACGGCGACGAGACGCTTGAGTTTGTCGGATTTCTTTTGCGGTCCCAAGGCAGCCTCGTCAGAAATTGAAGATCATCGGGAAATTCTGGCCGAACTGCATGACCATGGCGGCGATGGTGAAATAGACCAGGAGCAGTCCACCCATCAGCAGATATGGGGTCGAGATGTAGAAGACGGGTACCTGGGGTGCGAGCTTGTTCACCAGACCGACGGCCACGTTGAACATCAGACCGAAAATGAGGAATGGGCTCGCCAGACGCAGCATCAGCAGGAAGGTCTGCGTCAGGGTGTCGGTGAGCGTAATCAGCATTTTCTGGCTGTCCGGCATGCCGCCGATGGGCATCACCGAATAGGAATCGAACAGCGCGCGAAAGACGACATGGTGGAAATCCAGCATGAAGAGAACGAGAAGGCCGCCGAAGGAGATCAGATTGGTCATCTGGTTATCAGGGGCGTCTTCGAGAACATCCGACGAGCCCGGCGTGTTGAGGCCGATCGCCATCGAAATCGCCGAACCGGTGAACTGCAGTCCGAGCACGTAGAAGCGCGGGACCAATCCGTACATCATGCCGATCAGGAGTTCAGCAACGATCACGCCGATAAGTGAGGCCCCTCCCCCGGATACCCGAGGATAAACCGTGTCGAAGAGCAAGGGCGTCATGGCCAGTGAGATGGAGAAGGCGAGGAAGAACCGAACCGTCATCGAGATGCGGGCTGAAGAAAAGCCCGGCAGGGTCATGATGCAGGCGCCGATGCGACAGAAAATCGCGATCAGTACAAGCACACTCCCCTGCGGGTCAGAAATCATGAAATTGAGCCCAGAATCTTGATCTCGATGCCCTTGGCGAGTTCCACATGCGAAAGGACCGGCAAGGTGGCAAAGAGTCGTTCGATGATCATGCGCACATAGGACCGTGTTTCGGGCGACGTGACAAGGACGAAGGGCAGGCCCCGGTCCATGAATTCACGGATAACCTGGCTCGCCTGTTCGGAGAATTCCTCCAGGCTGCGCGGATCAATGTCGAATTCAACGATCTCGCCCTTGGCATCACGCTTGAGCGCCTGGTGGAAGACGAGATCCCATTTGGAGCCGAGGCGCAAGACGCGCAGGACGCCGTTGTCGGTGAGGTCGCCGCAGAGCTGCTGCGCCATGCGGACACGAACATGCTCGACGATCTGCTCGGTCTTGCGGACATGCGGCGCGAGTTCAGCGACCGCTTCAAGAATGAGATGCAGGTTGCGGATCGAGACACGCTCGGCAAGCAGCAACTTCAAGACTGCCTGAAGGCCCGAATAGGACATGTGCGACGAGCAGATTTCGTCGGCGAGCTTCTTGTATTCGGGGTCGAGGCGATCGATCAGCACCTTGACGTCCTTGTAGGACAGGAGCTGCGGCAGGTTGTTGCGGATCACTTCCGAGACATGGGTGAGGACAACAGAGACGTTGTCGATCGGATGGAAGCCTTCGCGCTTCAATTCTTCGGTGAAGGTTTCCAAAACTGAAACGGCCGGCATGCCGAAGGCGGGTTCGCGGATCTCGTCGCCGGGAACATTCGGTTTGCGCCCGGAACCGGTGACGACAAGAACTTCGCCGACGCGGAGGTTGTTGGACGCGACCGTCGTGCCGTGGATGCGGATCTGATAGGCCTTTTCCGGGATGGCGATATCGTCGGTGACCTTGATTTCCGGCACCACGAAACCGTACTGGCTGGCGAATTTCTTGCGCATCTTGCCGACGCGGAAGGCAAGCTCCTGATGGGCACCTAGGAGACGGGTCGAGACGAGCTTGCCGAGCGCGAGCTCGATTTCCGAGGTCTTCAGGACAGACTTGACCGAGTCCTTCTCGGCCTCCTTGTTCTGGATGACCTTTTTCTCTTCCTGTTCGCGCTTGAGCTCGGTTTCTGCGGCGAGCTGGCGCGGAATGAACCAGGCGCCGAAGGCCATGACACCCCCAAGCAAAGCGAACGGGATGATCGGTAGGCCTGGTACGATAGCCAATGCACCCATCAGGGCCAAGGCCACGAACAGCGCGCGCGGATAGCCACTCAGCTGATTGACGACAGCTTGGTCGGTGGAGCCCGGCGTGCCGCCACGAGAAACCAAGAGGCCGGCTGCGAGCGAGACGATCAGCGCCGGAACCTGCGAGACGATGCCGTC
>JBKBXP010000411.1:0-2513 GCA_046314035.1 Pseudorhizobium sp. | reverse complement strand
AGGACATCGTCGCTAGCAGCGCCGCCGCCCTCGTTGGTGAGCGGTTTATAGTCCCAACCAACAAAACAAGTCAACGGAGAAATTCAGAACCACCAGAACTTTCCTGCAAGTCACTGTTCGGAAAGAATATTTTCCGGGAACGCAGGAGAGGAGCTGGGAAACGGCGTCGATACGCTCCTCGACAAGCACCTGTGGCATCCTCTCGACCCCACCGCCCCCATATGTTCACAATTCTCCTGTCTAAGCCGCACGCACGCTCGCGCCTTCTATAGAGAGAGGGTGTCCGACCGCCCCGTTTGACACCGCGTGACAGAAGGGGCACATGTTTCAGCCAAGCTCCCGCCGCCACAGTGCCGGCTGATCCAAGGAGGAGCAATGAGGGGATCGACAGGACAGGCATGATCAGCGCCCGCAGCATGATCCGAACGCTCGGCAACGAACCGCCGCTTCTGGCCGACGGTCGGCGCGCACCGGATCGGCGCGAGATTTCGCTGCGCTGGCTGTCCGGCACCTTCCTGACCGGCATCACCTCCTCCATCCTGATGGGCGTGGCGCTCTTTGCGGCGCTCGACGGCCGCCAACAGCTGGCAATCCCCGCGGAAGCGTCGGTATCCCTGCCACTCGAGGCCGAGACCGACAGCGTCACCCGCGGCAACCGGCTGCTGTCCGGCAACATCGTTGCCATGCCGACCGATCGCAAGGTCATGGAGGTCTCCACCGTCGTCCAGGAGGGCCAGCGCGAAGTGATCCGCCGCCGGCCCTTTGCGCACGTGAAGATGAACCTAGCCGCCAACCACGTCGCGCAGGAGGACTATCCTGACTTCGACCCGCTGACGATCTTCGCCTCCAGCGAGGGGCCCGACCCGGCGCCCGGCAGCACCGGCATGATCTACGGCTCGGAGGTCGAATCCGAGGTCAGCCTGCGGGCGCTCCCCTTTCCGAAGAAGGGTGCCGCCTATCCCTACGCCCTCTCCATGACGCTTGACGAGGTGGAGGAGAACGTCCGCAGCAACGGCTCGATCCTGACCTCCGGCAATACCCAGCTCTCGGCCCTCTATTACGTCGACCCGCGCCGCTTCTCCTCCCACGAGGACGAGATCGACATCACCGCCGGCCTCGCAGCCCGCATCGTCGAGCAGAACATGACCGTCTCTCCGGCCGAACCGGTGACGCCGCAGACCCGCGACTATGCCGATGACGTCATCCCGATCCGCACCGAAACCGACGTCAGGACGGCCCTGACCGACGTCGGCTACCCCGAGGGCAAGGCCGAGGAAATCGCCGGCCATCTCGGCAACCGCATGAAGGAGCCGGGTCTCCTTCCGGGCGACGTGCTGCGTATCGGCGTGCTGCAGCAGGGCGACATGGTGCTCGTCGTGCGCGCCTCGGTCTATCGCCGCGGCCGCCACGAGGTGACGATCGCGCTCAACGACCACGGCCGCATCGTCGATGCCGAGGAGCCGCCGCTTCTCGACGCCGTCGTCGGCGCCTTCAGCGAACAGCCGCCGCAGGTGGCAACCGGCCGCGACCTGCCGCGAGTCTACGACGGCATCTACCGGGCGGCCCTCTCCTACGGCATGACCACCGACATGACGGGCCTGCTCGTCAAGCTGCTCGCCAGCAGCGTCGACCTGCAGGCGCAGCTGAAGCCCTCCGACAAGATCGAGGCCTTTTTCTCCGTCGCCGATGAGAGCGGCCAGGCCACCGACCAGTCGGAGCTGCTCTACGTCAACGCCCATTTCGGCGACACGACCACCCGTTTCTATCGCTTCCAGGACATGGAAGACGGATCAGTCGACTATTTCGATTCAGACGGCAAGAGCATCCGCCAGTTCCTGCTGCGCAACCCCGTCCCGAACGGTCGCATGACCTCGGGCTTCGGAATGCGCCGTCACCCGATCCTCGGCTTCTCGCGCATGCACACCGGCACCGATTGGGCCGCACCCCGCGGCACGCCGATCATCGCCTCGGGCAATGGCACCGTGGAATCAGCCGGCTGGTCGTCCGGCTACGGCAACCAGACGATCGTGCGCCACGCCAACGGCTACGAGTCCTCCTACAATCACCAGAGCGCCATTGCCAAGGGCGTCAAGCCGGGCGCCAAGGTGACCCAGGGCCAGGTGATCGGCTACGTCGGCTCCACCGGTCTCTCGACCGGCGCCCATCTGCACTACGAGCTCATCGTCAACGGCACCAAGGTGGATCCGATGAAGATCCGACTTCCCGGTGGCAAGTCGCTCGCCGGCGACGACCTCGCCCGCTTCGAGGACGAGCGCAGCCGCATCGATGCGCTGCTCGGCACGGGCGTCGATCCGGCCGAACTCGCCAGCCGCTGACCCCCTTCAATCGGGCTGATCCCGATAGAGAAATGGCGGCCCGAAGGCCGCCATTTCAAAACTCGTCTTGCCGACCAGCTTACGGGCTGGTGGGTTCGTCGTCCGAGTTCGCCGTCGCGGCATAGATGCCGAGACCGACTGCGACGACCACGAACACGATCAGGAACGGGAAACCGC
>JBKBXP010000410.1:0-2515 GCA_046314035.1 Pseudorhizobium sp. | reverse complement strand
GCCCATCAGGGCGGCATAGCCCCAGAAGGTCGCCTGTGCGGCTGCGACGCTCATCGAGTTGATGCGGAAGCTCAGGAAGAACACCAGGCCGAGCGGTGCCAGCATGATCACCCAGCGGAGCGGGGATGCAAACAGAAGATTTGCGAAGGCCGGATTGGAAACCGCCAGAGCATAGGTGCCGTAAGCAGCGATGCCAGTGATTGCCATGCCGAGTGCCATCAGGTTGTAAACCTTGAGCATGTAGGCGCGAAGGCCTTCATCGATCATCGCGCCCGTCTGTGCGCGGTTCTGCGCCATTCGGTTCTGGTAGTTGCGTAGGTCAGCCATTTGTATCCTCATTAAGCTCCGTGATGGATCACGGTGTCGGGGTCGAAATCCCAGGCGCCGCTGCGGAGCTCCAGCAAGCCTTCCTGAAATATGATGTGATATCGTCCCTGGTACAAGAGCCAGGCACTGCAAATGCGACAGAACGGGCTGCTTCAACGTCCGTTCGAGAGCCCCGCTGACGCGGATGTGATCAGGCGGCGGCGGTCACAGCTCTCGCAAGACCGGTGCCGCCTTCTGCCCGAGCACGCGCCAGGTGCCGATCAGACCGATCCCGACCGTCAGGACGAGCGCTCCCACGATCGTGGCAACGGCGACATCCGGCAGAAAGACGGAGGGCAGATTCATGATGCGGCTGACGACATACCAAGCCGATACGCCGCCTGCGAGCAGGGCAAAGACGGCCGTTGCGGCGCCCAGGATGATGTACTCATAGCTGAAGGCCTTGATCAGTAGCCCCCGGGTGCCTCCCAGGGTTTTCAGGATGACCGCATCATGGGTGCGGGCCCGGTTGCCGGCCGCCAGAGCGCCAGACAGGACCAGCACGGAGGTGATCAGCGCGATGGCCGCAGCGGCGCGAATCGCCGTCGCCAGCTGACCGACCAGACGGTCGACGATGTCGATCGCATCCTTGACCCGCACACTGGTGATGGTGGGGTAGGCGACGGTGACTTCGCGCAGGATGGTGGCTTCTTCGGCAGACGTCGCATCGGCGTCGGTCAGCGTTGCCAGCCAGGCATGGGGTGCGCCCTGGAAGGTGTTGGGCGAAAAGACCATCACGAAGTTGATCGACAGCGATTCCCACTCGACCTGGCGAAAGCTCGCAATTCGGGCGGTGATGTCGCGTCCGAGCACGTTGACCGTCACCGTGTCGCCGATGTTGAGGCCAAGTTCGCCGGCTTCCTCGGCAGAGAAGGATACCAAAGGCTCGCCGCTGTAGTTGGCCGGCCACCATTCGCCCGCGGTCAGCGTGGTATTGGCCGGCAAGGCTTCTTCATAGGTGATGCCACGGTCGCCGCGCAGAACCCACTGCCCGCCCGCAGGCGTCTCGCGGCTGCTGATGTCCTCGCCGTTGAAGGCGGTGATCCTGCCGCGCAGCATCGGCACCTGATTGACCGTGCCGTCCGGCGCATTGCGCTGGAGGATCTCGATGAAGCCTTCGCGCTCCCCGCTCTGGATGTCGACGAAGAAGAAATTCGGTGCCTGCTCGGCCATCCGGCCGGTGAGCTGCCGCCGCAGGTTTCCGTCGATGAGAGCAAGCGTGACGAGAAGGGCAAGGCCCAGACCGAGCGACAGGACGACGGATGGGGTCAGCGCGCCGGGGCGGTGAATGTTGCCGATGGCGAGGCGAAGCGCCGGCGATCGCACGCGCGGGCTGCGACGCGCCAAGGCTGCGATGAGCAGCGCGACGAGACGCAGGAGGATGAATGCGCCGGCCACGGCTGCCAGGAAGATGCCTGCCACGAAGCGTTCTTCCGCGGTGATGACGGCGATTGCCGCAAGGGCCGCGAGCGCGAGAGCCGCCGCCAGCACATAGGGCCAGGAGGGAAGGCCGCTGCCTTCGAAGCTCTGTTCCCGGAAGAGTGCGGTCGCCGGCACCTGGCGCGCGTGGCCGAGCGGCAGGACGGAAAAGGCGAAGGTAATCAGCAAGCCGAAAAGCGCGGCCAATGCCAGTGCGCCCGGGTAGAAGACGACCCCTCTCGGAACCGGCAGTACGCCCTCGAGGAAGCGGATGGCGATGAAGGGGGCAATCGCACCGATGACGAGGCCGATCAGAATGCCGACAGCGGCGAGGACCAGGATCTGGATCAGATAGATCGTCGTGACGACGCTGGCCGGCGCGCCGAGGCATTTGAAGGTGGCAATGGTCGTGCGCTTGGAATCGAGGAAGGCACGCACCGCGTTGGCGACACCGACGCCGCCGACGATCAGCGCGGTCAGTCCGACGAGCGTCAGAAACTGGGAAAACCGCTCGACGTTCTCGGTCAGCGACGGCGCGGCGCGGTCACTGGTACGGATCGACCAGCCGGCACTGGGAAACTCGGCAGAAGCGCGAGCTTGAAGAGCGTTGCGCTGCCCGGGATCGTCGAGACGGATCTTGTAGGCGTGCTCCACCAGGCTGCCGGTCTGGACCAGTCCTGAAGCGGCCAGCGCTTCACGGCTCATCAGCAGGCGTGGCGCAAAGCCGAAG
>JBKBXP010000409.1:0-2520 GCA_046314035.1 Pseudorhizobium sp. | reverse complement strand
CCACCCATTTCATATTGAACTGGGTGACCGGCATGTCGGAGCGCGGGTCGCGGTACATCGGCACCAGCTTCGACAGCGGCCGGTCACCGATGACGATGCCTGCGGCGTGGGTCGAGGCGTGACGGTAGAGACCCTCGATCTTCTGGGCGATATCCAGCAGACGGGCGACGACCGGCTCCTTGTCGGCCTCCTCCTGCAGGCGCGGCTCCTCCTCGATCGCCTTCGAAAGCGGTGTCGGATTGGCCGGATTGTTGGGCACCAGCTTGCAGATCTTGTCGACCTGGCCGTAGGGCATTTCCAGCACACGGCCGACGTCGCGCAGCGCCGCGCGCGCCTGCAGAGACCCGAAGGTGATGATCTGCGCCACCTGCTCGCGGCCGTATTTCTGCTGCACGTAGCGGATCACCTCTTCGCGGCGATCCTGGCAGAAGTCGATGTCGAAGTCGGGCATCGAGACGCGGTCGGGGTTGAGGAAGCGCTCGAACAGCAGTGAAAAGCGCAGCGGATCGACGTCGGTGATCGTCAGCGCATAGGCGACCAGCGAGCCGGCACCCGAGCCGCGGCCGGGACCGACGGGGATGCCCTGGTTCTTCGCCCATTTGATGAAGTCGGCAACGATCAGGAAGTAGCCCGGAAACTTCATCCGTTCGATGACGCTGAGCTCGAAATCCAGACGTTCGCGGTAATCCTGCTCGGTGTAGCCGGGCGTCATGCCGAGCAGAGCGATCCGGCTCTCCAGACCCTCGATCGACTGGCGCCGCAGTTCGGCGCCCTCGGCCCGGTCGGCCTCCTCCGGATCGTCGCTTGCGCCGGTGAAGCGCGGCAGGATCGGTTTTCTGGTCTCCAGGATGAAGGAACAGCGCCGGGCGATCTCGACGGTGCTTTCCAGCGCCTCCGGAAGGTCGGCAAAGAGCGCGGCCATCTCGGCGCGGCTCTTGAGGTAGTGATCCGGCGTCAGGCGGAAGCGGCTGTCGTCGGAGACCATCGCGTTGTGGGCGACGGCCATCAGTGCGTCGTGAGCGTCGAAATCATCGCGGGTGGGGAAGAAGGCCTCATTGGTCGCGACCAGCGGCAGGTCGTGGTCATAGGCGAGGCTGACGATCTTGTGTTCGTGGCGGCGGTCGTAGGCGCCGTGACGCTGCAGTTCGACATAGAGCCGGTCCGGAAACAGCGCCTTCAGCCGGCGCAGGCGCGCCTCGGCGTGTGAGGCATTGCCGTCCTTGAGGCAGAGATCGACCGGGCCGCCGCGTGCACCGGTCAGCGCGATCAGTCCCCCGGTGCCGGCCTCTTCCAGCCAGGAGGCACGCAGATGTACCGCCTGATTGCTCTCGCCGCCAAGATAGGCCCGGCTGATGAGATCGACGAGCCGCTCATAGCCCTCGGCGGTGGAGGCAAGCAGAACGATCGCCGGAAGCTTGGGGAGCTGATGGTGATTGCGGCGCTCGTCGGACTGGTCCTCCATGTCGAGAGACACCTGACAGCCGATAATCGGCTGCAATCCCTCGTCGATCGCCTTCTGGGCAAATTCGAGTGCCACGAAGAGATTGTTGGTATCGGCAATCGCTATCGCCGGCTGGTTGTCGGCAACGGCCTTGGACAGGATCTTCTTGAGCGGCAGAGCGCCCTCGAGCAGCGAAAAGGCTGAATGAACCCGCAGGTGAACAAACTGCGGCGTGTTTGTCTCGCCACCCGCCACCCGATTTTCCGCCTGATCTGCCATGCTCTTTATCACCTTCTGAATCAGGTGATTTTCCGGCTTCCGGCCCAGTAAGTCCAGTTCAGACTGCGATCATCAACGCCTTTCGGCGCTGGCGAGGTCACATGGCCATCATCAGCATGGAAATGCTGGCGACGAAGGTCGCAATGGAAGCAAATGCAGCAATGTCACGAATGAGGTCAGTCATCGTCATCTCCTTTGTTCCTGTATGTTGGCACTTTGTTCTCTTTTTATTCTCGCGTCAAGCGGCCACAGAAACAAAATGAGGCGGCCGTTGCCGGCAGCCCCATGAACCATCAGGTGGAGGATATGTGCTGGACTAGAAGTCGATGACCTTGCCGCCCTCGATCGTGACGCGCCGGTCCATGCGGGCCGCCAGATCGTGGTTGTGGGTAGCAATCATCGCTGCCAGACCAGACTGCCTGACGAGCGCTTCCAGCGCATCGAAGACGTAGGATGCGGTCTTCGGGTCGAGGTTGCCGGTCGGCTCGTCGGCGAGAAGCACGCGCGGTGCGTTGGCGACGGCCCGGGCAATCGCCACCCGCTGCTGCTCGCCCCCCGACAGCTCCGTCGGGCGGTGGTCGGCACGATGGCCGATGCGCATGTAGTCGAGCAGCTGCGCCGCCCTCTCCTTTGCCTCTGCCTGCCCCAGGCCGGCGATTAGCTGCGGCATCATGATGTTCTCGAGCGCGGTGAACTCCGGCAGGAGATGATGGAACTGGTAGACGAAGCCGATGTCGCTGCGGCGGATCGCGGTCCTCTCGTCATCGGACAGGCCGTTGCAGGAGCGACCGTCGATGATC
>JBKBXP010000408.1:0-2522 GCA_046314035.1 Pseudorhizobium sp. | reverse complement strand
CTGTGCGAGATCAACGCCAGCTTCACCGCGCTGACGGGCTATCCGTCGTCCGAGATCATCGGCCGGCCGCTCGGCGAGGTCGGGTTGTGGGACAGCGCCGCCGTGCGGCAGGATATCCGTCCGCTGCAGATCGGCCTGCTCAACCTCATGCCCAACAAGATCAAGACCGAGCTGCAGATGGCAAGGCTCGTGGGGGCCTCCCCGCTGCAGGTCGAGCTGTCGCTCGTGCGGATCGGCGGACACAAGGCGAAGAACACCTCGGAAGAACATCTGCTCTCCTTCTACGAGACCTGGGAGGAGGTGCAGCACCGCAAGTACGACGGCTTCATCATCACCGGCGCGCCGGTGGAGACGCTTCCCTACGAGAGCGTCACCTATTGGGACGAGATGCAGCAGATCCTCGACTGGACGAAAACGAACGTTCACTCGACGATGAACGTTTGCTGGGGTGCGATGGCCGCGATCTATCACTTCCACGGCGTGCCGAAGCACGAGCTGAAGGAGAAAGCCTTCGGCGTCTACCGCCACCGCAACCTGTGTCCGGCCTCGGTGTTCCTGACCGGCTTCTCCGACGACTTCCAGGTGCCCGTATCACGCTGGACAGAGGTGCGGCGCGAGGACATCGACAAGGTGCCGGACCTGAAGATCCTGATGGAGTCCGAGGAAATGGGCGTCTGCCTCGTCGAAGAGGCAAACGGGCGCCGGCTCTACATGTTCAACCACGTCGAATATGATTCCACGTCGCTGGCCGAGGAATATTTCCGTGACGTCAATGCCGGTGTGCCGATCAAGCTGCCGCACAATTACTTCCCGCACAACGACGTTGCGCTGACGCCGCTGAATCGCTGGCGCAGCCACGCTCATCTCCTGTTCGGCAACTGGATCAATGAAATCTACCAGACGACGCCCTACCAGCTGGAGAAGATAGGCACGGTCTAGGATGCTGGTTCCCTTTTTTCTCAAGTTGAAGGCTGCCAGGCTTCCCGTCACGCTGCGGGAGTATCTGTCGCTGCTGGAGGGGATGATGCAGGGGCTGGCGGATTTCGACGTCGAGGCCTTCTATTTTCTCGCCCGAACCTGCCTGGTGAAGGACGAGCGGCATATTGACCGGTTCGATCAGGTGTTTGCCGCGCATTTCCGCGGATTGCAGTCGGTCGCCGGCGAGTCGGGCACCGACCCGGTGGCGCTGCCGGAGGAGTGGCTCAGAAAGCTTGCCGAACGCTATCTGAGCGAGGAGGAAAAACGCCTCGTCGAGGCTCTCGGCGGATTCGAGGCGCTGATGGAGACGCTGCGCCAGCGGCTCGCGGAGCAGGGTGGGCGCCATCAGGGCGGCTCGAAGTGGATCGGCACCGCCGGTACCTCTCCCTTCGGCGCCTATGGCTACAATCCCGAAGGCGTGCGGATTGGCCAGGACCGCTCCCGCAACCGGCGTGCCGTCAAGGTCTGGGACAGGCGGGAGTTTGCCGATCTCGACGACAGCGTCGAACTCGGCACGCGCAACATCAAGATCGCCCTGCGGCGTCTTCGCCGCTGGGTGCGGGAAGGGGCGACAGAGGAATTCGATCTCGACGGCACGATCCAGTCCACCGCGCAGCACGGGTATCTCGACGTCCGGACACGGCCTGAACGGCGCAATGCCGTCAAGCTCCTGATGTTCTTCGATGTCGGCGGCTCGATGGACGATCACGTGCTGGCGGTGGAGCAGCTGTTTTCCGCCGCCCGAAGCGAGTTTCGACATCTGGAACAATTCTACTTTCACAACTGCCTCTACGAGAGCGTCTGGAAGGACAACAGCCGGCGCTCGGAGCGTCTTTCGACGGAAACGGTCATCAACGCCTTCGGCAGCGACTACCGCGTCATCTTCGTCGGCGACGCCTCGATGAGCCCCTATGAGATCACCCATGCCGGCGGCTCCGTCGAACACTGGAACAAGGAGCCCGGCGAGCTCTGGATGCGGCGGATGACGGATCATTTCCATCGTTGCGTCTGGCTGAACCCGGTCCCGCAGGCGCACTGGCAGTTCACGCAATCGATCCTCCAGCTGCAGCGGATCGTCTCGGAACGGATGTTCCCGCTGACCCTCGGAGGCGTCGAGCAGGCCACGCGGGCGCTGAGCCGCTAGCCGCTTTGCCCGTTGCGCCGCTCGGCCAAATCGATCAGGTTCAGCCCGCACTGATTTGGAGGTTGAAATGGTCGAGCGCGAAGTTTTCGGGACAACGGCAAAGGGCGAGTCTGTCTACCGGGTGACGATCTCCGGCGGCGGGTTGACGGCGCATGTCATGACCTGGGGCGCGGTCATCCAGGATCTGCGGCTCGACGGCCACCAGCCGCCGCTCGTTCTGGGATTTGGCGCCTTCGACGACTACCCGAAATACTCGTCCTATTTCGGCGCGACGCCCGGACGCTGCGCCAACCGCATCACCGACGGCCGGTTCGAACTGGACGGCAAGGCCTACCAGCTGGAACTCAACGAGAAGGGCGTCACCCATCTCCACGGCGGCAGCGACGGCATGGCCAAGCGC
>JBKBXP010000407.1:0-2537 GCA_046314035.1 Pseudorhizobium sp. | reverse complement strand
GAAGGGCAGGGTCGCCCAGATGTTCTCGCGCATTCTGGCGGCTTGCATGCATTGGCCGAAGATGACGGTCGCCGCCACATTCGGCGTCTTCCTCCTCTCCGTCTATGGCATGGGCTTCGTCCAGCAGCAGTTCTTCCCAGCATCGGACCGTCCAGAATTGATCGTCGACTGGACCGGGCGGCAGAACTCCACGCTGGCCCAGACCAAGGCCGACATGGATGAATTCGAGGCCACCTACCTCGCCAATGACGACAGCATCGAACACTGGACGTCCTATGTCGGGCAAGGCGCCAAGCGTTTCGTTCTCTCATTCGACGTGCAGCCGTCGGCCCCATATTTCGGCCAGATGGTCATCGTCACCAAGAGCATCGAAGCCCGTGAGGCTCTCAAGGAAAAGCTGAAGGCGGTTGCCGCAGATGGCTATCCGGGTACGGACATTCTGGTCAAGGAAATGGAGCTCGGGCCGCCGGTCGGTCGGCCGATCCAGTACCGAGTCAGCGGCCCGGATCCGGAGAAGGTGCGCGAATACGCAGCCGGACTTGCAGCCGTCATCGGCACGGAGCCACGTCTCGGTCGCATCGTCTTCGACTGGATGGAGCCGGCTCGCACCGTCAAGGTCGATGTGCTTCAGGACAAGGCCCGCCTTCTTGGCGTGAGCTCGAGCGATATCGCGACGGCGCTCAACAATATGGCCGGCGGCTCCACCATGACCCAGCTGCGCGACAGCATCTATCTGATCAATGTGGTCGGCCGTGCACCGGGCGACGAGCGTCAGTCTGTTGAAACACTCCGCAATCTGCAGTTGCCCGGCGGTGATGGCCAGTCCGTACCGCTCGCCTCCATCGCCACCTTCTCCTATGGCATGGAGCAGCCCGTGATCTGGCGTCGTGATCGCAGTCCGACGATCACGCTGAAAGCTGCCATTACCGACGCCACGCAGCCGGCCACCATCGATGCGGCCTTGAAGGGCAAGGTCGAAACCTATGCCGCTGAACTTCCTGCGGGTTATCATGTCGCGGTCGGCGGCTCGGTCGAAAGCAGCGCCAAAAGCCAGGCACCGATTGCGGCCGTCGTACCGCTGATGCTTCTGACCATGACGACGATCCTCATGTTCCAGCTGCAGAGCTTCCAGCGCCTGTTCATGGTGGTGATTGTAGCCCCTCTCGGACTGATCGGTGTTGTCGCAGCCCTCCTGCCCAGCGGTGCGCCTCTCGGCTTCGTCGCCATTCTCGGCGTCTTGGCCCTGATCGGCATCCTCATCCGTAACTCGGTCATCCTCGTGGTCGAGATCGATACGCTGCAACGCAACGGCCGGCATGCGTGGGACGCGGTCCGCGAGGCCACCGAGCACCGCATGCGACCGATCATGCTGACGGCTGCCGCGGCCAGTCTCGCGCTCATCCCCATCGCCTCTGAGATCTTCTGGGGGCCAATGGCTTTCGCGATGATGGGCGGCATCATCGTCGGTACGGTGCTGACGCTGCTTTTCCTGCCGGCGCTTTATCTGATCTGGTTCCGGATCAAGGAGCCCTCAGCCACAGCCTGACCGACTGGGCCAACTTCGACCGGCCGCGACAAAGCTTGCGGCCGGTTTTCTTCTCGGCTCAATAAGAACTTTCGAGACTGTAGCGGCTACCCGGATAGAGAAGCCGAACGGATGTCACCAGCCGGTCGCCGGACCAGGTCCGACGCCGCACCAGAAGACAGGGTTCGGACCTTGCGATCGCTAGCAGCCGGCATTCCCACGGCTGGGGTAACACCGCCTCGACGAACTGCTCGGCGCGCGAAATCGGCGCGATACCGCTCAGATAGGCATTCGGCGTCATCGTCCGGAAATCCTGGTCGAGATAGGCGGGCGCAAGCTCTGCATGGACGAAGCGATCCTCGAGCTGGATCGGCAGGTCGTCTTCCTTGTGCACGATGACCGAATGAAAGGCCGAAGCGCCGGTCTCGACTTCCAGCCTGTCCGCCAGATCGTGATCGCAGACTTCCGCCTGCATCAGCACGATCTCGACAGAATGCTGTCCGCCGCGCTCTGCAATTTCCTCGGCGATGTTGCGCACGTCACTGACATTGGCCCGGCGCTTCTTCGGCGCAACGAAGGAACCGCGCCCCTGGACACGGACGATGACGCCTTCGCTGGCCAGTTCCCTGAGCGCCCGATGCGCCGTCATCCGGCTCACCCCCAGCATCTCGACGAGCTCGTTTTCGGAGGGGATACGGAAATTGATAGGCCATTCGCCGCGCTCGATCCGCGCCTTGATCTCGGCCTTCATCTGCTCGTAGAGCGGCGTATCCTGCCGTTCCTCGGGGAGTGCAAAGCCTGGCTGGTCGTCGGACATGGTGGGTCGATCCTGATGGTGGCGAAGCGATCTTGCGGGTTTCTAGCCGCAGCGCTTCGGGCATTCCCTTATCGGCACAGGCCTTGTCTAGGCAACCGGTTCGGAACCAGAGGCCCGATCCAGAACGGCAGTTACTTCGATGCGGTAGAGCGTGCAATCAGCTGCGCGAGGCTCGATAGTGAACTCAAACGATAC
>JBKBXP010000406.1:0-2544 GCA_046314035.1 Pseudorhizobium sp. | reverse complement strand
GCAGAACCTGCCCGTGGGACATCCGAAACGCTGTTGAAGAGGGTAGCATGCGCGATAAGATCCTCATCGCATCCAATGACGCGGACTTTTGTGTCTTTGTCGGCCATGTGCTGGTGCAAAGCGGCTTTGACTTCAGGGTCATTGATCCCGGTGACGGGATCGATGACGAGGCCCTGCGCGCCACCCAAGCCATTATCGTCGCCAGCAATGACGACATGGAGGCCATCCTGGCCTTCTGCCGACGGGTCCGGGCGATGCCCTTGCCACAGCCGGTCCCGCTGATGGCTTTGATTGCGGCGCGCCATGAGCAACACTATCTGCCGCTGGTCAAATGTGGTGTGGACCAATGTATTTTGCGCCCTGTCGCGCCAGACCTGATCATCTCGTGCCTGATCAGCGTCATCCAGAAATCGGGCCACCCGCTTGGCACCGACGATGCGGGAGGTCGGCAGCCCGCCGCGCTCACCACCAGAGATGACACACGGCAGCTGAGCGGCCACGGTGGTAGCATCCAGCTCACCCCCACCGAATATCGGCTCCTGAAGCGGTTGCTTGTCACTCCCGGGCAGGTGGTCTCGCGCCGTCAACTGATCGAAGCGGCATGGCCCGCGGCGCGCCATGTCGAGGCGCGCACCGTCGACGTCCATATCGGCAAACTGCGGCAAGCGCTGGTGATGACGACGGGTCAGCGGGTGATCAGGACGATCCGCTCCAGCGGCTTTGTTGCCGAGCTGCCGGGTGCTGCGGACTGCAAAGACGGATCCTGCTGAAGTCTTGCCGATTTCTTGAGGGTGTCTTCGTGGTCAGCAGCAGCTTGCCGTGACCAACTCCCGTCTTGCAGAGCATTGGGAGGCAAGCCATGCAAGACGAGCAGATGAGCCCAAAACGCCGGACCGGTCGCAATACAGCGGCGATGATCGACGCGGCAAGCGGATCCTTCGAGGCGGCGCACTACCAAGGCATCATGGCACTCTATGCCGCCCCGACGACAGGGCGCTGCGTACAGCTGCCGGCCACCGGAGCAACCATTGTCGACTTCGTTCGCTGCTCCTACCTGGGGCTCGACAATCATCCCTCCATCATCGAAGGCGCTATCAAGACAGTGCAAGACAGCGGCGCCTTGCACTGGTCCTGTGCCCGCACACGATTGAATTTTTCCGTTTTGGAGCGGCTGGAGGCGGAACTGTCTGCCCTGTTCGACACAAGAGTCGTCACGTTTACGACCGTGCTGGCCGCCAACATGAGCGCGCTGCCGCTTCTGGCCTCAGGTCATATGACGAGCGGGCGCAGGCCGGTGATGGTCTTCGATCGGCTGGCTCATGCAACGCTGGCCCACCACAAAGCCGTTGTTGCCGAGGAGACCACTGTCGAAACCATTGCGCACAACGATCTCGACGCGCTCGAAGCTCTGTGCAAAAGCCATCACCAAGTCGCCTATATCTGCGACGGCGTCTATTCGATGGGCGGTCATGCTCCGCTCGAACCCCTGCGGTCGCTTCAGGAGAGATACGGCCTGTTTCTCTATGTCGACGACGCCCATGGAATCTCCATCGAAGGCTGCAACGGGGCCGGCTTTGCGCGCAGCGCTCTGGGTAGGCTTGGCGATCGAACAATCGTCGCTGCCTCGCTGGGAAAGGGATTTGGTGCCTCGGGCGGAATGGTCATGCTCGGTACCGCGCAGCAAGAGCTTCTGTTTCGGCGCTTCGCCATCGCCTATGCCTTTTCCGCCTCTCTCAACACGGCCGCCATTGGAGCCGCCTTGGCCTCTGTAGCCATTCACCGCTCGGCAGAGCTTGGGCTGCGACAACAGTCGTTGCGCGACAATCTTGCCCTGCTGGACGCTCTGCTGCCAACAGGTGAGACATCGTCCATCCTACCCATCCGCACCGTGCGGATCGGCGATGAACTGCTCGCGGTTGCCGCTGCACGCCAATTGCTTGAGCAGGGTTTCTACACCTCGGCTATCTTCTTTCCCACCGTCGCCCGTGGCCAGGCGGGGCTGCGCATCTGCCTGACGAGCGACCACACACAGCAGCAGATCAGGAACCTGGTGGCAGCGATCAACGAGATCATCGACGACATCAGAACGCCGATCCTGTGATGCTGGCTGGAGACGATTGCAAAGCCGGTCGGTCGACTGTTTAAGCTGCATCATGGCAACAGCACGTCCCATCCCCGCGGCTCAAGGCCGCGCGATGCAGCGCCGGGCTGCTGGGTCGGATGACCGGCGTCGGCTTTCACGCAAGGGGCGCCGGCGGCATGACGCCTGACCCTGATGGAATGCTCCTGCAAGGCAATGGCAATGCCTGATGTTGATCCTTGTCAGACTTGGACGTGCGACAGCGGCGTGGCCAATGTCCAAACGATGCCTCCCTTGCGCGCAGTCCATGAGCTGGAGCCCCTCAGGGCTGCAGCAACGATGCGTTTCAAAACCAACAGACCAAACCCGTTCACGCGCGTCACAAGATCAGGATCCTCGACGCCGGTCTCGCGCCACGTGATCTGAAACTGTGCGCCATCCGGCTGAGGGTCTACGGTCCACGA
>JBKBXP010000405.1:0-2548 GCA_046314035.1 Pseudorhizobium sp. | reverse complement strand
AGCGCATCGCGCAGCGCCGCAGCCAGGTCCGCGCCGAGCGGGAATGCCGACAACAGCCCCAGCGCAATCGCCCCGCCCAGCGCCGAACTGATCCACAACAGGATGATGAAGGTGACGAACGCCCGCCCGGCGAGGCGGCTCGCGCGCGCCGCCTCCGCCGTCGCGGCGATGCCGAGCGGCGCCGAAAGACCGGCGAGCAGGCCGAGATCCTGGCCGATATGCGGCGAGCCTCCGGCCTCGAGCCCGCCCGTCACGGCAAGTCCGTCCGTGCCCGCAATAAGGCGGATCAGCGTGGCGCCCATCCGGCCGCCCGCCCCCGTCACCGCGATCTTCACATCCTGCGCCATCATGGTCTGCCCGGTTATGCGTCAGGCGGCGGTATATCAGGCCCTTCCGGCGAGGTAAATCCGCGAGGCGCCGGAGGCCGCAGAAGCGCGAATAGCCCGTCCGGCATGGGGCGCCGGACGGGCTCGCGAGGGCCGGGCACCTGCAATCGGGGGGCCCGGCGGGGGGAGGGCTTACCAGTCGAGCTGGAGGCGCGACTGGACGATGTTGTAGGTCTCGTCGGTCGAGGCGGTATAATCGGTATCGGCGCGGACCCAGTTCAGCATCAGCCGGACATTCGGGTTGAAGAAGTAGTTTGCGCCGAGCGTGATGTTGTCCATGGTGCCGCGGCGCGCGTCGGTCAGCGCCGCATCCTCGAGCTTCAGCCGGCTGTAGCGGGCCGCAAGCTGGATGGCATTCGTCGCGTTGGGCCGGCCGAACGTGCCCGACTTGACGTCGTAGTTGCGGCTTTCGCCGGTCACGAACCAGCTTGCCTCCACATAGCCGCCCTCGGTCGAGACAGACGGCAGGCCGCCATCGCGGTCGATCTGCGACCAGTCATACTGGGCCTGTGCCGAGACCGGGCCGAACACGGCGGCGATTTCCGGGCCGAAGCGCGTTTCGCTCGACGGGTTCGCAATATTGCCGGTGCGCAGCACCTTCTCCGCGAGATGCGTTTCCGGGCGCTGTTCGAACTTCGTCGTCGCGCTCGTCTCATAGCCGCGATAGCTGCCATTGAGGCCGACATGAACGACGCCGGAGCCGATCTGCGGCGCGACATAGCCGCGGCCCGTGACGGACCAGTCCGTCGTGCCGCCCGCGCCGCCGCTCGCAACGCCCGGCGAATAGATGCCGGCCTGGATGCCGTAGAGCTTTTCATCGCCATAGATGAGACCGACGCCCATCGCCTCGTCGGGCCAGTAGACGGAGGAGCTCGCACGCTCCATGAAGGTGACGTAGTTGTCCGACGTCAGATGGTCGATGCCGTAGAATTCCTTGAAGTGACCGGCGCGGATCTTCAGCTCATCGGTCAGGCCGGTCTGCACATAGGCGTCCTTGATGGCAACCTTGTCGCCGGCATATTCGACTTCGAACTTGTACTGCCAGGCGCCGAACATCTTGCCATAGGCGCCGAGACGCGCGCGGCGAAGCTGCGCGCCATTGCCCATCGGGTTCAGCGCCGAATTGTCGTCGTCGATCGCATAGGCATCGGCCTGGATGCGGCCGGCAATGCCCATCGAGAACTGGCCGTCGGCGCTCTCCATCTCGAGCTTGTTCGGCTTGAACTTCGGCATGTCGTCGGTCTTGGCGGCGATCGCGTCGATCTTCGCGGTCTTTTCCTCCATCGCCGCGATCTTGGCATCGCGTTCGGCGACTTCGGCCCTCAGTGCACGGAGCTCGTTCTCCAGCGCCTCGAGCCGCGCGTCGATGCTGCTGGCGGCATAGCCCGTCGAGGCAGCGGCGGTGCACATCACGCCCGCGATAAGCGCCGCCAGCGCTGCATGTTTCAAGGTCTTCATCTCATCGTCCCCCAGAAAGGAAGTGGCTGTCTTGAGGGGGATATTGACCGGAACTTCCTAACGGAGTGGAAAAGCCGGGAGGCAATGAAGTAAACCGCGCCTTTATGACGCGGTGCTACGGGAGCGAAGCCGAAAGGCGCGGATTTCCTCAGCCTCGGAACACGAACCAGGCGCCAAGCGCGATGAAAGCGAAGCCGATGGCCGTGTTCCATGTCGGCGACTGGCCAAGATATATTGTCGAGAAAGCGACAAAGACAGTCAGTGTAATGACTTCCTGAATGGTCTTGAGCTGCGCGGCGGAAAAGACCTCATAGCCGATCCGGTTTGCCGGGACGGCGAGACAATATTCGAAAAAGGCCAGACTCCAGCTCAGCAGCACCACGGTCAGGATCGGCGTCGAGGTGAATTTCAGATGCCAGTACCAGGCCGCCGTCATGAAGACATTGGACGCAATGAGAAGCGCAATCGGCAGGAGATAGGCAGAAAGCGGCGCGGTCATGGGATCACCCGGACATGAAAAAGCCCCCGGCCTGTTGCCGGGGGCCTTCAGATTAGCCGGGATTCTCAGTTCTGAAACCCGTCCCAGAATTCCTTGACCTTGGCGAAGAAGCCGGTGCTCTCCGGGCTGTTGCCTGGCGAGGATGCTTCCTCGAACTGCTTGAGGAGATCCTTCTGCTTCCTGGTCAGGTTCACCGGCGTCTCGA
>JBKBXP010000404.1:0-2551 GCA_046314035.1 Pseudorhizobium sp. | reverse complement strand
GATCGGAGCGCCGGGTCGGGCGCAAGGGTGTCATCTGGCGCTTGTGCAGCCCGGTCTTTGCAGACCACACCTATGTCTATCTTGATCCGATCGGGGCCGAGCGCGCCGAAAAGATCGCGATGGTGGAGCTGCGCGACGTCGAGCCGATCGAGGACAAGTTATTGGTGCCCGTTACCTTCCCCGCCTAGCCGTGACCGAGGACTTCCGCGTCACCTAGCGCCAGAATCGCGCGCCGCTCCCCCGCAGGGCGGGCGAGCGGCGCTGCCGCCCGCGATCGTGCGTAGCCAGGTCGACGCTAACGCTACGGACGGCTCGCTATCGAGCGGCAGTGGGGACAGCAGGTTGTAGGTCGAACCGTCAGCCGCGAAGCCCAGCGGTGCCGCCAGTACCCCGGCCGCGATATCGCCCTCCACCAAGCGGCACGGGCCGATTGCTACCCCCCAGGCCCGCAGAGGCCGCTTGGAGCGAGAAATAGATGTAGCCGCTCGCAATCGGATGGGCTCCTGCTCGCAAACAGATCACCTTTCTGCTCGGATTAGCTGACACTGAGCACGCGCGACTGCTCACGTTTCCTGATAATGTGCTCGCCATCTTCTGCGGCTGCTCGCAATCAGTGCGCCGCGCTCACGCTTGGCGCCACTGACGGGAATGGTCAGAATCTGATCCCCTCGACTAACCGAGTTGCGGCCTGGCAGCCCGCAGGCGTGGCGCACCAAGCCCTGACTTCAAGGCCGGGGCTCCGGACGCGACGGCGTTGCGCCTCTGCATTGAGGGGGACGATAGCGGCGTAGAGGAGATCGGGCTCTTTCTGTCCGGCACTTGCTGGCCTGAACTTCCGGAGAGTTACGTCATCGATGTTGAGGGTCGAGGGCGCAGTTGTGGAGAGAGGCCGGCGGGCCAGGCCGTTCCCGAACGAAATCTCCACCCGATAACCGTTCCCCTCGACCATGCGGCCGTCCACATCTCCTTCGAGCTTGGTCACCTGAGCATCCTGCACGTCGAACGTGCAGCAGCCAGCAATCAGCAGGCGGTCGCCGGCCACATTGCGGGGGTGGATCGAATACTCGGTCCCGACGGGGCCGGAGAGCTCGGTGGGCCGCGGCTCCTTCTCGGAGCCGCGGTCGCACCCTGCCAGGGCGATGAGGGCCAGAAGCCATCCCGCCCCGATCGAGGCTTTGCCTCGATTAGCCATAGAACCCGACCAGCAGCGCCCGCTCGTCAGAGTATAGGCTTCGCTTGATCTGCCCAGGGTTGAGATAGGTCGTCATCAAGCATGGGCCTGTCGAACCATCGGTGCGGTGGTCCATCCCTTTCACGTGACCCATCTCATGCGTCATCGCGGACTGCCAGTCGATATGCTGGCCGATATTGCTCGACGTAATCGACGAACCGCAGATCAGATCGGTCGATTGCGCCGTGTCGCCCGTGTCGTAGTAGATGCGGTCGGTGTTCACGTACACGGTCGCGTCGATCGCCTGCGCAGGCGCTGGACCGGAATAGCCGTAAATAATGGTCCGCATGATCGCCGACATGCTGGAGCCGTCCTGGATGTTGATGAAATCCGGGTCCTCGGTCGCCGAGTAGTAAGTCGACGTGTAGTTCTGCGTCGTTCCGGTGAGCTGGAACGAGCGCCCCGCGGCGTTGATCGTGTCGACCGCGGCCTTGGTGTTGGCGTCGCAGGCGGCCGGAAGCGCATAGTTGATCTTCACACCCCGCGAACCGTTCGGGAAATAATAGGGTTGCGGGATCGGCCCGGCAAACGCCGGTGCGGCGTTGGCGAAGGCGAGCACGCAGGCGAGCAGCGCAGATTTCCTGGTCATTTTTCCTACTCCTTACTTCGTGGCAGCGGTGAGGGCGTCGAGGGTGGTGGCGGTCGGATATCCGCCGGTCGGAACCAGCGACTGTCCGTTCACCAGAAAGACGGGCACGACCTCGACGACACAGCTGGGGCACCGCGCGCTTCCACCCTGAGGAGCAAGCTCCTTTTCGTAGCGCGAGCGCGACGCGAGCAGGGCAACCGGCGCACCGTTCGCCAACGGATCCTCGTCGCTTGCCGAGAGCCGCCGCCCATCGGGCAGCTTACCGCTCGTCCGCCGAAATTTGAGCGTGTCGCCGACCTTGGCCTTGCCCTTCAACGCCTGGTCGACGACCACCGATACAGAGGACGACGCACCATCGTCGAGCTGCTCGGCTTCGTCGGTTCCCGAGACATGACCGATCACCACGGTGTCGGCGAGCAGCGCTTCCTGCCCAACCGTGGCACCACCCCTGATATGCGCCGCCGCGGCTTGAACGAGTGCGGTGGATGCCTCAGCCGACCGTCGCAGATCGCCCGCGTGAAGCCCATAGATTGAGAGCGTCTGCGCCACATCGACGAGGAAAGCGTCGTTCAAGGCCGAACGGGTGGCGTCGTCGGTGACGAACCGTGGCGAGGGTGGCGAGAGCCGGGCCGCTTTCACGATGGCGTTCACCTGTCCGAAGTCGGCCAGGTCGCCCAGCTTGCCCGACCGACGCTGTTGGACGTCGCGTTTGTGGGCAAGGAAGGCTTTCG
>JBKBXP010000403.1:0-2570 GCA_046314035.1 Pseudorhizobium sp. | reverse complement strand
CAGGCGATCTTCACGGATCCGAACTACCTGCACTCGCTGCAGGTGACGCTCGTGTTCAGCGTCCTGACGGCAGCCGTCGCCATGGGTACGGCCTTGTTTCTGGCAACGGCCGCGGATCTCGTGGTTCGCGGCCGCGGCGTCTATCGGACCTTCCTCATCATCCCCTATGCCGTGGCGCCTGCCGTGGCGGGCATGCTGTGGCTCTTCATGTTCAACCCCGCCATGGGCACCTTCGCCTATCTCCTGCGCCGCAACGGCATCATGTGGGATCCGCTGCTCGACGGAAACCAGGCGATGACGCTCGTGGTCGCGGCGGCCGCGTGGAAGCAAATCAGCTACAATTTCCTGTTCTTCGTTGCAGGCCTGCAGGCCATCCCGAAGTCCCTTCTGGAGGCCGCGGCCATCGACGGGGCGAGGGGAGCGCGTCGGTTCTGGACGATCGTCTTCCCGCTGCTGGCCCCGACCACATTCTTCCTGCTGGTGGTCAACACAGTCTACGCTTTCTTCGATACCTTCGGCATCATCCATGCTGTCACCGGCGGCGGTCCGGCCAAGGCGACGGAGACGCTCGTCTACAAGGTCTACAACGACGGCTTTGTGAACCTGAACCTCGGCTCATCCGCTGCCCAGTCGGTCGTGCTGATGATCATCGTCATCGCGTTGACCGCCTTCCAGTTCCGCTTCGTGGAGAAGAAGGTGCACTATGGTTGAGGTCCGGTCATGATTGAAAATCGCCCCGTTGCGACACTCTTCGGCCATCTCGTGCTGGTGCTCGGCATCATCATCGTGGCCTTTCCGATCTACTATACGTTCATCGCCTCGACGATGACGTCGATCGACATCATCCGCCCGCCCATGTCGCTGCTGCCGGGAGACCAGTTCATCGAGAACTATTCCGGAGCGCTCTCCGGCGGCGTCGAGCGGGTCGTCGGCGTGAGTCTGGAGCGGCTTCTCTTCAACACCTTCGTGGTCGCCATGGCGATCGCGATCGGCAAGATCATCATCTCCTTCCTCTCGGCCTTTGCGATCGTCTTCTTTCGCTTCCCGTTCCGGATGGGCTTCTTCTGGATGATCTTCATCACCCTGATGCTGCCGGTGGAGGTCCGCATCCTGCCGACCTACAAGGTGATCGTCGATCTCGGCCTTCTCGACAGCTATGCCGGCCTGACCCTGCCGCTCATGGCGTCGGCGACGGCGACATTCCTCTTCCGCCAGTTCTTCCTGACGATCCCGGGCGAAATGGTGGAAGCGGCCCGTCTCGACAATGCCGGTCCCTTCCGCTTCATGAAGGATATCCTGCTGCCGCTTTCGAAGACCAATATCGCCGCGCTCTTCGTGATCCTCTTCATCTACGGCTGGACCCAGTATCTCTGGCCGCTTCTCGTCACCAACGACGCGAAGATGAACACGATCATCATCGGACTGCGGCGCATGGTCGATTTCACCGACGCGTCCACGCCGTGGAACTACGTCATGGTTACCGCGATCCTCGCCATCATCCCGCCCGTTCTGGTCGTCGTGCTGATGCAGCGCTGGTTCGTCAAAGGTCTTGTGGAGACTGAAAAGTAATGGCCGAAATTGAACTCAAGGATGTCCGCAAGGTCTACGGCGGCAATATCGAAGCAATCAAGGGTGTGTCGCTGCATATCGCCGACGGCGAGATGATCGTGCTCGTCGGCCCCTCCGGCTGCGGTAAATCCACCCTGCTGCGCATGATCGCCGGCCTGGAGGGGATCTCCTCGGGCGAAATCGCGATAGGTGGCCGCGTCATCAACAATCTGGAGCCCGCCGAGCGCGACATTGCCATGGTCTTCCAGAACTATGCGCTCTATCCGCACATGACCGTCCGGCAGAACCTGTCCTACGGCCTGAAGAACCGCAATACGCCCAAAGATGAGATCGACAGGCGCGTCGCGGAAGCCGCAACGGCCCTGGAAATCGAGCCGTTCCTCGAGCGCAAGCCGCGCCAACTCTCCGGCGGCCAGCGACAGCGCGTCGCCATGGGCAGGGCCATCGTCCGCAAGCCCTCTGCCTTCCTCTTCGACGAGCCGCTGTCGAACCTCGACGCCAAGCTCCGGGTGCAGATGCGCGTCGAGATCCGCCGGCTGCAGCGGTCGCTTGCCACGACCAGCGTCTACGTCACCCACGACCAGATGGAGGCCATGACGCTGGCTGACCGCTTGGTGGTGCTGAACGGCGGGCGCATCGAGCAGGTCGGCACGCCGATCGAGCTCTACGAGCGGCCAGCCTCCACCTTCGTCGCCACTTTCATCGGCTCTCCGTCGATGAACCTCCTGAAGCGTAAGGCGGTGGAGGGAAGTGGCTGGGTGCTCGGCACGAATTCCGGCGTTGCGGCGAGCGTCGATACCGTCGGCATCCGCCCCGAAGACATCGTGATTGCCGATGAGAACTCTCCCTCGGACTTCTCTGGCCAGGTGCAGGTCGACGCGGTGGAACTGGTCGGAGCCGAGAGCTATGTCCATGCCTCGCTCGCCGATGGCAGCCCGATCGTCTTTCGTGTGCCGGGTCGCTCGCGCATCGGCATCGGCGAAACCATCCGCATCGCCGCC
>JBKBXP010000402.1:0-2592 GCA_046314035.1 Pseudorhizobium sp. | reverse complement strand
GGTGCAGGCGAGACAAGGCTTCCAGCAGGTCCTGGGGCGTGAAGGGAGAGGGGGAGCCGTTGAGTGTCATGCGGGAAGCTGCTCTGCTAAGGTTCGACACGAAATGCAAGACTTGGCCTGGCATTGCAAGGGCGACGGGGGCGGGCAGGCGTCGTGGATACGGACGAAACTTGATTTTCCCGCCGGAGCCGATATCTTACGTTCACGTAAAGGTAAGTGTTGGGTGCTCGATCAGGCGCAAGCGGCAGTCGTTTGAGGTCGACAAGCGCATCGGCATTTGCCAAATGAGTTGTCAGACAAGTTGAGGATGCCGGGAGCGGAGCCGGCAAGCGGAGCAGGTGATGAGCGAGCACATGGAACTTCCCGAACGCGAGAGCATGGAATTCGACGTGGTGATCGTCGGTGCCGGTCCGGCGGGTCTGGCGTCGGCCATCCGGCTGAAACAGGTCAATCCCGAGCTTTCGGTCGTCGTGCTCGAAAAAGGCGCGGAAGTCGGCGCTCATATCCTGTCCGGCGCGGTGGTCGACCCCTCGGGCATCGACAAGCTGCTGCCGAATTGGCGCGAGGAGGAGGGCCATCCCTTCACCACGCCGGTGACGGACGACCAGTTCCTGTTCCTCGGTCCGGCGGGCTCCGTGCGCCTTCCCAACATGCTGATGCCGCCGCTGATGAGCAACCACGGCAATTACATCGTCTCGCTCGGCCTCGTCTGTCGCTGGCTGGCCGAAAAGGCGGAAGCGCTCGGCGTCGAGATCTATCCCGGCTTTGCGGCAACCGAAGTTCTCTACGACGACAAGGGTGCCGTGCGCGGCGTCGCCACCGGCGACATGGGCGTCGAGAAGAACGGCGAGCCGGGTCCCGCCTTCACCCGCGGCATGGAACTGCACGGCAAATACGTGCTGATCGGCGAGGGCGTGCGCGGATCGCTCGCCAAGCAGCTGATCGCCAAATATGATCTGCAGAAGGATCGCGAGCCGCAGAAATACGGCATCGGCCTTAAGGAGCTCTGGGAGGTGAAGCCGGAAAACCACAAGCCCGGTCTCGTGCAGCATTCCTTCGGCTGGCCGCTCGGCATCAAGACCGGCGGCGGTTCCTTCCTCTACCACCTGCACGACAACCTCGTGGCGGTCGGCTTCGTCGTCCACCTGAACTACAAGAACCCCTATCTCCACCCCTTCGAGGAATTCCAGCGTTTCAAGACGCATCCGGCGATCGCGCAGACCTTCGAGGGTGGCAAGCGCATCTCCTACGGCGCCCGCGCCATCACCGAAGGCGGCTACCAGTCGGTGCCGAAGCTCTCCTTCCCAGGCGGTGCGCTGATCGGCTGTTCGGCCGGCCTCGTCAACGTGCCGCGCATCAAGGGCAGCCACAATGCGGTTCATTCCGGCATGCTGGCGGCGGAAAAGATTGCCGAAGCGCTCGCCGCCGGCCGTGCCAACGACGAGATCGTCGAGATCGAAAACGAATGGCGCGCAGGCCCGATCGGCCAGGATCTGAAGCGCGTGCGCAACGTCAAGCCGCTGTGGTCGAAGCTCGGCACCGGCCTCGGCATCGCGCTCGGCGGCATCGACATGTGGACCAACCAGCTGCTCGGCTTCTCCGTCCTCGGCACCCTGAAGCACGGCAAGACCGATGCGGAGGCGCTGGAGCCGGCGGCCAAGCACAAGCCGATCGCCTATCCCAGGCCCGACGGCGTCCTGACCTTCGACCGCCTGTCCTCCGTCTTCCTGTCCAACACCAATCACGAGGAGGACCAGCCGGTCCACCTGCATGTCAAGGACATGGACCTGCAGAAGCGCTCCGAACTCGGCGTCTATGCCGGCCCGTCGACCCGCTACTGTCCGGCCGGCGTCTACGAATGGGTCGAGAAGGACGGCGAGGAGGTCTACGTCATCAACGCCCAGAACTGCGTCCACTGCAAGACCTGCGACATCAAGGACCCGAACCAGAACATCAACTGGGTGCCGCCGCAGGGCGGCGAGGGACCGGTCTATCCGAGCATGTAGGCAAAGTTTGCAAGGGAACTTAATGAGGGGTGGCCTATCGGTCGCCCCTTTTTGCGTCAGCGCATTCCAGCGCGTCAGGCGGCCTATACGCGTTGGCGTGATCCTCCCACATCACGGCTGCCATACACGATGCGTTAACCATAAGTTCCTAACTTGCGGATCATCAAAACGACACCTTAAGGACACGATTCATGTCGATTTCCCGCCGCGGGTTTCTGCTCGGACTGCCGCTCTTTGTGACCGCCTGCGCCTCGAGCGGCGTCGATCACCGTGCCAACTATGCTGCGCTGCCGGACGAGCAGTATCCGCTGAAGGCGGTGCCCCTCGACAAGATCAAGCCGGAGCTGCGCCGCCAGGTGGTGGCCTATGAGACCACCCACAAGCCGGGCACGATGGTCGTCGATACCCAGGCGCGCCGGCTCTACCACGTCATGGACGGCGGCCAGGCGATGCGCTACGGCGTCGGTGTCGGCAAGGAAGGCCTGGCCTTCCGGGGGGGTGCCTATGTGGGACGCAAGGCCGAATGGCCGACATGGACGCCGACGGCCAACATGATCCGTCGCGAGCCGGAGAAGAACCTGAAATA
>JBKBXP010000401.1:0-2599 GCA_046314035.1 Pseudorhizobium sp. | reverse complement strand
GGGCCATGCTGATCCACATCGGCCATATGTTCGCCTTCCGCGGCGTGCTCTCGCCCGACCAGCAGCCGGCCGGCATTCCGGACGGCTACGAGCGGCTGATTGCGCCCTTCCGGATGCGGAGGATCTGACCCCATGCCGCTCCTCTTCTTCGATCCCGGCCAGATGACGGCGCGGCTCGACCTCGAGACGCCGCAGGAAACGCCGGACGGGCAGGGCGGGGTAGTGCTCGGCTGGACGGTTGCGGCCTCGCTCTGGGCGCGGATCGAGCCGGTCTCGACCATGCTTTCGGAAGAGGCCGAGGCGGAGACCGGCCGGATCACGCACCGCATCTGGGTGCGGTTCCGCAGCGACCTTGCCGCCGGGCAGCGCTTGCGCAAGGGGGGCCGCATCTTCCGGGTGAAACTGGTGCAGGACCCGGATGAGACCGGCCGCTATCTGGTCTGCCAGTGCGAGGAGGATGCCCGATGACCGCCACCAACGCCCTGCTTGCCGCCATCCATGCGAGGCTCTCCACGGACGCGGCGCTGGCGGGACTGATCGGCCCGGACGGCATCCGCGACCGGCTGCTGCCGCGCCCGGCGCTGCCCTGCATCGTCTTCGGCGAGGTGGAGACGCGCGATTACTCGACGGCGACGGAGGCGGGCGAAGAGCACCGGCTGATGCTGGAGGTCTGGTCGGAGGCGGAGGGGCGACGGTCGGCCGAGGAGATTGCCGGGCAGCTGCGAGCGCTGCTGCACGATGCGTTCTTGCCGCTGGCGGGCCATGCGCTGGTGAGCCTGGCGCATGTGCGTACCCGCACCGGTCGGCAGCCGAAGACGAAACTGTTCAAGGCCGAGCTGCAGTTTCGGGCGGTGACGGAATGACGGGTGGGCGGGCGTGCGCCTGCCGTACGAGCCGGACCAGGAGGACGATCGAGAGGAGCGCGACGCAGGCAAGCCCGCCGGCAAAAACGGTGGCCGCCTGATAGCCGAGACGATCCAGAAATGCGGTGAAGATCACCGGCGCTGCCGCATTGGCGAGGTTCTGCGGCAGCGACAGCCGCGCAGACTGCAGGCCGAATTCGCGCGGCGAAAACAGCGCCAGCGGCAGCACGGCGCGGGCGACCGCAAAGATGCCGGAGCCGAAGCCGTAGAGCAGCATGAAGATCCAGAGGCCGGCGGTCGAGCCCGGCATCAGGAGCAGCAGGGTGAGGCCGCCGAGGATCAGCAGGCAGCCGGCCGTGGCGGTGATCAGCGGACTGCCGCGTTTGCCGAGCAGCATGTCGAGGAAGCGGGCGGAGATGCCGAAGACGCCGCGCGCGGCGGCGAGCTGCAGCGCCAGCTCCGGCGTGGCGCCTGCCTGCTGCAGGAGTTCGAGGAGCGCCGGCGCCAGCCCGAAGGTGACGAAGGAGCTGATGGTGATGGCAATGGCGACGAGCAGGAAGGCGGTTCTGCGCTCCGCATCCGACAGCGGCACCGGCGGCAGCTGCGCCTGCATCTGTCCTTCCGCTGTGACCGCCAGGGGTTTCGGCAGCGCGAAGAGATAGAGCGGCACGCAGACGAAGAGCTGCAGGGCGGCGCAGGCGGCGAAGGTGAGCCGCCAGCCGACCAGGTCGTTGAGGAGCGCCAGCAGCGGCCAGAAGATGGTGACGGAGAGGCCGGTGAACAGCATCAGGATGGCGATCACGCGCCTGGCATCCGCCCCCTCGCGTTCGACGACGGCGGTATAGGCGGGGGCCGACAGGCCAAGCGCGCCGCCGAGCCCGATGACGATCCAGGCGAGGAGATAGACGGCGGCATTGGTGCTGACCGCGAGCAGGGCAAGACCGGCGGCAAAGGCGAGCGCACCAAGTGCGAGGACGCGGGCAGCGCCATGGCGCTCGAGCACGCGACCGACCTTGGGGCCGGCCAGCGCGCTGACGATCATCATCACCGTCAGCCCGCCGAAGATTACCTCGTTGGGGAGGACAAGCTCCGGCGCGATGATGCGGCCCATGACGCCGAGCACCTCGAAGCTGGTACCCCAGCCGATGAGTTGCGTCACGGCGAGGACGGTGATGGTCTGTGCGGAACGTCTGGTGAGGAATGCCATGGGGGCCGGAATCGCGGAAGGGTGATGCAGGCTTAGCAGCCTGCGGCGGTGGGCAGAAGCGAGATTTCAACAGCATCGGCGCCTGCGACGGCGGAGCCAGTGGGAGCATCTTGTGTTTACAACGTCCACACAAAAGCCTAGGATAATGCCATTAGTGCGGATGAACTTGCAGGCGCTAACGCCCTTTTCCGCACCCGGGAGATCACGATGCCCAGCGTCAAAAAAGACGAGATCGTCAATCTCCGCATGGATTCCGGCACGCGCGATATCATTGCGCGCGCCGCAGCCGTGAGTGGCAAGTCCATCACATCCTTCATGACCGAGGCGGCCGTATCCTCCGCGCAGAAGGAACTGCTGGACCAGCGTTTCGTCGGGCTCGACGCCTCCGTCTTCGATGCCGTCGAGGACCTTCTGGCGCAGCCCGCACAGGTCAACGACAGGCTGGTCGCGCTCTTCAAGTCCAACCCCGAATGGATCGACTAGACTGGCATGTATCGGAAGCCCGCGCCACTGACGGAGGAGCACCGGA
>JBKBXP010000400.1:0-2611 GCA_046314035.1 Pseudorhizobium sp. | reverse complement strand
CCTGCAGCCAGCGCCCAGGGCCACGATCCTAAAGGTAGATGATCGCTACTTTCGCCGCTCCGACCCATGCTCCTACGAGGCGGGTGTCTGCGTCATCCGCGCCGAACGCTAGATCAGCCGCCAGACGATGGTCTTCTTCACCTCGGCGTCCTCCAGGGCGCGCGTCACCGGCACTTCGTAAGACGCTAGCGGCTCAAGAGCGTCCTTCGGCAGATAGCTACGGCCCGGATCCCCGACGAGCACGAGACGCCCCTCTGACGCGAGCCGCCTGAACCAGGGCAGGAGGGCCTGCGCGAAAACCTGGTCATAGAAGACGTCACCGGCCAGCACGACCTCAGCCTCCACCGGCGTCCCGATCATGTCAGCGCCGGTAAACTCAACCGCAACACCATTGGCCGTGGCATTCAGCTTGACCGCTTCCGCCGCCCAGGGATCGATGTCGGCCCCACGAACGCTCAGCGCATCGGCAAGACTTGCGGCAATCGCCACCAGTCCGGAGCCCGTTGCAAAGTCGAGCACCCGTCTTCCGGAAACCGCCTCGGGATTGTCCAGGATGTAGCGCGCCAGCCCCTGTCCGCCGGCCCAGGCAAAGGCCCAGAAGGGTGGCGGAAGGCCGACCTCCTCCAGTTCATCCTCGGTCTTCTGCCACAGATCATGCGCCTCGTCGGCGAGATGCAAGCGAACCTCCGGCACATGCGGTGGCGCAAGAAGCGTCGTATTGGCGAGAATGAAGCTGCGGGGATCCGTCTTCACACCAGCCTCAATCGGGCGAGCGCGGCGGATTGTCCAACCCGCCGAGGCGGCAGATCTCCACGTACTCCTCGTCCGTGACCGGCTGAACCGAAAGCCGCATTGATGTCACGAGCGACATCGTCTCGAACTTCGGATTGGCCTTGATCTCCTTCAGCGTCACCGGAGTGGGCACATCGCAGATGGCGCGGATATCAACGCAATCCCATCGCGCATCGCCATCCGCCGTCGAATCCGGATGGCTGAGCGCGCAGACTTCAACGATGCCGACGATCTCCAACCCCTCGTTGGAGTGGTAGAAGAAACCCTTGTCGCCGATCTTCATCGCCCGCATGTGATTGCGAGCCTGATAGTTGCGGACGCCGGACCACTCCTCCCCGGCATCGCCCTTGGCCTTCTGCATCTCCCAGGACCACTTGAAAGGCTCGGACTTGAACAGCCAGTATGCCATGGACGCTCAAGCCTCCGGCTTGTTGAAGACCCAGTTGTAGGGCTTCACGTCGACCGTTTCGAAGAGACCGGCCTGGTAGTAAGGATCGGCTTCCGCAAGCGCGCGCGCGGCAGCCATGTCCTCGGCTTCCACGATGACGAGGCTCCCGTTCGGCTTGCCCTCGTCGTCGAGGAAGGGCCCCGCCATCTTCAGCGTGCCGTCCGCATTGAGCTTGTTGAGGTGCTCGAGATGGGCGGGCCTTGTGTCCATACGGACGTTGAGGTGACCGGGCTTGTCTGTGCACAGGAAGGCAAAAAGCATCGAGATCTCTCCGTTGTCTGTCTTATTCGGTGGTGATCGGGCGGGTCATCAGCCGTTCCACGGCTGCGGAAACGTCGAGCTGCCCCGCGATGATGTCGGCAACCGCATTGGTGATCGGCAGATCGATCCCGTGTGTCCGGCCAAGCTCTGCAGCGATCGAGGCTGCAAACGCCCCTTCCACAAGCTCATTGCCGGCGCTATCCGGCGCCTGTTTGCCCAGCGCGATGCCATAGCGCAGATTGCGCGACTGATGGCTGGTTCCGGTCAGCACCAGATCGCCGAGACCGGACAGTCCGCGTACCGTCTCCGGCCGGCCGCCCATACGCTCGGCAAGCCGCGACATCTCGGCAAGCCCACGCGAAATCAGCGCGGCCCTCGCCGATTCGCCCAGTCCCGCGCCGTCCACGATGCCGCAGGCGATGGCCAGAACGTTTTTCAGGGCCCCGCCCAGTTGCACACCGATCCGATCCGTCGAGGGATAGAGCCGGAAGCTCGGCGTCGAGAGCGTATGCGCAAGCTGCTCCGCCAGTTCCCTTTTGCCCGCTGCGATCGTCATTGCCGTCGGCAGGCCTCGCGCGATGTCTGCCGCAAAACCGGGACCGCTGAGGGCCGCCGCTGATCGGCCCTTCAGTTCGCGCTCCAGAACCTCCGTGAGGACGGCACCGGACGCCCGGTCGAGACCCTTGGCGCAGGTCACCACGGCGGCGTCCCTGGCCAGGTATGGACCATAATGCCGGGCGGCATCCGCATGTGCCTGCGACGGCATCGCAAACAGCACGATCGCGGCCTCGGAGATGGCATCCGGTTCGGCGGAGAACTGCAGCGCGTCCGCAAGTGGCACGCCCGGAAGGGCTGCATCATGCATTCGCAGGTCGCGCAGGTCGCTCATCAATGCCGTATTGCGCCCGATCAGCGTCACGGCCGATCGGCTTTCACGCGCCACGACCGTGGCAAGAGCCGTGCCGAAGGCGCCTGCGCCGATGACGACGCCGACGATGACGACGACGTCCCAGCCCTATGCGGCCGCGCCGGCCGCCCCCGAGGCCGCGCCCCGGCCCGTTCGCGCTGAAACCGCCCAAGTCCCAGTCCAGGCCCCCGTCCCGGCCCCCG
>JBKBXP010000399.1:0-2614 GCA_046314035.1 Pseudorhizobium sp. | reverse complement strand
CAGCCCGCCGGCTGTGGCGCCGGACGTGCCGGCATCCTCGACGCGGACATCGAGCTTTTCCAGCCAGATGTCCTCATGGCAGCGGTGGCAGGCGGCCTGCGCCTCGTCTCGGAAATCCTGGCCCCGGGCCAGCAGCTCGCGGCGGTAGCGGGTCCTGCCGGTCAGGCGGATGCGCAGCGCCAGCGGCCGGCCCTCCATGATCTCGGCGACATGTTCCAGCGCCGCCTCGATGCGCCGCAGGATGGCGGGAAGATCTTCGTCCGGCTCGACCGTGACGCTGGCTTCGGCAAAACGGGCGCCGTCGGTGATGATGCGCTCGTGGCGGATCTCGCCGTCCTCGACGGTCACGAGGACTGCCCCCTTGGCGCCCTGCTCGCGGATGCTGCGTCCCTGCAGATTGCCCGGGAAGATAATCAGCGGGTCCTTGGCCACCACCTCGTAGTCATGCACATGGCCGAGCGCCCAGTAGTCGTAGCCGCGCGAACGCAGGTCCTCGACGGAACAGGGGGCATAGGTCGCATGCGGCTCGCGACCCGTCAGCGAGGTGTGCAGCACGCCGATGTTGAACCAGCCGGGCTGCGGCGGCGGATAGGCGAGCGACAGGTTTTCGGTCGCCGAGCGTTCGGCAAATCCCTGGCCGTGCAGTGCAACCTTCAGATGGTCGAGCGTGAATGTGCCGGGCTTGTTGACGGGGAACTCGCGGACGTTCTTCGGCAGGGTGATCGTCTTGGTGATGACGCTTTCGGCGTCGTGGTTGCCCTTCAGGAGGAAGACCGGGATCCCGGCCCGCTCCAGGCGCGCGACCTCGCGGTTGAAGAAGAGGCCGATCTTATTGTCCTTCCAGTCGCCGTCATAGACGTCGCCGGCGACGAGGAAGAAGTCCACCTGCCGTTCGACCGCCTGGTCGACGAGCGTGGAGAAGGCCTTGCGGCTTGCCTCCAGGAAGAGCTCCGCGACGGCGGCATCCTTCATGGCGAGCCCCTGAAAAGGGCTGCCCAGGTGCAGGTCGGCGGAATGGATGAAACGGAAGGAGGACATCGAATCGCTTGCTTTTGTTGTCTCTGCTGAGCAGGTGTTTTAGGCAATTGCCGGGCATGGCGATAGCGCGGGTATTCGGCCTGTGGACAGCCTGTCCGATATCACGGAGGACTTCATGAGACAGCACGCGTTCGGGCGCACATCCTTCACCGTCAGCGAGATCGGCTTCGGCGCCTGGCAGATCGGCGGCTCCTGGGGCGATGTCAGCGAGGCGGACGGCCGCGCGGCACTGGAAGCCGCCCTCGACGCCGGCGTCACCTTCATCGACACGGCCGACGTCTACGGAGACGGACGCTCGGAAAAGATCATCCAGAGTGTGCTCGCAACCCGCGGCGGCAGCCGGCCGATGGTGGCCACCAAGGCCGGACGCAGGCTGAGCCCCCACACGGCAGACGGCTATACCAAGGCCAACCTCGAAGCCTTCATCGACCGCAGCCTTGCCAATCTCGGCGTCGAGACCCTCGACCTCGTGCAACTGCACTGCCCGCCGACCGAGGTCTTCTACCGGCCGGAGGTTTTTGGCGCGCTCGACGACCTGCGCCAGGCCGGCAAGATCCGCAGCTACGGCGTCAGCGTCGAGAAGGTCGAGGAGGCGCTGAAGGCGATCGAATATCCCGACGTCGTCAGCATCCAGATCATCTACAATCTCTTTCGCCAGCGGCCGGCCGACCTGTTCTTCCGGGAAGCCAAGCGCAAGAACGTGGCGGTGATCGTCCGGGTGCCGCTCGCCAGCGGCCTGCTGTCGGGCAAGATCTCCCGCGAGACGGCCTTTGCCGCCGACGATCATCGCAGTTTCAACCGGCATGGCGAGGCCTTCGACGTCGGCGAGACCTTCGCCGGCGTGCCCTTCGAGGTCGGGCTCCAGGCCGTGGAGGAAGTGCGCAAGCTGGTGCCGGCGGGCGCCTCCATGGCCGCCTTCGCGCTGAAGTGGATCCTGATGAACGAGGCGGTCACCGTGGTCATTCCCGGCGCCCGCAACGCCGAGCAGGCCCGGTCCAATGCCGCCGCCGCCGATCTGGCCGCGCTCTCCGACGACGTCATGACGGCGGCCCGGGAAGTCTACGCGCGGCTGATCGCGCCGCATGTCCACCAGCGCTGGTAGGAAGCCAAGGCTCGCGACAAACAGAAAGGCCGGGCATCGCTGCCCGGCCTTTCCGATTCGACCTTTCGAGAGATCAATTGGTGACGTTGAGATTGACCTGCCAGAACAGCGTCTCGCCGGAGCTATCGTCGACGCCATCGTTGTCGGTCACGGCATAGGCGGTGCCGGCGGCGTCGAAGGCAAAGCCTTCCAGCTTGTCGACGGCGTAGCCGTTGGTCGCAGCCTTCAGGTCCGGCAGGAAGTCGTGAACTTCTTCCTTGGTGACCATCGGCAGATCTTCGCCGAGCTTGCCCGGCTTCAGGTCGGCGATCGCCACGCGGTACAGCTTCTTCAGCTTGGCATTGTCACCGATCTGATTGTCGCGCTCGACGATATAGACGTGATCGCCATGGGCGGTGATCTCGGAGAGACCGACCCAGCCGGTTTCTGCCGTCTCCAGCGGATAGCCCACGGCGCCCCATTCCTTGGACTTCG
>JBKBXP010000398.1:0-2635 GCA_046314035.1 Pseudorhizobium sp. | reverse complement strand
CGATCCTTGTCATTGATGAGAATGCCGTGCGAGCAGCCATCATCGAGGAGGGCCTGCGTGAGGCCGGTCATTGCCATGTAACCGTGGCACACGAAGTCATGGGCATCGCCCGCACCATCGAGACCCTTTCTCCTGATGTGATCATCATCGACATCGAGAACCCGAACCGGGACATGATGGAGCATCTTTTTCAATTGACCCGGTCGGTCAGCCGGCCGATCGCGATGTTCGTGGATCGCTCCGATACCGCGTCTATCGAAGCTGCCGTTGATGCCGGCGTGTCGGCCTATATCGTCGATGGGCTGCGCAAGGAGCGGGTCAAGCCGATCCTTGACATGGCCGTCAGCCGCTTCAATGCCTTCAGCCGTCTGCGGCGCGAACTTGCCGACGCCCGCAATGCGCTGGAAGAGCGCAAGGTGATCGAGCGCGCGAAGGGCATCCTCATGAAGATGCGCGGACTGTCGGAAGAGGAGGCATACACCCTGATGCGGCAGACTGCCATGAATGAGAAGAAGCGGCTTGCAGACATCGCCCAATCGGTGGTGACAGCTGCCGCAATGATGCTGTGAGGGGCCGATCCGAGGCCCGTGCCCGCCAGGGCTGGAGTGTTTAGCATGACGACGACCGAGAGCCATACCAACGGCATCGCAATGCCGGCCAGGATCGGCGAACCCGAGCAGAAGACGCTGCGCGCCGGGTTTATCCCGCTGGTGGATGCTTCCGTCCTGTTGGCGGCGTCCGAGATCGGTTTCGCCGCCCGCGAAGGACTGTCCCTGGATCTCGTGCGCGATGTTTCGTGGGAAAATGTCCGCGATCGGCTGGCCTTCAGGCAGTTCGATATCGCCCACATGCTCTCCCCCATGCCGGTGGCGTCGGCCCTGGGGCTCGGCTCCAATCCGTCGCCGACCATGGCCCCCTTTGCGCTTGGCCGAGGCGGCAACGCGATCACCCTGTCTGTTCGCATTTTCGAGCGCATGCAGCAGGTGTCGGCAATAGAGGACCATGCGAGCGCCCTGGACAATGCCAGAGCCTTGGCCGCCGTCATCGCGGAACGACGCGCTTCCGGCGAGGCACAACTGACCCTCGGGATGACCTATCCCTTCTCGTCGCACAACTACGAGTTCCGCTACTGGCTGGCGGCTGGAGGCATAGACCCGGATCAGGACGTCAGGCTCGTGGTGGTTCCCCCGCCCATGACGTCCGATGCTCTTGCCGCCGGCGTCATCGACGGCTTCTGCGTCGGGGCGCCCTGGAACATGATCGCCTCGGAGCGCGGCGTCGGTCGCATCGTGGCCGCCAAACAGGACATCTGGCCCTCGGCACCGGAAAAGGTGATCGGCATGCGCCCGGACTGGGCCGAGCGCAACCCTGACACGGTGAGGCGGCTGATTGTTGCGCTCGACGCTGCCGCGCGCTGGTGCGATCAGGTCGAGAACCGGACGCAGCTGGCCGATCTTCTCTCGCTGGAGAGATACATCGCAGCACCGGCCGACGTCATCCGGCAGGTGCTCGAAGGCAAGTTCTCGCTCGACGCCAAGGGCACGAAGCGCGTCATCAAGGACTACTTCCTGTTCCATCGGCAGGCTGCGAACGAACCATCGGCCCGACAGGCGCTGTGGATCTACAGCCAGATGGCGCGATGGGGGCAGACGACGCTCAGCGCCGGAGCAGCCGAAGCCGCGGCATCCGCCTTCCGCGCCGACATCTATCGCGACGCACTGGGCCTGATGGCAACACCCGACGACCTTTCGCCGGTGGGCTTGGATCCGGATGACGCTTTCATGGATGGCATGATCTTCGACCCTAAAGATGTGAAAGGCTATGTCGAGCGATTTGCCGTCCGCTCCCACCAGGCCGTTCTGCAGTCGCCCGACGAGGCCTGAGACGATGCGCGCTGCACAGGATATGGCGGCAACGCTCTGAATTTGTGCATCCTCGTCCATCACGGATGAACGCCGGCAAAAACCGGAACTCAGCGCATCGCCGGAAAATCAAATACTTAGCAAGCCGGCCGAAACTGGCACGACGATTGCATCGCATTGATTGCAGCGGTCAATGAAGATCGCATGCAGATGCGCGCTTCACAGCGCCAGGAACCATCAGACACCGACGTCGCAGGCTTCCATGCTGTCAGGACCCACCGTCCTGACCCAGCAGGATGGCTCGCGGCGTTTTTTTTGTTTCCCGATCTCCGTCACACCAGAGGGACACTTGCCATGACGAAGACTACAGGAACGGCCGTCACACGCCGCAGCATACTGAAAACCACGGCTACGGCAGCGCTGATCGGCGCGGTTCGCACCGCGTTCCCGTCGGGTGCCTTTGCCGCGACGGCCGGCCCTGAGGTCAAGGGGCTGAAGCTGGGCTACATCGCACTCACCGACTCCGCGCCTCTGATGATCGCCAAGGAAAAGGGGCTTTTCGACAAGTTCGGCCTGACCGAGGTCGAGGTTCTGAAGCAGGCCTCCTGGGGCGCGACGCGCGACAATCTGGTGCTCGGGGGAGACGCAAACGGGATTGACGGCGCCCATATCCTCACGCCGATGCCCTACCTCATGTCCACCGGCAAGGTCACCCAAAACAACGTGCCCGTACCGATGTCGATCATCGCCCGCCTGAATCTCGACAGCCAGGG
>JBKBXP010000397.1:0-2651 GCA_046314035.1 Pseudorhizobium sp. | reverse complement strand
CGTGTCCGGCTCGGCGACCGCCTCCAACATCCTCTTCACGCAGTTCCAGATCTCGACGGCGCAGGTGCTGGACCTGCCTCCGGTCCTGATGGCTGCGGCCCAGGGAGTGGGTGCGGCCGTCGGAAACATCATCGCCCCCCACAACATCATCGCCGGATGCGCAACGGTGGGACTGTCGGGCGGCGAGGGGAGGCTGATGCGCTGGACCGCGCCGGTCTGCCTCTCCTACCTGACGGCCGTCGGCGTCTTCGTGGCACTGAGCGCCGGTTGATCGCGCGGCAGACCAGAGAGGTCGGTGCACATCAAGCCTTGCATAGTATATATAAATATATTATGTATTTTAATATTGTGTCTTCAACTAGGGAGCCCGTCATGTCTTTTACGGCAATCTCGCAGAAGCTATCGGTGTCTGAGCAGCCCAACGTCAGAGGGATCCGGCTATTCCACGACCATGGGTTCAGGACCCTGATCAACAACCGTCCCGACAACGAGGAAGCGTCGCAGCCGAGCAACGAGGCGGAAAGGCTGGAGGCCGAGCGGTGCGACCTGGCCTACGCCTTCATCCCGGTCACCAACGACACCATCACGGAAGCGGATGTCCGCGCCTTCCAGCGCGTGCTGGAGCGGGCACAGGCGCCGGTGGTCGCCCATTGCAAGACGGGCACGCGCTCGCTCAACCTCTATCTGATCGGCGAGGCTCTCGATGGCCGCATGTCCGCCGAAGAGGTCGTCGAGTTCGGGCGCAGCCGCGGCTTCGACACGACATCCGCCGCAGCCTTTCTGAAGAAGCACGCCGCGCAGCGGCCCCGGGTTCAGGGTTTCTTCGACAAGCGCACCTGGAGCGTTCAATACGTCGTCTCCGATCCTCAAACGCGCAAATGCGCCATCATCGATCCGGTGCTCGATTTCGACGAGAAGGCGGGTGCCGTGGCGCCGAGATGTGCCGACGAGATCCTCGCCTACATCCGCGACCATGACCTGACGGTGGAATGGATCCTCGACACGCATCCGCATGCCGACCACTTCTCCGCCGCCCATTATCTGAAGGAAAAGACAGGCGCGCAGACCGCCATCGGCGAGCGCGTGGTCGATATCCAGAAGCTCTGGAAGGGCATCTACAACTGGCCCGAACTGGAAACGGACGGCTCCCAATGGGACCGGCTCTTTGCCCATGGCGACACCTTCAAGCTGGGCTCCATCGACGCGAAGGTGCTGTTTTCGCCGGGGCATACGCTGGCCTCCATCACCTATGTGATCGGCGATGCGGCCTTCGTACACGACACCCTGTTCATGCCCGACAGCGGCACGGCCCGCGCAGATTTCCCCGGCGGCGACGCCCGGGTGTTGTGGAAGTCCATCCAGGACATCCTCGCGCTGCCTGACGACACTCGCATCTTCACGGGTCACGACTACCAGCCGGGCGGTCGCGCGCCGCGCTGGGAAAGCACGGTCGCCGACCAGAAGAAATCCAACCCCCATCTCGCCGGCGTGACGGAGGAGGCCTTCGTGGCGCTGCGAACGAAGCGCGACAAGACGCTGCCGATGCCCAAGCTGATCCTGCACGCTCTGCAGGTCAACATCCGCGGCGGGCGTCTGCCGGAACCGGAAGCCAACGGCAAGCGGTACCTCAAGTTTCCGCTTGATGCCTTGCAGGGAGCAGCATGGGAATGAGCGACGACCTGAAGCAGATGATGAAGGCGGGACTTTCCCCCACCGAGATGGCCAGTCGCGCCGGCGAGGTCGCGAACCTTCTGAAGACATTGTCTCATCCCGCGCGCCTGATGATCGTCTGCACCCTGGTGGAGGGCGAATATTCCGTCGGCGAGCTGGAAGACAAGGTCGACGTGCACCAGCCGCATCTGTCGCAGCATCTGACGGTGCTGCGCGGGTCCGGCATCGTCGAAACGCGGCGCGAGGGCAAGCAGATCTTCTACCGGCTGACGGAGGAGAAGGCCGCACAACTGGTGGGGGCTCTCTACGAGATCTTCTGTGCAAAGGACGTAACATGAGTACCTATTTCGCATCCCTGATCGGCGGCATGCTGATCGGCATTTCCGCCGTCATGCTTCTGCTCCTGAACGGCCGCATTGCCGGGATCAGCGGCATCGTCGGACGCCTCGTCCAGGGTATCCAGACCGCAACCAACCTGGCCTTCGTCATCGGCCTGCCTCTCGGCGTGCTCGTCTATCTCCTTGTCTTCGGCGGCTGGCCGGAGGTGCGCATCACCGTGGGGCTGCCGCTCATCGTCGCGGCCGGACTGCTCGTTGGCTTCGGCTCGCGGATGGGATCCGGATGCACCAGTGGCCACGGCGTCCTCGGACTGGCACGCCTGTCGCGACGCTCCATGGTCGCGGTGGCCACCTTCCTGACTGCGGGTGTCGTCGCGGTCGCTCTCCTGCGGGGGCTCGGCCTATGAACCGGATCATTTTTCAAATTGCGGCGGCGCTGGCGTCTGGCATCGTCTTCGGCTTTGGCCTGTCCCTGTCCGGCATGCTGAACCCTGCGCGCGTCCAGGGCTTCCTCGATATCTTCGGCGCCTGGGACCCAAGCCTCGCCTTCGTGCTCGGTGGCGCCGTTCTGGTGGCCTTCGTCGGCGTCCAGGCCATGAAGCGGATGAAGCATCCGGTCTTCGACGACAGCTTTCATGTGCC
>JBKBXP010000396.1:0-2664 GCA_046314035.1 Pseudorhizobium sp. | reverse complement strand
AAGCGTCGGTCTCGCTGGTCGTGACCTCGGGCATCTCGTCGTCGTTGACGGTCACCGCGTCGGACGTCGCGGAGATTTCTTCAGTCCGGTCATTTCCGTCGTCGGTCGGGGCCTGAGCCTGCTGCTCTTCGGCAGATGTGTTCGCGTCTTCTTCGACGGCGTTCTGCGAAGTCTGCGGCGGTTCTTCTGTTTCTGCCTCGTCGTCCCGGCCGATGAAGCTGTCGAGCTGGCGGGCGATCTCACGGAAGGCGGCCTGTTCGACAGGGGATAGGCTTTCCCGCCGGCTGCGACGGTTCTCCAGGTTGATGACCTTGTCGGAAGCCGGCACGGAGGCTTCGACGAGCCGCAGGGCAGGCCGTTCCCCCGTAGGCCAGTCGAGCGGCGCCGCCTCTGGCGCAGCCTCTTCAGGCTGTTCGTCGCCGACGGGCTGATCATCGTTGCCGTGGATCTCGTCCGGCGCGTCGGGTCTGACGTCTGTCTCCGGCGAGGGGGGCTCTTCAGGTTCCGCTGTTTCGAACGTCTGCTCGGCAGACGCCGGAACGTCCTCGACCTCCAGAGCGGCGGGATCTGAAGTCGGAAGATCGGCGTCCGGCGCCTCCTCCGCTCTGACCGCATCGCCGGCGCGCCCGCCGCCCAGGACGAGGCCCACGCCATGGGGGTCCTCTACCGCATCGCCGATCCGGATGATGCCGAAACCGCGGAAGCCATCGAAGGTGCGGGTGCGTGTGTAGGTCGGCAGCGCGGCAAGATCGATCGGCACCACGAGCGATGTGCCCTCGATCGGCCACCAGATCGTCTTCCCCGACCAGGTGTCGCGCTTGCGCAGAAGTTCCGCGATCTTGCCTTCCGGGTCGAGATGGAACAGCCCGGCGACATCGCCGAACGCCATGCCGTTGATATCCGCTGCATGGGGCCCGACGGCTTTGGCAAATTCTCCGGAGACCTCGCAGAAGCGACCATCCGCATCGATTTTCCAAACGAAGCGTGTGGCGCGCGCGTCGCGGCGAAACAGGAAGCCCTCGTCATTCGCGGTCGGCTCTTGCGGTGCCAGTGACGAGGTGGGAGCATCGTGGTCGACCTGACTGCCGGTTTCCGCGGCGGGGGATGCATCGGCAGTCGCCGGATCGACCGGCTCCAGGCGAGCTTCTAACGCATCCGAAGGGTCCGCGACTTCAGGCTCCGGCAAGCCTGGCTCTCCCGGCAGATCGAGCGCAATGATTTCCTCCGGCTCCGGAGCCTCTTCCAGATGCGCGACCGCTTCGAGGACCTCCTGGTAACCGGAGTCGTCGGAATCTGCAGATGCCTCGGCGGCAACCTCGACGGGTTCATGCGCTGCGTCGTGCGCGTCATCGGCGGCCGGTTGATCCACGCCCGCTGCAACGGCTTCGACAACGAACAGAAGATGGAGCGGCGGATTGCTGGAGACGCTGCCCATCGCCGCCGGCAGGTAGCCTTTGAGCGTGGGAACCGGACGTTTGACGAGACGGCTTGCCTCGCTGCCGGCCATGGTCACCAGCATCCGGGCGGTCTGCTGCGTCAGTCCGAGCTCGGCAAAGCGCGCCGACCCGGCAATCACGGCGCCATCGTCATCCAGGATGGCGATATGTGTGTCCGGGTCGTCCAGTCCCTCGATCATGCTGGTGGCAGCCGCTTGCGACGAGGCGGGCAGCCGTTCGGTTGCGGCCGTGAAGAGAACCGCGGCTTCTCCGCAGATGTCGACGAGTGAGCAGGAGGCTGGAACCGTCACCCGCTGGAAACCGGATGGAACGCGGATCGTCAGTGCGACGACATCGTCGATCGCTCGCAAGCGGCGGCCCGCCGATGCGATCTGACGAAAGGACAGGTCTTGCGGAAGCGGCCCCTGATCCAGGAGGTCATAGACGGAGCCATATCCGAAAAGCTGAGCGCCGCGCCCGTTGGCCCAGAGGACCTCCGTCATGTCGATGGAAAACAGCACCACCGCCTTGCCCGCGGCAAAGGGTTCGCAGACCTTCTGGTGCACGGCGACGTCGATGAATGGATACTGGATAACTGGCATGAACATGGCCCGAGGTCGCTGTTGGCGGCAGTCAGTTGTTAACAGACAGTTAATAGCGTTAGGCACGGTTCAGGTCCACAAGCGGCCGGCTTTATGGTCCCGTAGGGTTAACAAACCTCAATTGTGCAACGCACAAAAATGTTGCAACGCACAATAACTTGTATTATAGTCTTGTCATGAAGCTTGGATCAACTGCCGAGCGTCACCAACCCACGGGGAGTGAATACATGGCTTATCGTACTGATGATGTCTTCGCCTTCAGCGCTTTTGACCCGGCGAAGCTGACCGAGAATTTCCGCGATTTCGCCGAAAAGGGCGCAGCCCAGTCTCGCGAAACCTATGCACGCATGAAGGCTGCCGCCGAAGAGGCCGGCCAGACCGTCGAGACAACCATGCAGTCGGCTCAGGCTGGTTCCGTCGAGATCGGCCTGAAGGCCATCGAGGCGCTGCGCACCAATGCCGATCTGTCGCTGGCGCACATGGAATCGCTGCTCGGCGTCAAGTCCGTTGCGGAATTCATCGAACTGCAGACGACCTTCATTCGCAAGCAGGCAGAGATGACCGTCGAGCAGGCCAAGGGCATCCAGGATGCCACCCGCAAGCTCGCCGAAACTGTCAGCCAGCCT
>JBKBXP010000395.1:0-2668 GCA_046314035.1 Pseudorhizobium sp. | reverse complement strand
GCCTGCAGCGTGATGCCGCCGATATAGGCCAGATTGGCCAGAATCATCAGCGCCACCGCCAGCGAGCCCAGATCCTTGGCCTGTCTGGCCGCCTCTGACCAGCCGGGCGAGATGTGGTTGACCAGCACCTCGATCGCCGTGTTCAGCGCCTCCACGGCAAACAGCACCAGCATCAGCACGACGAAGACGAGATAATCGGCAGGCTCGGCGCCGATCACGGCAAACAGCACGAGCCCCAGCAGGAAGCCCACCACCTCCGTGCGGAAGGCCTCCTCCTGCCAGCAGCGGCGCATGCCCTGGATCGAATAGCGGGTGGCGGCCAGCAGCCGTCGCGGGCCGCTCGCCTTCTTGATCACACTCTCCTGCGGCGCTCGTTCCACGGTCACGTCCCTGCGCTGACGCCCGCCTGCTCGAAGGTCGCCATGCCCGAATGGCAGGCGGCCGCGGCCTTGACGATGCCGGCCGCGAGTGCTGCCCCTGTCCCCTCGCCCAACCGCATGCCGAGCGCCAGGAGCGGCGTCTTGCCGAGCCGGTCGATCGCCTTCATGTGACCTTGTTCCGCCGACACATGGCCGATCAGGCAGTGATCGAGCGCTGCAGGGTTGGCGGCCTTCAGGATGGAGGCAGCAGCCGTCACCACGTATCCGTCGAGGAGCACCGGGATCTTCTCGACCCGCGCGGCAAGAATGGCGCCGGCAATCGCCGCGATCTCGCGACCGCCGAGCCGTCGCAGCACTTCGAGCGGATCGTTGAGGTGATCCTTGTGAAATTCCACCGCCGTCTTCACCGCCTGGATCTTACGTTCCAGCAACTCGCCATGCGATCCGGTGCCGGGGCCGACCCAGTCTTCCGCCTCGCCGCCATAGAGCGCCAGGTTGATGGCGGCCGCGATCGTCGTGTTGCCGATGCCCATTTCGCCGATGCAGAGAAGATCGGTGCCGCCGGCAATGGCTTCCATGCCGAAGGCCATGGTCGCGGCGCAGTCGCGTTCCGAGAGCGCCGGCTCGCAGGTGATGTCGCCGGTCGGATAATCGAGCGCCAGGTCGAAGATCTTGAGGCCGAGGTCATGGGTGACGCAGATCTGGTTGATCGCCGCGCCGCCGGCCGCAAAATTCTCTACCATCTGCTGCGTCACCGACGAGGGATAGGGCGTGATGCCGTGCTTGGTCACACCGTGGTTGCCGGCAAAGATCGCCACCAGCGGCCGTGTCACCGCCGGGGGACGCCCGGTCCAGGCCGCCAGCCACATGGCGATCTCCTCCAGCCGCCCTAGCGACCCCGGCGGCTTGGTCAGCTGCGCATCGCGCTCGCGGGCCGCCACCAGCGCCCGGGGGTCCGGTCCGGGGAGGTTCTGCAGCAGGGCTCGGAAATCGTCGAAGGGCAGGCCGCTCATGCTCATGGCATCTTCTCTCTCATCTGCAGCCGGCGCTTGTGTTTACCGGCAAATCAAGATTTGCTGCTGATCTCATAGTCGTGCATCCCGGGAGGGACAACTGCCAAACGTGATGGAATTCGTGGGCGATCTCGCCCGCTCGCTCGGTTTCCTGAGCCGCCTGCCGATCCCCGCGCGCTTTTTCGAAGGCCACGATGGCGCCGTCAGCCGCGCCGTGCGTGCCTTTCCGCTCGCCGGTCTGGTGCTGGCCCTGCCGGCGGCCCTGCTGCTCTGGCTGCTGCTGGAATGGGACGCGGAGCCGCTGTTGGCGGCCTTGATTGCCCTGTCGGTGATGACCTTGCTGTCCGGCGCGCTGCACGAGGATGGGCTGGCCGACACGATGGATGGCTTCGGCGGCGGGCGCGACAAGGAGAACATCCTGTCGATCATGAAGGACAGCCGCATCGGCAGCTACGGCGTCATCGCCCTCATCCTGTCCTTCGGCCTGCGGGCCATGGCCCTTGCCGCCCTTGCCAGCGGCTCCCTTGCGCTGCCGGCACTGGCACTGCTGTCGTCGGCGACACTCAGTCGCGCGCTCATGGTCGCCCATTGGCATGGCCTGCCGCCCGCCCGCGTCGGTGGCGTTGCAGCCGGTGCCGGGAGCCCGGAAGCCGGTGCGCGCACTATCGCGCTCGCCAGCGCCGCCCTCGTCTGCCTCATCCTGCTGGTTCCGGCGATCGGTCTTCCGCCGCTTCTGTTTTCCCTCGCCCTTGCCGCACTGGCGATCTATGGCTTCACCCGATACGCCAGCCACAGGATCGGTGGCCATACCGGCGATACGATCGGCGCTGCCCAGCAGGCTGGCGAAATCGTGTTTCTCACCGCACTTGCACTCGCCGCCTGAACCGCCGATATGTCGCCCATGCTTTCGCCCTGTATCCTTCTCTGCGCCATCGACGACACGACCGGTTTCTGCTTCGGCTGCGGGCGTACCCGCATCGAAATCGCGGCCTGGACGGGCTTCACCGATTCTGAGCGCCAGTCGTTGATGGATGCCCTGCCCGCCCGCCTGGAGACCGTCGAGCGCAAGCCGCGCCGCCAGACGAAGCGGCAGCTGGCACGGGAGCAGGCGCGATGAACGCCCTCACCTTCATCCTGCTGATCCTCGGCGCCGGGCTCGTGCTGCTCGTCTTCAACCACGACAGCGGCCAGACCTTCGGCATGGCCAACGAGGATTTCGGCCAGATCATCTACCTGCTGCCGATTGCGGGACTGCTTTCGGTCGGCATCCTGGCC
>JBKBXP010000394.1:0-2668 GCA_046314035.1 Pseudorhizobium sp. | reverse complement strand
ATTGACCCTTACCCCCCAGCCCCCCAATGTTCCCGGGCCGGATCGCCTTCTTCGAGGCGGTCGGACTTAGCGCTTGCTGCGCCCGCCGGCCATCAGGATGGTCGCTCCGAGGATCGCGGCTGGCTCGCCGTTGGAACCGGAGCGTTGCAGCAGCACGGCGCAGCCGTCCTTGTGCAGCTTCCCCATGAACTTCCCCGGCAACGTCAGCTTCAACGGCTTTCCGTCCCAGATACCGATGGATTGAACGTCGTAGACGCTGTGCCAGTATTCCATGCTCATGCCGGCGTTTTCACCCTTGTCGACTTCCACCTGCTGGCGTTTGGTGAAATAGGCCACGATCACTTCCGCCTCGCCCTCGCCGGCGCCGATCTCGATCTCGATCTCCTTGCCGTGCATGCGCGCCTCGATGGGAACCGTCAGTCCCTGGCCGCTCGACTTCAAACTGCCCAGCCGGGAGTTGATCGCGGAGAGTTCGGTGCCCTTCACGTGGTCGCGGCCATTGAGCACCGCCTGCGGCGTATAGACCCCGCTGCGACCCAGTGACTGGGCGTAGCCGTATTGCCTTTCCGTGTTTTCCTTTGAGCTCAGCGTGTCGGTCCAGCCGAGATAGTTCCAGTAGTCCACGTGATAGGAGAGCGCCACGACGTCGCCCTGCTGGATCAGCTCCTTCAGCATGCCATCGGCGGGAGGGCACGAGGAGCATCCCTGCGAGGTGAAGAGCTCGACGACCCCCTGCGGGGTTCTGCTCTCCTGTGCAGATGCAGATCCGGCCAACAAGAGGCCTGCTAGGATGAGGGCTCTGCGGATTGTCACGGGCATTACAGGCGGACCTTTTCGTATGTGCTGGCTGGCCACGGTTGACCATGGTGTTCAGGATCTAACGCTGGGAGCGCGGAAAGGTAACTGGGCGGGAGGCTCAAGAGAAAGTCACGATGGGGTGAGGACGTGAGATAGACTCAGATGGCCGGATTGAGCCGAAAGACAATCGTTCAATCCATCATCTGCTGCACCCCTTGTACGAGATAGACGGCCCCGACGCCGGTCACGATCCAGCGGGTCCACATCCGAAAGCCGGCGTCGGTCAGTCGTTGCAGGATGACGTTGCCGGTCCGCGTGCCGAGAACGGCGATCGGCGCCGCCAGTGCAATGGCAATCCAGTCGGGTTGCGACAATTCCTTCGCCGCACTCCGGTAGAAGGCCACTTTCGTCGCGTGCGAGATCAGCTGCGCCGCCGCCTTGGTGGCGATCACCACACGACGGTCCATCGACGTGCGAATGAAGAAGATGTCGATCGTCGGCCCTGACACCCCGACTCCAAGTGTCAAGGCCCCGGCCGCCAGGCCGCACACCAGCGCATGCGATGGCCGGGAGGCATCGAGATGCAGACGCTCCACCGGCAACCAGACCAGGATCGGCATCAACCCGATGGCGATCGACACGGTGATGATGTTCGGCCTGTAGTCGATCGCAAGAAGCGCCACCGCCGAGATGGCGAGCCCAGCGCAAAGGATTCCGAGGATGCGGAAGTCGATGTATTGGCGCGAGAACCATGCGCGGGACCCGTTGGCCACCATCTGGATGGCGCCATGAACGGCGATCGCGGTTGCGACCGGCATCAGAAAAAGCAGGACCCAGAGCAGGATCAGACCGCCGGCCATTCCGAAGACGCCCGAAAGCAGGGACGTGAGGAAGACGGTGCAGGCCATGCCGAGCAGAATTGCGAGGCTCAAGAGGATTGATCCCCGAAGAAGACAGCGACAGCGATCGCTGCACAAGGAAACACCCGCCGAAATGCTCCGGCGGGTGTTTTTTGCAAGGTCAGGCTGCGAGGTCGCGCAGAACGGTCTGCAGGATGCCGCCGTTGTTCATGTAGGTCACCTCGTCGATCGTATCGATGCGGCAGAGGATGTTGACCTCCTTGACCGATCCGTCACCGTAGGTGATCTGCGCCTTCTTCCATTCGCGCGGCTTAATCGGGCCTTCGAGACCTTCGATCGTCACCGTCTCGTCGCCCTTCAGGTCGAGGCTCGCCCAGGTCGTGCCCTCTTCCAGCACGAAGGGCACGACGCCCATGCCGACGAGGTTGGACCGGTGGATGCGCTCGAACGACTGGGCGATGACGGCCTTGACGCCGAGCAGGTTGGTGCCCTTGGCGGCCCAGTCACGCGACGAGCCATTGCCGTACTCGACACCGGCGAAAATCACGAGCGGAACGCCTTCCTGCTTGTACTTCATGGCGGCGTCGTAGATCGACATCTCTTCCTTCGACGGATAGTGGATGGTGAAACCACCTTCCTTGCCGTTCGGTCCGAGCATGAAGTTGCGGATGCGGATATTGGCAAACGTGCCGCGCATCATCACTTCGTGGTTGCCGCGGCGCGTGCCGTACTGGTTGAAGTCGGCGACACCGACGCCGTTCTCCATGAGGTAGGCACCGGCAGGCGAAGCAGCCTTGATCGAACCGGCCGGCGAGATGTGGTCGGTGGTGATCTTGTCGCCGAACAGGCCGAGCACACGCGCACCCTTGATGTCCTTGATGCCGGTACCGGTCTTGCCCATGCCCACGAAATACGGTGGGTTCTGGACGTAGGTGGAATGATCGTCCCAGGTGTAGGTCTGGCCCGGCGGGATCTGCACGGCCTGCCAGTTCTCGTCACCCTTGAACACG
>JBKBXP010000393.1:0-2681 GCA_046314035.1 Pseudorhizobium sp. | reverse complement strand
GGACGGCTTCGACCAGGGCATCGAAGGCTCCAACGTCGAGATCCTGGAGCGCCAGTACGGCAACTGGAACCGCGACGACGCCTTCCGCGTCACGCAGGACTATCTGACCAAGTATCCGGAGATCGACGTGATCTGGGCGCAGGACGACGACATGGTCGTCGGCGTTCTGGAAGCGATCGAACAGGCCGGCCGCACGGACATCCAGTATGTCGTCGGCGGTGCCGGCTCCAAGGACATGGTCAAGCGCGTCATGGACGGCGACAAGATGGTGCCGGTCGACGTGCTCTATCCGCCGGCAATGATCGCGACCGCGATGCAGCTGACGGCCGACAGCCTCTATGACCAGATCCCGGTCAGCGGCGAGTACATCCTCGATGCGACGCTCGTCACGAAGGACAATGCCGAGCAGTTCTACTTCCCGGATTCACCATTCTGATAACAACCGGCGTGCGCGGGAGACCGCGCGCGCCTTTTCCATGTCCGCGATACGCAGCGAATTTGAAGGAGCAAGCTCATGAAGACGATCAAGGGACCGGCGATTTTCCTCGGCCAGTTCGCGGGCGACGAAGCGCCGTTCGATTCCTGGGACGGGATCACCAAATGGGCCGCCGAGAAGGGTTACATCGGCGTGCAGGTCCCGACCTGGGCCTCCCAGCTCATCGACCTGAAGAAGGCCTCGGAGTCCAAGGATTACTGCGACGAGTTCGCTGGCGTTGCACGCCAGAACGGCATCGAGATCACCGAGCTTTCCACCCACCTCCAGGGACAGCTCGTCGCCGTCCATCCGGCCTATGACGAGGCCTTCGACGGTTTTGCGGCGCCGGAAGTGCGCGGCAACCCGAAGGCAAGACAGGCATGGGCCGTCGAACAGGTGAAGATGGCGCTCTCGGCCTCGAAGCACCTCGGCATCAAGGCGCATGCGACCTTCTCCGGCGCGCTGGCCTGGCCCTATATCTACCCCTGGCCGCAGCGTCCCGCCGGCCTCGTGGAGACAGCCTTCGACGAACTGGCCCGCCGCTGGACGCCGATCCTCGACCACGCGGATTCTTGCGGCGTCGACGTCTGCTACGAGATCCATCCGGGCGAGGACCTGCACGACGGCGTCACCTTCGAGATGTTCCTGGAGCGGGTGAAGAACCACCCGCGCGCCAACATGCTCTACGACCCGTCGCACTATGTGCTGCAGTGCCTCGACTACCTGGAGAACATCGACATCTACAAGGACCGGATCAAGATGTTCCACGTCAAGGACGCGGAGTTCAATCCGACCGGCCGGCAGGGTGTCTATGGTGGCTACCAGGGTTGGGTCGGCCGTGCCGGCCGCTTCCGGTCGCTCGGCGACGGCCAGGTGGATTTCGGCGCCGTCTTCTCCAAGCTCACCGCCAATGATTTCGACGGCTGGGCCGTGGTCGAATGGGAGTGCGCGCTGAAGAACTCCGAGGACGGCGCGCGCGAGGGTGCCGATTTCGTCAAGCATCACATTATCCGCGTGACGGACAAAGCCTTCGACGATTTCGCCGCCGGCGGCACGGACGATGCGGCCAACCGGCGGATGCTGGGGCTTTAGGAGCAAAACCCCTCCCCAACCCCTCCCCACAAGGGGGAGGGGCGTTAACCTGCCGCCGCCATTCGACCCGGATCGAGGCGGTGCAGCGGGTTCTCTCCCCCCTGGTGGGGGAGATGGCCGGCAGGCCAGAGGGGTTTTTCTCGCAATGATATTTTCAAGGAGACACGACAATGGCGATCGAAGGCAAGGACGAACAGGCGCGCGAGCCGAGGATCCGGCTCGGCATGGTGGGCGGTGGTGCAGGCGCCTTCATCGGCGCGGTGCACCGCATGGCGGCGCGGCTCGACGATCAGTTCGATCTGGTGGCCGGGGCGCTGTCCTCGACGCCGGAAAAGGCAATGGCCTCGGGCCGAGACCTCGGGCTCGACCCGGAGCGCTGCTATGGCTCCTACAAGGAGATGGCGGAGAAGGAATCGGCGCGTCCGGATGGTATCGAGGCGGTGTCGATCGTGACGCCGAACCACGTGCACTTCGAGGCCGCCAAGGCCTTTCTCGAAAAGGGCATTCATGTCATCTGCGACAAGCCGCTGACCTCCAATCTGGAGGATGCCAAGGCCCTGAAAGAGGTCGCCGACAAGGCGAAGGCGCTCTTCATCCTGACCCACAACTACACCGGCTATCCCATGGTCCGCCAGGCGCGCGAAATGGTCGAGAACGGCGATCTCGGCATGCTGCGCCTCGTGCAGGTCGAGTATCCGCAGGACTGGCTGACGGAGGCCGTCGAGCAGACGGGCGCCAAGCAGGCGGTCTGGCGCACCGATCCGGCACAATCCGGCGCCGGCGGCTCGACCGGCGACATCGGCACCCATGCCTTTAATCTTGCGACCTTCATTACGGGGCTGACGCTCGACAGTCTGGCCGCCGATCTCGACAGCTTCGTCGAAGGCCGACGGCTCGACGACAATGCCCATGTGATGCTGCGCTTTGCCGCCAAGGGCAGCGAAAAGCCGGCCAAGGGCATGCTCTGGTGCAGCCAGGTCGCGCCCGGCCACGAAAACGGCCTGAAGATCCGCGTCTACGGCACCAAGGGCGGCATCGAATGGGTGCAGGCCGACCCCAACTACCTGTGGTTCACGCCCTTCGGGGAATCGAAGCGTCTGATCACCCGCAACGG
>JBKBXP010000392.1:0-2683 GCA_046314035.1 Pseudorhizobium sp. | reverse complement strand
AGCCTTTGGCCCATGCTCAACTAGGAAACTTCGATGTCCGGTCACCACCCTGAAGATCATGATCACGGGCATGATCACCACCATGACAACCGGTATTCCGATATGGAAGCCCGCGTGCGGGCGCTCGAGACTCGGCTGACAGAAAAGGGCCTAATCGACCCGGCTGCCATCGATGCGATCGTTGAGACCTATGAGACGAAGGTGGGACCGAGGAATGGCGCGCGGGTGGTGGCCAAGGCCTGGGTCGATGCTGATTTTGCCGACTGGCTGAAGCGCGATGCGACGGCGGCGATCGCGAGCCTCGGCTATACCGGCCGGCAGGGCGAGCATATGCGCGCCGTCTTCAACACGCCGGAGACCCATAATCTCATCGTCTGCACGCTGTGCTCCTGTTACCCGTGGTCGGTGCTCGGTCTTCCACCGGTCTGGTACAAGGCGCCGGCCTATCGGTCGCGGGCGGTCATCGATCCGCGTGGCGTGCTTGCCGAGTTCGGCGTCAGTTTGCCGGAGGCGATGGGCATTCGCGTCTGGGATTCGACGGCGGAGCTTCGCTATCTCGTCGTTCCCTTGCGCCCAGCAGGGACGGAAGGGCTGGACGAAGAGGCACTCGCCACGCTCGTGACGCGCGATTCGATGATCGGCACCGGTCGCGCGTTGTCGCCGGAGGTCCTGGCATGAACGGGCCGCATGATCTCGGCGGGCAGATGGGCTTCGGGCCCGTCGCGCCGGAGAAGGACGAGCCAATTTTCCATGCCGACTGGGAAAAGCGGGCGCTGGGCATCACGCTCTCCTGCGGGGCTTTCGGTGCCTGGTCGATCGACGAGAGCCGGCATGCGCGGGAGAATATTCCGCCGGCGAGTTATCTGGCAGCGAGCTATTACGAGGTCTGGATACGCGGTATCGACATGCTGCTCGAGCGGCATGGTTTTGCCACCGCCGAGGAGTTGGCATCGGGACATCACGATACGCAAGGGCGTTCGCCGAAACGTGTCCTGAAAGCCGACATGGTCACAGGTGTTTTGGCCCGTGGCGGCCCTTGTGACAGGCCCGTCGAGACAGCGCCGAAGTTTGCAGTCGGTGATCGGGTGCGGACGAAGAACTTCCATCCGATCGGTCATACGCGTCTGCCCCGTTATGCGCGCTCGAAGACGGGTGTCGTGGAGGCGGTGCAGGGCGGGTTCGTCTTTGCCGACGACAATGCCCATGGGCGGGGTGAAAACCCACAATGGGTCTACACGGTCGTCTTTACGGGAGAGGAGATCTGGGGCGAGGGCGCCGATCCGACGCTGACCGTCTCTGTTGATGCCTGGGAGAGCTATATTGAGCGTGTGTGACACCACGACCGATCTCGTCGCCTCGCCGGGCTCGCCGCGCTCCCCCGAAGGCGCACCCGTTTTCGCCGAACCCTGGCAGGCGCAAGCCTTTGCCATGGCCGTGCATCTTAACGCGCGTGGCGTGTTCAGCTGGGCGGAATGGGCGGAGAGCCTGTCTGCCGAAGTGCAACAACCGGGGCGGGCGACTGACGGATCCGACTATTTCGATGCCTGGGTCGCGGCATTGGCCGGGCTGCTTGAGCGCAAGGGGCTGGCCGATCGCAACACCGTCGAGGCCTTGCGCGAAAGCTGGCAGCGGGCGGCGGAGGCCACGCCGCATGGTTCGCCGATCGAGCTTTCAAACGACCCGCTCAGGGTCTGATGTCCACGATTTGTTCTGACTTTCCCGGCTTTGGCCTTGCATCGGGCCAACGAATCCGCGCATGACCTAGGTCATGCAATTCGCGCCCCAGCAAGACGAGGCCCTCAAGGCCGTTTCGAAATGGCTGAAGGAGGGGAAGACCCCCGTCTTCCGTCTGTTCGGCTATGCCGGCACGGGCAAGACCACGCTCGCAAAACATTTTGCCGAGCATGTTGACGGTGAGGTGCTGTTTGCCGCCTTCACCGGCAAGGCGGCGCAGGTCTTGCGCTCGCGCGGTGCTTCGAACGCCAAGACCATTCACTCGCTGATTTATCGCCCGCGTGGCGAGGAGGCTGTTGAGGACGAGGAGACGGGCAAGACCTCGATTGCGCCGATGTTCTCGATCAATCGTCAGAGCCCAGTCGCCAAGGCGGCACTGATTGTCATCGACGAATGCTCCATGGTCGACGAGGCGCTGGGACGCGACCTGATGAGTTTTGGCACGCCAATCCTCGTGCTCGGTGACCCCGGCCAGTTGCCGCCGGTCTCCGGTGGCGGCTTCTTCACCGATCAGGAGCCGGATTACTTGCTGACCGATATCCATCGTCAGGCGCGCGACAATCCGATCATCCAGCTTGCCATGCATATCCGCGAGGGCAAGGAGATCATGTATGGCGATTACGGCGACACCGCGCGGGTGATCTCGAAGAACGAGGTGACGCAGGATCTCGTGCTCGGGGCCGATCAGGTGCTCGTCGGAACCAACAAGACGCGGCGGCGCTACAACATGCGGCTGCGCGAGCTGAAAGGCTTCACGGTCGACTATCCGCAGGCCGGCGACAAGCTTGTGTGCCTTAGGAACGATCAGGTGAAGGGCCTGCTGAATGGCTCGCTCTGGCAGGTGATGACGTCGTCGCGCGAGACGGTGAAGCCGGGCATCAATCTCCTGATCAAGCCCGAAGACGATGACATGGATCGCGGCGCGGCCAAGATCAAACTGCTCAAGGAC
>JBKBXP010000391.1:0-2706 GCA_046314035.1 Pseudorhizobium sp. | reverse complement strand
GGCAAACGCGCAAGGAAACATCCCAGCGCCAAAAACCCGGACCTTCCCGCGGCCGTTCAAGCTGCCGGGAGGGCCGGGCCGATAATTCGAATGATCCGGGCCACCGAAGAATACGTCATTGTGCCGCGTTCTTTAGGGGGTTTTCGCCGCAAAGAAAAGAGGCTCGCGGCAGGTGAGCGGGTCGTCTCTATTCGCTATCTGCGGCCACCACGGCGCGCAAAGCATCGTTGATGCGATCCTGCCAGCCGGCGCCGTCCTTCTGGAAATGTTCCAGCACGGCGCTGTCCAGCTTGATCGAGACGAGCTCCTTGACCTCCGGCAGCGCGCGGCGCTCCTGTGCGGGAGCCGCCGGCTTCTTGGCCGGCTTGAACAGCGCTTCGGCGGCTTCCATCGGATTTACGGGACGGCGCGGTGGGCTTGCCATGGGGGGTATCTTTCTTGCTGGTGTCGTCGTTCAACTGCGGCGGACAAGGCGCCAAAACGACGGAAGCGTCAAGGCGAAGCGGTGAGCTGACCCGGCAAAGCCGTCGCCGTCAGAAGGCGATCTTCGCGTCCAGTTCGCCAAGCGGCCGGACGCCGGAGAGAAGCGCCCTCGCCTCCTCCTCGTCGCGCTTCATCTGCTCCACCAGCGGATCGAGGCCGTCGAACTTCAGCTCGTCGCGCAGATGGCCGAAGAAGGAGACCGAACAGGTCTGGCCGTAGAGGTCGCCGGAAAAGTCGAAGACATAGGTTTCCAGGAGTGGCGCGCCGTTCTCCGTCACCGTCGGGCGGCGGCCGTAGCTCGCAACACCGTCGCGGATCGTGCCGTCAGCCGTCCGCAGGCGCACGGCGTAGACGCCGGCCCTCAGCTCCGTCTCGGGCGGCAGCGCCATGTTGGCGGTCGGATAGCCCAGCGTGCGGCCGAGCTTCTCACCGCCGATGATCTCTGCTTCCACCGTGTAGCGATAGCCGAGCAGGCCGGCGGCGGTGGTGACGTCGCCTTCCGCCAGCAGTGACCGGATGCGGCTTGAGGAGATGACGTCGAAGTTCTCGTCGCGGAAGGCATCGACCAGCGCGACGGTAAAGCCGTGACGCTCGCCGGCTGCCATCAGATAGGCTGGACCGCCCTCGCGACCCTTGCCGAAGTGGAAGTCGAAGCCGGTGACGACGGCATCCGCGTGCAGCCAGTCGACCAGCACCGACTGCACGAATTCTTCCGCCGAGCGGTTGGAGAACTCCCGGTCGAAGGGATATTCGATGACGCAGCCAAAGCCGATCGCCTCCAGGAGGCGGGCCTTCAGGGGCGCCGGCGTCAGCCGCGAGACCGGCCTTTCCGGCTGGAAGACCGTGCGCGGATGCGGCTCGAAGGTCAGCACCAGCGCCGGGACCTTGCGGCTCTCGGCGAGCGTCAGCGCCCGTTCCAGCACGCTGCGATGGCCGCGGTGGACGCCGTCGAAATTGCCGATGGCGACGACGCCGCCCTTCAGCGTCTCGGGCAGCGGTTCCCGGTTCTCGTTGCGGTGAAACACGGTCATGGCAGGTCCTAGGCGAGCCGCGGCATCCACCAACCGGGGGCCGCACCTTCACTCTTCAGCCAGGCGTTCATGATCGCCTCGTCGATCTGGCCGTTCACCGAGTACTCGTGCACGTGAATGCCGGCGCTGATGTAGAGGAGATCCAGATCCTGCGAGATGGCGCCGCGCACATCGGTCGGCATGCCGTCGCCGATGGCGATGACGCGGTCCCGGGGAAAATCGCCACGGGCTTCCTTCGCCGCTTCGAGCGCTGCCGCGTAGATCGGGCGGTGCGGCTTGCCGGCGATGCGGGTGGCGCCGCCCAGCTGCTCGTAATAGGCGGCGACGGCGCCGGCGCAGGGAATGATGCGATGGCCGCGCTCGACGACGAGGTCGGGATTGGCGCAGATGAAGGGCACATCGCGCGCCTGAAACGCCGACAGCATGTCGTGGTAATCTTCCGGCACTTCCTTCTCGTCGTCGAAGAAGCCGGTGCAGACGATGGCATCCGCCTCATCCTGGCCAACCAACTCGACGTCGAGACCGTCAAAGAGCGGCGTGTCGCGCTCAGGACCGAGGAGGAAAATCTTCTTCGGGCCCTCGGCAATCAGGTGCCGCGTGACGTCGCCGGAGGTGACGATGCGGTCATAGGCCTCGTCCGGCACGCCGAGAATGCGAAGCTGGTCGATGACGCCGGGGGATGGCCGCGGGGAATTGGTAATCAGCACCACCGTCACGCCGGCTTGCCGCGCCTCCGCGAGCGCCGTGCAGGCACCCGAAAAGGCGTCGATGCCATTGTGGAGCACGCCCCAGACATCGGACAGGACGACATCGTAGCTGCCGGTGATTTCGCTGAGATTGCTGATGCGCTTGGCCATGCGTGCTTCCGAACTCATATCTGGGACAGGCGCTGACATGGCAAAGCTTGTCCGCAATGGCAAGGAAATTCCCTGTCGGCAAGGTGGCCGCCCATGCCGCGATCCTCGTCCAGACCGGCGGGATTTCACAAAGCCGTTCTTGACTCCGGCTCCGGTCGAGCATATCTCAGCGCCGTTGGCACTCACCTATCGAGAGTGCTAGCACCCTACACGGGTCCTTAGATCCGTCCATGTCATTTGATCGAGGGATTAGACAATGGCAAGCACCAATTTCCGCCCCCTTCACGACCGCGTCGTCGTTCGTCGCGTTGAGTCCGAAGCCAAGACCAAGGGTG
>JBKBXP010000390.1:0-2713 GCA_046314035.1 Pseudorhizobium sp. | reverse complement strand
CAGCATTTGCGAGCTTCTTGCGCAGCTTGCAGATGAAGACGTCGATAATCTTCAGTTCCGGCTCGTCCATGCCACCATAGAGATGGTTCAGGAACATTTCCTTCGTCAGCGTGGTGCCCTTGCGGAGCGAAAGGAGCTCCAGCATCTGGTATTCCTTGCCCGTCAGGTGAACGCGCTGACCGCCGACTTCGACCGTCTTGGCGTCCAGGTTCACGATCAGCTCGCCGGTGATGATGATCGACTGGGCATGGCCCTTCGAGCGACGGACGATCGCGTGGATGCGGGCAACCAGCTCGTCCTTGTGGAACGGCTTGGTCATGTAGTCGTCGGCGCCGAAGCCGAGACCACGCACCTTGTCTTCGATGCCCGCCATACCGGAAAGGATCAGGATCGGCGTCTTCACCTTCGACAGGCGAAGGGTACGCAGCACCTCATAACCGGACATGTCAGGCAGGTTCAGGTCGAGCAGAATGATGTCGTAATCGTAGAGCTTACCGAGGTCGACACCTTCTTCGCCGAGATCGGTGGTGTAGACGTTGAAGCTCTCCGACTTGAGCATCAGTTCGATGCTCTGCGCCGTCGCGCTATCGTCTTCAATGAGTAGAACCCGCATATTTATCCCCTTTACCGCCGCCGAAAGGTCAAGATGGCCCCCTACGCGATACGGATCCAGTCGTTGCCTGATTTGAAGGCTGCCACCAATTGGTTAACAAATTCTGATTCCCTCTGGCAAGGTGTATCGAATTTATTAAGCAAAGATTTTAGCCTCCTGATTCTTCATGTGTTTTCGGTCATCGCCACACTTGAATCTGCGCCTCAGGGAAACCCCGTAACCGATTCATTTGACTCATCATTGTCACGAGCTCTTTTCGGGCTCTGGCATTTACTGACCCTTAAGTGATCGGGCTTATCATTAACGATGCCCGTAAACGAAAGGTTACCAAAGGTAGCTTTTTGTTAACACCGCGGACTTTTTTTGGACGAATCGGTGGCGGGCGTGTTGAGTAGCAAGTGTGGCGGGGGGGTCTCGCATCACGGGAGTATTGCGTATGAAGTCGCGTGAGAGCCTGGTACGCCTGAAGGGATTTCAGGTTACCGAAAAGCGTCGGCAATTGCAGCAGCTGCAGTCTATGATGGCTGAATTCGAACGGATGGCGAAGGAGCTAGAAGCTCAGATCGGCATCGAGGAAAAGAAATCGGGCATCACCGATCCCAATCATTTCGCCTATCCCACCTTCGCCAAGGCGGCACGCCAGCGCGCGGACAATCTTCAGGTCTCGATCCGGGAACTGAAGGTCCAGCAGGAAGCGGCAGAACTGGCGTTGGAAGAGGCTGAAGCGGAATACCAGAAGGCGGCGGCTCTCGAAGAGCGCGACGGCCAGATGCGTGTCCGGGCCTGAATAACGCTATTCAGTCTGGTTGAGATTTCAAACAAGAAGGCGGGCGCGGGTTAACCGGCGTCCGCCTTCGTCTTGGGCACCGGCAAACCGGTGCTCACTTGCGCACGTCGTTCCAATCCGGGTGCCGGTCCATCTGCGCCTTCATGAACGGGCAGAGCGGGATGATCTTCCAGCCGCCTTCACGCGCGGCAGCGACGGCGTGTTCGGCGAGCGCATGCCCAGCGCCCTGTCCGCGCATAGTGTCCGGGACTTCCGTATGGTCGATGATGATCAGGCTGGCGGAGGCACGGGAATACGTCATCACGGCGGGTTCGCTGATGCCCTCGATACGGCCGACATAGCGTCCGCCCGATCCTGCTTCCTCACTGGTGATCTGCATTGACGCCTCCTGTTGCCGCGTTTCGATGGTTCTGCTTAACATCAGGCAGCGCCGGCCGGCAACGCAACTGCCGGATATGCAGTGTTCGATGTCGGGAAGGGAGCCATTGTGGTCGTCTGGTTGAAGGCGCTCCTCCTCGTCGGGGCCTCGATCTCGTTTGCGCTCGGGGTGAGCCTGCCGCTGATGCGGTTCGACAGCTTTTACGTCTTTTCCACCGATGCCTCGCTCATCGAGATGATCGTTTCGCTTTATGCTGACGGTGACGGCGTGCTTGCGCTGCTGGTCGGACTCGTTTCCATCGTCTTTCCGCTGATCAAGCTGCTGCTTCTCGCGGCCGAGGAAATTGCGGGCGAGGCGCAACCGGGGCAGGGGGCGCTGATGCGGTTGGTCCCGGTGCTGTCGAAATGGTCGATGATGGATGTGTTGCTGGTCGCCATCGTCATCTTCGCGACGAAATCCAGCGGGCTCGCTCAGGCCTTTACGCAGCCGGGCCTGTGGTTCTATGCCGGTTCCAGCCTGGCGGTTGCGGCGCTCAGTGGCTTGAACGCAGGACGCTTCGCCCGAAAAGCATGAAACCGGCAGGCTGGGCCTTGCCGGTTTCAGGTATGGGTCTGATGCAATTGGAAGTGTACCGGGCGAGCCGGTACGAAAATGGACTAATGGCGATACTGCTGAATACGGGTGGTACGCAGGCCCGGCAGACCGTGATCGTTGATCGACGACTGCCAGGAAAGGAATTCCTCGACCGTCAGGGTGTATCGTTCGCAGGCTTCTTCCAGGCTCAACAGGCCACCACGCACAGCCGCGACAACCTCAGCCTTGCGGCGGATCACCCAGCGGCGTGTATTGGCCGGCGGAAGATCGGCAATCGTAAGGGGGCTGCCATCGGGGCCGATGACATATTTCACTCGTGGGCGGATCATTTCGGTCATTG
>JBKBXP010000389.1:0-2750 GCA_046314035.1 Pseudorhizobium sp. | reverse complement strand
CTCGAATGGTTCGGCGGGCATCTATTTCCCGAAGTTCACCGGCACGATTTATGAAATCCTCTCGGCGCCCGTGGCGATGACGGAGATCCTGATCGGGTACGTCGGGGCAGCCGCCACGAAGGGCATGATGATTGGCCTGATCATCCTGGCGACCGCCATGTTCTTCGTCGATCTGGGGGTTGCTCATCCAGCGCTCATGCTGTTCTTCATGGTGCTGACATCGATCACATTCAGTCTCGCCGGCTTCATCATTGGCATTCTGGCGAAGAATTTCGAGCAGTTGAGCCTTGTGCCATCGCTGGTCGTGCCACCGCTGACTTTCCTCGGCGGCACCTTCTACTCGATCGACATGCTTCCGCCGTTCTGGCAGGCCGTCAGCCATCTGAACCCGGTGCTCTATCTGGTGAGCGGCTTCCGCTGGAGCTTCTTCGAGGTGTCGGACGTGCATCAGCTGATCAGCCTCGGCATGATCGGCATCTTCCTGGCCGCCTGCCTCGGTTTTCTCGCCTGGATCTTCAAGACGGGCTACAAGCTCCGACCCTGATCTGCCTCCGTCAGTCGCGCAGCCTGAGTTCGTCGGTTTGCATCTGCATGGAACTCAGCGTCGAGAGGAAACTCATGCCGAGAAGGCTCTGGTCGAGCAGGCCTTCTTCGAGCACTACGGCATCCACGCCTCTGCGCACGATCGGGCCGAGCCGAATTTCGGGAATGCGCAGGGGGGCGGCCGATGCGCGACCGTTGGCGGTAAGCACCGTGCGGGTGAAGCTGAGTTCGCCGGGATCGATACCCATCCGAATCGCGTCCTCGTAACGCAGCGCGATCGAGCTTGCGCCGGTGTCGATCAGCATGGGCACGGAGACGGCTCCGATCTCGACCCTGGTCTCGAAATGCCCGCCAAGCGCCTTGTGCAGGATCACTTCGGCGGAACCATCGGCTGTCGTGACCGTAATGGCCCGTCCCGGGATCAATCCTGCAAGGACCCGCTCGCCGACGCTGCGGAAATCGCCGCGATAAAGATAGCCGGTGACGAGCACAAGAGCGATCAGCACCCAGATCGCCATCTGGCGCAGGCTCTGGCCCAGATTGCGCCGGCCGACCAGAATGCCGGCCGAGATCATCAGGAGGATCGGGAGCGCCACGACCAGACGGCCGAAGGCTTCGTTGTCCAAGCCGAAGCTCTGGCCGCTGTCATGGTTCATCACGAGAATGACGAGGCCGATCGCGAGAATGGCGATGCCGATAACAAACCGCATCAGCCGCCCTCGCGCTCACGGACCAGACGGGTGCGGCGTGTCTCGCGGCGGGGCTTGCGCTCGACGTTTTCGAGGCGCGCCGGCAGTTCAGCCATGATTGATCGCCGCTCGAGGCCGGTATAGCTCGTCCACAGGCCGATCTCTTCGCGCGTTCGGCCGCAGCCGAAGCAGTAGCCGGTCTTGTCATCGATTGAACAGATGAGAATGCAGGGAGATTCCATCGCGAGCCCTTTGGTTTCGCTCCTATATCGGTCGCTCAGAGAATGATGGCAAGGGTAACAAGGAAGGCGCTCTCGCAGAGTTGTTGACTGGCGCCGATCGTGTCGCCGGTATGCCCCTCGATGCGCTTGCGGCAATGTCGGGTGAAAGCAGCCACGGCGCCGGCGGCGAGCAGGCCGGCCGCAAACCACGCATGGAACGGGAGGGCAAGCAGGCCGATGCCGGCCGTCAGCACACTGCCGAGAATGAGTGCCATGCGCGTCGCCTCCGGATCAGGGGCGCCGGCCGATCCAGCCACGCCGTCAGGCCTCGCCGAGGGCAGGGCGGACCAGTGCCAGACCATCAGGCTTCGGCTGAGGATCGCCGTCGCCAGCCAGGCAAGGGCCATGACGAGCGGCGGCAGGGTTTCGATGAGGATGGCGAGTGCTGCGACACGAAGCGCGACCGACAGGATCAGCGCCAGGGCACCATAGGTGCCAATGCGGCTATCCTTCATGATTGCCAGCGCCTTTTCGCGGCTGCGGCCACCACCCAGCCCATCCGCCGTGTCTGACAGGCCGTCCTCGTGCAAAGCGCCGGTCAGCATGATCTGCAGCCCGATGCCGATTAGAGCCGCAAGGACCGGGTCGACACCGGAGGCCGACAGGAGGCCAGTTGTCAGGCCTGCGGGCAGCGCGATGATCAGGCCCGCCAGCGGGAATCCGGCGACCGTCCGGCTGAGGCTTCCGTCATGGCCTGCAAAGAAGCGATCCGGTACCGGCAGGCGGCTCAGGAAGGAAATGGCACGCGCCGTTTCTGTGACGAGGTTCTCGACGACCTGCATGGGTCCTTTCCGTTTTGTTCTCGACCGCCTGCGTCGCTTTTTTGAGTTGAGCGGCGCGGGTCTGGTCTCTATGAGAGAGGCCACAAAGCCTGATTTGCTGGAAGAATACAAGGAAGCCAGACCCATGAGCGTTACCGGCCTGCCATTCGACGATTTCCGCACGCTGCTGCGTGACCTGCCGGGGCCCAGCACTGCGGCGCTCGTGGCTGCGCGCGAACGCGACAAGCAGCTGACCAAGCCGCCGGGCGCGCTTGGACGGCTCGAAGAGATTGCCATGTGGCTTGCCGCCTGGAGTGGACGGGCCCCTGCGGTCAATCGTCCGCTGGTCGCGATCTTTGCCGGCAATCATGGTGTCACCAAGCATGGCATCACGCCGTTCCCGCCGTCGGTCACCCAGCAGATGGTCGAGAATTTTGCAGCCGGTGGCGCTGCCATCAACCAGATCTGCGTGACGC
>JBKBXP010000388.1:0-2763 GCA_046314035.1 Pseudorhizobium sp. | reverse complement strand
GTTGACGACGGCGACAAGGTGAAGCGTGGCCAGCGTCTGGCCGAGTGGGATCCGTACACACGCCCGATCATGACGGAAGTCGAGGGTATCGTGCATTTCGAGGACGTCGTCGACGGTATCTCGGTGCTCGAAGCCACCGACGAGTCGACCGGCATCACCAAGCGTCAGGTTATCGACTGGCGTTCGACACCGCGCGGTACGGACCTCAAGCCGGCGATCGTCATCAAGGATGCCAGCGGCAACGTTCTGAAGGTGGCCCGTGGCGGCGAGGCCCGGTTCCAGCTCTCGGTCGAGGCGATCCTGTCCGTCGAGCCTGGTCAGAAGGTCTCCCAGGGTGACGTGCTTGCACGTTCGCCGCTGGAAAGCGCCAAGACCAAGGACATCACCGGTGGTCTGCCGCGGGTTGCCGAACTGTTCGAAGCCCGTCGTCCGAAGGACCATGCCATCATCGCTGAGATCGATGGTACGATCCGTCTGGGCCGCGACTACAAGAACAAGCGTCGCGTCATCATCGAGCCGGCGGAAGACGGTGTCGAGCCTGTCGAATACCTGATCCCGAAGGGCAAGCCCTTCCACCTTCAGGAAGGCGACTATATCGAAAAGGGTGACTACATCCTCGACGGTAACCCGGCTCCGCACGACATCCTGGCGATCAAGGGCGTCGAGGCACTTGCCTCGTACCTGGTCAACGAAATCCAGGAAGTCTACCGTCTGCAGGGCGTTGTGATCAACGACAAGCACATCGAGGTGATCGTTCGCCAGATGCTGCAGAAGGTCGAGATCACGGACGCTGGCGACAGCCACTACATCGTGGGTGACAACGTCGACCGGATCGAGCTCGACGACAACAACGACCGCCTGGTCGAAGAGGGCAAGAAGCCGGCATACGGCGATCCGGTCCTTCTCGGCATCACCAAGGCCTCGCTGCAGACGCCGTCGTTCATTTCGGCCGCATCCTTCCAGGAAACCACCAAGGTTCTCACGGAAGCTGCGATCGCCGGCAAGACCGACACGCTGCAGGGCCTGAAGGAAAACGTCATCGTTGGCCGTCTGATCCCGGCCGGTACCGGTGGTACCATGACGCAGATCCGCCGCATCGCCACGTCTCGCGACGACCTCATCCTCGAGGAACGCAAGAAGGGCACGGGTGCCGACGTTGCAACCCCGATGCTGCAAAACCTCGCTGGCGAAAGCGCGCCTGCCGCCGAGTAATCGGAAGCTGGACCGTTCTGAACCGAGAAAGACCGCCCGGAGCCATCTCCGGGCGGTCTTTTCATTCCGGCTCTTGGCGGGGAGGGTGGGCGTCCGCCGCGCTTACGGCTGCAGTCGCCACGAGCATGCGTCCTGAAGCACGCAACGAAAAAGGCCGGTCGATGGACCGGCCTCTGGCTCTGCGGCTGTGTGGGGGTAATCTCAGGCGAAACGGATGATCGCGACTTCGCCTTCGAGCGCGCCCTGATAGGCTGAAGCATGCGGCTCTTCGTCCGGCGCACCCGTGATCATGCCGATCTGGTCGAGATCGGCTTCCAGGAAGCCTTCTTCCGAGAGCGCGTTCAGCGTCAGACGCACGGCTGTGTCATCGTCGGGGGCGGTCAGCATGACGTGCAGATCGATCGGCTGGCCGCCTTCGGTCTCATAGGCCTTGGCGATGACGATGAACACCATGGGCTCGTCGCGGTTGTTGTCATTGTCGGGGCTGGTGATCATGGCGCCTGGTCTTCCTGTTGTGCCGGATCGATTCTTTTGCCGCGGCCGATTCGACCAAACGGTGAGGGCGGTTGACCCTCTGTCTCTACCTATCTAGAAGTTTCCCCGCGCAAGCCAAGCCAAATCGTCTTCGCACCTCCGTTTTCCCATACCGAAACCGCCAGACTCCCGGCCGGGCAGGGGGCTCAGGCCATTAATTGCGAGATGTGACTTGACGTTAAGGGGGGAAAACAGTAGTACCCCGGCCATCGGAGCCCATGTGAGGTCGCATTTTTCGGGACGACTCGTCCTGAAGTTCATCTCAAACAGGTCTCCAAACGCACGTTGACGACACAAATGCTGCTCGCACGACGCACTCTTGCAGTGCGTCCTCTGTCTTTTGTGGTCCATCCGCGAAAACGGGTCGGGCCACATTTTGCGCATGAAGAAAACTGTGCGGCCGCCGCCGGAAACGGCAAACCACCAGGGCCTGAAAGGGCTTGAGACTAGATTTTGCAAGGGATGGGTATATGCCTACCGTAAACCAGCTGATCCGCAAGCCGCGTCAGGCACAGGTAAAGCGCAATAAGGTTCCTGCTCTGCAGGAAAACCCGCAGAAGCGCGGCGTTTGCACCCGCGTCTACACCACGACCCCGAAGAAGCCGAACTCGGCTCTCCGTAAGGTTGCCAAGATCCGCCTGACCAATGGCTTCGAAGTCATCGGCTACATTCCGGGTGAAGGTCACAACCTGCAGGAACACTCTGTCGTCATGATCCGTGGCGGCCGCGTAAAGGACTTGCCGGGTGTTCGTTACCACATCATCCGCGGCGTTCTCGACACCCAGGGCGTCAAGAACCGTAAGCAGCGCCGTTCGAAGTACGGTGCGAAGCGTCCGAAGTAATTCGGCTCTACCTATAGAATTCCGGCGCTGCGCGAGGTTCTCCGCGTGATAAAGCGTCCTAACCGTTGAGAGACAAGAAGTATGTCCCGTCGCCACAGTGCAGAAAAGCGTGAGATCAACCCGGACCCGAAGTTCGGCGATCTCGTCGTCACCAAGTTCATGAACGCCATCATGC
>JBKBXP010000387.1:2551-2799 GCA_046314035.1 Pseudorhizobium sp. | reverse complement strand
ATACATAGGGGAATGTTCCGAAGCAGGAGTTTTCCGTGGCCAAACTGATCCATTCGATGATCCGGGTGCTCGACGAGCGGCGATCGCTCGATTTCTACGAGAAGGCCTTTGGCCTGACGGTGGCCGAGCGCGTGCCCTTCGACGGCTTCACGCTGATCTATCTCTCCAATCCGGAGACGGACTTCGAGCTCGAGCTGACGGTGAACTCGACGCGCGAACAGCCCTATGACCTCGGTGACGGCTATGGC
>JBKBXP010000387.1:0-2541 GCA_046314035.1 Pseudorhizobium sp. | reverse complement strand
GCTTCACCGACCTCGGGCTGACGGTCGGCAAGCTCGTCGAGATGCCGCATGAGGGCAAGCCGTTCGCGCGTTTCTTCTTCGTGACCGATCCGGACGGCTACAAGATCGAGGTGCTTCAACGCGGCGGTCGGTTCAAGTAGGCGCGGGTGATGGTCGAGGGCGTGAAGCTGGAGGAGAGCTGGCGGCAGGCACTGGCGGGCGAGTTTGACGATCCGTACATGAGCCAGCTGCGCCGCTTCCTGATGGCGGAGAAGAGCGCCGGCAAGCGCATCTTCCCCAAGGGGGCTGAGTATTTCCGGGCACTCGACCTGACGCCGCTTGATGAGGTGAAGGTGGTCATCCTCGGGCAGGATCCCTACCACGGGCTCGGGCAGGCGCATGGCCTCTGCTTTTCCGTGCAGCCCGGCGTGCGCATCCCGCCGTCTCTCGTCAACATCTACAAGGAGCTGCAGAGCGACCTCGGCATCGCGCCGGCCCGCCATGGCTTCCTGGAGCATTGGGCGCGACAGGGCGTGCTGCTCCTCAACAGCGTGCTGACGGTGGAGGAGGCACGCGCCGCATCCCACCAGGGGAAGGGCTGGGAGCGGTTTACCGATGCGGTGATCCGCACCGTCAACGACGAGTGCGACGGCGTCGTCTTCCTGCTGTGGGGTTCCTATGCGCAGAAGAAGGCGGCCTTCGTCGACCAGACGCGCCATCTGGTGCTCAAAAGCCCGCATCCTTCGCCGCTTTCGGCGCACAATGGCTTCTTCGGCTCCGGGCACTTTTCGAAGACGAATGCGTTTCTGGTCTCCAAGGGTAAGGAGCCGGTCGACTGGGAACTGCCGCAGCAGACATGATCGTTGAACGGTTCTGCTGGATAAGTCTTCAAATGGTGAACGATGCGTTCGGGTGAGCTTCCCTATGCAAACCACGCGGTACTCGCCAATTATGATCCCAGAACAGGCTCACGGAGCTAGAAAGGGTTTCAGATGATCGACCAGATCAAGGGGCTGCATCACGTCACGTCGATGGCGGCCAGCGCCCGGACCAACAACAAATTCTTCACCGATACGCTCGGCCTTCGCCGGGTGAAGAAGACCGTCAACTTCGATGCGCCCGATGTCTACCATCTCTACTATGGGGACGAAGTCGGGACGCCGGGTTCGGTGATGACCTATTTCCCGTTTCCGCACATCGCCCGCGGCCGTCCCGGCACGGGTGAAGTTGGCACGACCGTGTTTTCCGTTCCGGAAGGCTCGTTCGGCTACTGGACCGAGCGGCTGACGGCGGCCGGTGCCGAAGGGTTGAAGACAGAGACCGCATTCGGCGACAACCGCTTGCATTTCGCAGGCCCGGACGGCGACGGCTTTGCGCTCGTCGAAGTGAAGGACGATGCCCGCGCGCCCTGGACCGGCAATGGCGTCGGCGAGGACCATGCGATTCGCGGCTTCCATTCCGCGTCTCTTCGTCTGCGCGACGAGGGTGCGACGGCCGAGCTCCTGAAATACATGGGCTACCAGCAGATGGACAGCCGTGACGGCGTGCTGCGGCTTGGCGTTCCGGGCGGCAATGGCGCCGACGTGATCGACATCGAAACCATGCCGAACATCAGCGACGCCCGGCTGGGAGCAGGCTCCGTCCACCACATCGCCTTTGCCGTCGATAACCGCGAAAAGCAGCTGGAAGTTCGCAAGGCCCTGATGGACACGGGCTACCAGGTGACGCCGGTGATCGACCGCGACTATTTCTGGGCGATCTACTTCCGCACGCCGGGCGGCGTGTTGTTCGAAATCGCCACCAACGAGCCGGGTTTCGACCGCGACGAGGATACGGCGCATCTGGGCGAAGCGCTGAAGCTGCCGCAGCAGCACGCGCATCTGCGGTCTGCTCTCGAACAGCATCTCGAACCGCTGGAGGCCTGAGGCGTTAGGTCTTCGAAGGAGAATGTCATGAGTTACGACAGTTACATTCATCGTGTGAAGCCCGGCGAAGCCGGGGAGCCGATCCTCTTCGTCTTCCACGGGACCGGCGGCGACGAGAACCAGTTCTTCGATTTCGGCAGCTGCCTGCTGCCGAACGCGACGGTGATCTCGCCGCGCGGCGACATTTCGGAGCATGGTGCGTCGCGGTTCTTCCGGCGCAAGGCGGAAGGCGTCTACGACTGCGAGGATCTCGCCCGCGCCACCCATCGCATGAGCGAGTTCGTCGCCGCCAATCGTGAACGGCATCAGGCCGGGCCGGTTATCGGCGTCGGATTTTCGAATGGCGCCAATATCCTGGCGAGCATCCTGATCGAGAACCCGGGACTGTTTGAATCGGCGGTGCTGATGCATCCGCTGATCCCCTTCGAGCCCAATGACCGGACAGGGAAGGCCAGCAGCCGGATCCTGATCACGGCGGGGGAGCGCGATCCGATATCGCCGGTCGAACTCACCAACCAGCTGGCGGACTATTTCCGGCGGCAGGGGGACAGCGTCGATCTCGTCTGGCATCCGGGCGGGCATGAACTGCGCCCGAACGAGATCCAGGCGGCCAAGACGTTTCTGGCCCAGTATCGCT
>JBKBXP010000386.1:0-2800 GCA_046314035.1 Pseudorhizobium sp. | reverse complement strand
GCGGCAGCGATCGCCTGCGCGGCGGCCTCTTCGGCGCCGGGCTCGTTCAGCTCCGCCTCGGCGGCCTCCAGCCTTTGTTGCAATTGGTCGAGCCGGCCGGATGTCTCGCTCGACGCGCCTTCAGAGGAGGTCCGCAGGGAAGTAAGCTCCTGCTCGATGGTGGACAGCCGTGCGGTCAGTTCCTCCCCAGGGCCATTGGACGCGGCGGCAACGGCCTCTTCGACGGCCTGCAGCCTTGCACCGATCTCCGGGTCCGGCGCGGGCGCCTGTCCCAGCGTCTCGACCTGCTGACGCAGGGCTGCGACCTCGTCCGTAACGTCGGCACCGGCCGAGGCCGTCGGGAGATAGCCTGCGTATTGCATGCTTCCTGCCAAAGCGAGAGCGACGATGCCGCCGGCAATGCCAGCCGCGATCAGCGCGGAAGTGGCCGTTGCTTTCCGTTCAGGCTGCACCGGAGCAGAGTGTGGCAGGTCGGATGAGGTCTTTGCTTCGAAGTCTCGGTCGGAAGCTTCGGTTGCCGGCGAAGCTTCGTCTGGGCGCGGTTCGCCAGCTTTGGACGACGGATCATCCACGACCGTTGCCGTAGGCGTCTCGGCCTCTTCCGGTTTGCTTGCCGCCGCAGGGTCCTGCTCTCGCGCTGCCGCCAACTCCGATCCCGGCATCTCGTCCGTGTCGCTGCTGCGAATGGGCGCGGCGACTGTTTCCGGCTTGGCTGCGGTCGCGTCGGTGGAACCGGGTTCCGATCCGGGCGCCGAGCGGTCGTCCGAAACGTCCGTTGGCGGGACGTCCGGCTTCAACGGTGCAGCGGTCGATGCGATCGTGTCATCGGTATCATTGCTGCGAACGGGTTCGGAGACTGCCTCCGGCGTCGAGGCAGTGCCGTCGATCGTCACGGGTTCCTTCTTGGACTTCGTTCGGCGGGGCGGTTTATCCGTGACCATCGAGACCTCGTTCCTCATCATTACAGGGGGAAGTTAGGGGGCAAGGCCAAGGATGGGAAGAGGTGACTGAAATTTGAGGTCCGGAAACGACTAAAGAAGGGCCAGCAGACTGTCCTCGTCGGGACGCAGTGCGGTCGCCACATGGTCCTTCAGCGCATTCGGTACGGCTTGCGCGACATTGTCGCTGAGGCAAAGGATGCGAAGCCGGGCGAGGATGTTCAGATCCTCCGGCCGACCCATGAGTTCAAAGAACCGCTTTGCCGTTTCTTTAGAGTAGAGGAGGACGGCATCGACGGGTGGGGTCTTGAGGGCCGCGGCAAAGGCATCATCCGACACTGGCAAGGGCGTCATGGTGTAGCTCACGATCGTCGCCACGGGAATTCCGGCAACCTTCAGGTCTTCCTCGAACACGGGAGAGCGGGGTTGTCCGGCCAGATAAAGGAGCGGGTGCGGCGACGTCAGCTGGCGAAGCTGCGGGAGGAAGCGTTCAACCATGCTGGCGCCGGTTCCCTCCGCCGCCAGGACGGAGGTGAAGCCAGTGGCGCGCAGTGCATCGGCCGTCGCATCGCCCACAGCGAAGAGATTGTCCTGAAGGTAAGGGTGGAGCGCCTCGCCGAGGGTCCGCAGGACCCGTGCGGTCTCAGCGCTGGTGATGGCAACTGCCGCATGGGGCTGGCGGAGAGCATTGAGAGCGGCTTGCGGATGGTGTTCCGCCGCCATCAACGGCAGGAGCACGGCCTGATGGCCAAGCGCTGCGATCTTCGCCGCTGTCCGTCGCGCGGCTTCCTCGGGTCGCGTGACGAGGACGCGCACCGGCTTCAGTTCCAGGTTTCGAAGAAGCCGGGGCCTGCAGCCGCGCGGACCGTTTCTCCCGCCTGCCTGCCGAGACTTTCGGCATCGGTGCGGTTTCCCTCCAGTTCCACCGCATATTCCTGCCGCCCGTCCGGGGTCAGGATGAGGCCGGAGAAGCGCAGGTGGTCGCCGTCGCAGAGCGCATAGCCGGCAATCGGCGTGCGGCAGGAGCCGTCCAGCGCTGCGAGAAAGGCGCGCTCGCAGCTGACGGCATCATAGGTCGGGCGGTCGTTGATGGCCTCGAGGAAGTCGGCCACCCGGCTGTCGCCGACCCGGCTCTCGATGCAGATTGCCCCCTGCGCGGGCGCGGGCGGAAACTCGGCGGGATCGAGAAGCTCGGTGACGACATCCTCCATCGTCAGCCGCTTCAGGCCTGCAAAGGCCAGGAGGGTGGCGTCGACATGGCCCTCGTTCAGCTTTCGCAGGCGTGTGCCGACGGAACCGCGAAAGATCGTCACCTGGATGTCGGGGCGAATGCGACGGACCAGGGCCTGCCGGCGCAGCGACGCCGTGCCCACGGTTGCGCCGTCGGGGAGGGCGGTCAGGCTCGCGGCGGTCCGGCCGATCACCGCATCGCGAATGTCTTCGCGCGGAAGATAGGCGGACAGGCACAGCCCGTCCGGCAGCGCCGTTGGCATGTCCTTGGAAGAATGCACGGCAAAATCCAGCTCGCCGGAGATCAGTTTCTCCTCCAGCTCCAGGGTGAACAGGCCCTTGCCGCCGATCTCGCTCAGCGGACGGTCGACGATCCGGTCGCCGGTGGTCGACAGGATGACGATCTCGAACATCTCTTCGGGAAGATCATGCGCCGCCATCAGCCGGGCGCGCGTTTCCGCAGCCTGAGCCAGTGCCAGGGGGCTGCCGCGCGTTCCGATCCGGAAAGGTTTCGTTTGCATCCGTATTCGTCCGTTGTTAACCGGAAGCCTTGGTAACCGGCTTTATTCTGCCCCGCAATCAACGATCGGCCCATGGCGACCTTTCTTCGCATCCTCGGTATCGAAACAAGC
>JBKBXP010000385.1:251-2810 GCA_046314035.1 Pseudorhizobium sp. | reverse complement strand
GGCGAAATTGCCGGTCGCGGCGCTGACCGAAAGATAGTCGCAGCCGGCGGTGCGGGCAAGCTGGCGGGCGCGGGCGATAAGGTGCTGGCCGATGCCGTTGCCGCGCTGCCCGTCGCGCACGAAGAGGTGGTGCAGGTCCATGCCGCGGGTGCCGGTATCGGCCCTGTAGAGCGGCACCAGGATCGCGTAGCCCATCAGTTCGTCGCCGCTGTCGGCCACCAGCGCCTGGATCCAGGGCATCGGTCCGAAGAGGTCGCGCTCCAGCTTCTCCGGCGTCATTGCGGACGCGTCGCCGTGATGGGCGGCGAGTGCCGCAATCATCGCGTTCAGTTCGGGCAGGTCATGGGGCTTGGCGGCGCGGATGGTGACCACGGCCGGGCGGGGGAGGGTGATGTCGGTATCGTCGGTCATGTCTGGCTTCCTCTTGAGTTCTGTCGCCGTCAGGAGGAGCCGTCTTGAAACAACAAAGCCGCCTGACGGCGGCTCGTTGACAATATGATCTGTCGAGCCGCCCGTTACCGGTAGGCCCAAAAATACGTGCAGGAGATGAGTGTGCGCGTGTCGATCATGGCGCCTGTGATGCGCCGGTTTTGAAAGCTTGTCAAGACGCGGTGATCCGGCGGCGCGGGCCGGACGTTTCCCCCTGATGACCCTGCTTCACCTCGTCCTCGGCGACCAGCTCTCCCACTCGATTTCCTCCCTTCGCGATGCCGAGCCGCAAAACACCCTTGTGCTGATGGCCGAGGTCATGGCGGAGGCCACCTATGTCGGCCACCACCAGAAGAAGATCGCCTTCCTCTTCTCCGCCATGCGCCATTTCGCCGAGGAACTGCGCGGCCGGGGCTTTGCCGTGCGCTACGTCACGCTCGATGCGCCGGACAACAGCCAGTCGCTGCGCGGCGAGGTGGAGCGGGCGCAGGCCGAGATCGGCGCAACCGGCGTCGTCGTCACCGAGCCCGGAGAGTACCGGCTGCTGGAGGAGATGCGTGGCTGGCAGGCCCACCTCGGCGTGCCCGTCGAGATCCGCGATGACGACCGCTTCCTGATCACCCGGGCGGGCTTCGATCGCTGGGCCGAGCGTCGGCGCGAGCTGCGCATGGAGTATTTCTACCGGGACATGCGCCGCCACTTCCGTGTGCTGATGGCGGGCGCCGATCCGGAGGGTGGGCAGTGGAACTTCGACAAGGAAAACCGCAAGCCGCCGCTGAAGGGGCTTGCGGGGCCAAAGCGTCTCTCCTGGCGCCATGACGCCATCACCCGCGCGGTGCTGGAGCTGGTGGAGGCGCGCTTCTCTCGCCATATCGGAAAGCTGCGGCCCTTCCATTTCGCCGTGAATGCCGAGCAGGCAGAGGCCGAGTTCGAGCAGTTCGTCACGGAGATCCTGCCCTCCTTCGGCGATTTTCAGGACGCCATGGTGGCCGGCGAGCCTTATCTCTACCACGCGATGATCTCCGCCTATCTGAACGCCGGCCTGCTCCTGCCGATGGACGTGATCCGCCGGGCCGAGCGCGCCTATCACGACGGGGCAGCACCCCTCAACGCCGTGGAGGGCTTCATCCGCCAGATCCTCGGCTGGCGCGAGTATGTGCGCGGCGTCTACTGGCGCTTCATGCCGGACTACGCCTCTCGCAATACGCTCGAGGCGCACCGTCCGCTGCCGGCACTCTACTGGGGCGGCGAGACGAAGATGCGCTGTCTCGCGTCCGCCGTGCAGGACACGCTGGAGCATGCCTATTCCCACCACATCCAGCGGCTGATGCTGACCGGCAACTTCGCGCTGCTCGCCGGGCTCTCGGTCGACGAGGTCTGCGAATGGTATCTCGCCGTCTATGCCGATGCCTACGAATGGGTGGAACTGCCCAACACGCTGGGCATGGCGCTCTATGCGGACGGCGGACTGATGGCGAGCAAGCCCTATGCGGCCAGCGGCAAATACATCGACCGGATGAGCAATTTCTGCGGCCGCTGCGCCTACAGCGTCAAGGACAGCACGGGCGAAAACGCCTGTCCCTTCAATTCCCTCTACTGGCGCTTCATCGCCATCAACCGCGAGAAATTCCGCGGCAACCACCGCATGGCCAATATCGTCGCGGGCTGGATGCGCATGGACGAGATGAAGAAGCAGGCGATTCTCGCCCGGGCGGAAGACTGCCTCCAGCGTCTCGATGCGGGCACCCTGTAGGGCGGGCCCGGCCAGGTCACCGGCGCCTCAGTGCTCCGCCTCGCACAGTCCATGATCCGAGAGCGCCCGGATCACATAGCAGTCCTCGACCGAATGCCCGCCGCAATGGGACACGATCCGCTCCAGTTCATGTTTCAGCTTCTGCAGGCTGGCGATCTTGGCTCGGACGGCCGCAAGGTGATCGTCCGCGATGCGGTCGGCACCGGCGCAGGGCGCCTCCGGATGGCGGCTGAGTGCAATCAGCTCCCGGATGGCGGGAATGTCGAAGCCGAGGTCACGGGCATGGCGGATAAAGGCAAGACGCTCCAGGTCGCTCCTCTCGTAGCGCCGCTGGTTGCCCTCGGAACGCTGCGCCGGGCTGATCAGCCCCATCTGCT
>JBKBXP010000385.1:0-241 GCA_046314035.1 Pseudorhizobium sp. | reverse complement strand
GTAGCGGAGGGTCGGCACCTTGACGCCGGTCCGCCGGGAAAGATCGCCGATCGCATACATCGTGAAATACCTCTTGAACCTATAGTGGCTAGAGGGATTAGCTATGGTGTCACGGAAGAAAAGACAAGGGACAGGTGACGATCATGAGCGCAGGCTGCGGACACGAACACGCGACATTCGAAGGACTGTCGGCGGACTACAAGCGCCGCCTCTGGGCCGTCATCGCCATCAACGGCCTGAT
>JBKBXP010000384.1:0-2822 GCA_046314035.1 Pseudorhizobium sp. | reverse complement strand
ACCTTTAATTCGCGGAAATTCGATTGTCCGCAAACGCCCGTCCTGATCTTCGTCGTGACCGGTCACGCCGGAGACCTTGTTGAGGGCACTTTCGACGGCCAGATCGACCATGCTCTGGATCAGGCGGAGGTCTTCGTAATTGGCGGGGGCAGAGCGAGCGTAGTAGCCTGATTTCTGCACCATCGAGCGATCGGCATCGAGAAGCTTGGCAAAATGCTTCTGGAACCAGTTGCCGACATTGATGCTGTCGATCTTGACGTGGCCGAAGGCATCGCGCTTGACGTCTTCGCCGGAGGCCTCGCGCTCGGCGACGATGGCGTCGAGGCAGGCGCCCTCGGACACGAAGAGCGTCACATAGCCGCGTTCGTCCATCACCTGGCGCAGGCGCTCGGCTTCCTTCTCCAGATCGAAGGCCATTTCCGGGAGATAGAGCCCATCGATGTTCTTCATCGACGTGTTCATCATCAGGCCCTCGACGTATTCATTGTGCTGGGTGCGCTGGATGTATTTGCGCGCCGTGGCGGCAGTGAGCCAGCCGCTGTGGCGGCCCATGACCTCGTGAATGACGAGGGTGCGCGGGGCAGCACTCTGTTCGTTGCTGACGTGATCGAAGAAATGCGCGCCGACTTCGGCGGCCGTCCAGGCGCCGAGCGACTGGCGGATCGGCACGATGTCATTGTCCACCGTCTTCGGCAGGCCGACGACCGTCAGGTCATAGCCATTGGCGCCCAGATAGGCGGCGAGATCCGCTGCCGTGGTGTTGGTGTCGTCGCCGCCGATGGTGTGGAGAATGGTGATGCCATCCTCGGCCAGCCGGTCGGCTGCGACCTGCAAGGGGTTCTGCCCCTCCTTGACGAGGCCGCGCTTGACGCAGTCGGCGGCGTTGGTGAGCTTGACGCGGCTGTTGCCGATCGGCGAGCCGCCGTAGCGGTGCAGAAGGTGGGCGGTCTCGCGGATGTCTTGGGTGATCTCTATGTGATCCGCCTTCAACAGGCCCTGGTAGCCGGACCGGTACGCGACCAGTTCGATTTCCGGCGCGATGTCCGTGTATCGCTCGATCAGTCCGCCGACAGCAGATGAGAGACAGGGGGCCAATCCGCCCGCGGTCAGCATCGCCACTTTCTGTTTTGCCATCTTCTGCCTCCTTGTGCCGACCTGTGTCAGCTTCCGCCTCTCGGATCGTGCGCCATGGATGGAGCACACTGCCGCGGCTGTAAAGAAAATTTGCCAAGGAAATCAGCATTTCCGCGAACTTGGCCAACTTGCGTCGCCAAGCCGGTCATCTAATCGATTCAAAGGGAAGGTGCCGGAGATCCAGCTGTGGAAAACTCCCGTAAGATGACACATAGAACGCGCCGGCGAGACCTTCGTCCGCCCGCACAGCGTGATTGGCCATTCTGAAGCGTCAGCAAATTCTGTTTGCTTCGGAACAGCTGGAAGAGCCGCCAGTTGGGTTCTTTGTTCGGAAAGGATGAACAGAGTTTAATCTTTTCCGTACGGTCCAACTTATTGCATCCCATTCGATTATCTGGTCATCTGTGACATGATTTTTGATTTTTCCTGCTTCCAAATATCCTCCCTCTGGGACAGGCTGATCAGCGCCATCGGCGATGCAGCCGGAGGTGCGCTCGGTCGGGTGGTCGAGGCGATCCGCACGCTGTTCGAGGGCGACCCGGAGACGCGCCGCCAGGTCTCGTTTTCGGTCGCCATCATCGCGCTCTCGGCGAAGATGGCGAAGGCCGACGGTCTGGTCACCGAGAAGGAGGTGGATGCCTTCCGCCAGATCTTCGACTTTCCAAGGGAAGAAGCGCAGAACGTCGCGCGCCTCTACAATCTCGCCCGTCAGGACATCGCGGGATACGAAGCCTATGCGACCCGGCTTGCGGGTCTGTGCGGCAGCGGAGACGAAAACTGCCCGATGCTGGAAAACGTCATCGATGGGCTGTTCCACATCGCCAAGGCGGATGGACTGATCCACGAAAAGGAACTGGCGTTCCTGGCGCGCATTGCCGACATCTTCCGGATCGACGAGGAGCATTTCCGCCGGATCCTGGCGCGCCATGTGCATCTGGAGGGGAGGGATCCCTACCTCGTTCTCGGTGTCTCGCCCGAGGATGAGTTCTCCGAGATCCGCAAGACCTATCGACGGCTGGTGTCGGAGCATCACCCGGACAGGCTGATTGCGCGCGGCGTGCCGGCGGCCCTGCATGCGGCTGCAAATGAACGCATGGCAGCACTGAATGCTGCTTACGCCGCGATCGAGAAAGAGCGCCGGGCCGCATGAGCGAATTTGCCGCCGATTTCTCCGGCGCAATGGTCATGCCGTCACCCAATCATGGTCCTCGCGTCGGTGAGCGCCGCCCGGACATGATCATCCTGCACTACACGGGCATGCCGGATCACGAGCAGGCTCTGTCGTGGCTCTGCAATCCCGACAGCCAGGTTTCCAGCCATTATTTCGTCCACGAGGACGGCCGCGTTGTGCAGTTGGTGCCGGAGAGCGAGCGCGCCTGGCATGCGGGCAAGAGCTGCTGGGGCGGCGAAAGCGACATCAACTCCAGTTCGATCGGGATCGAGATCGCCAATGCCGGGCACCCGGACGGGCTGCCGCCGTTTCCGGCGCCGCAGATCGAAGCCGTCGTCAGATTGTGTCTCGATTGCGGCTCGCGATGGCAGATTGCCCCCGAACGGGTGCTGGGACACTCCGACATCGCCCCCATTCGCAAGATCGATCCGGGTGAAAATTTTCCCTGGTCGGTGCTGCACGCCGAGGGCGTCGGCCACTGGGCCGAGCCGGCCTCGATCAGCAGCGGCCGGTTCTT
>JBKBXP010000383.1:0-2824 GCA_046314035.1 Pseudorhizobium sp. | reverse complement strand
GGAGTCCGCGCTTGAGGCCCTGCGACATTTCACCGGCAATGCCAGCCACCAGCTGCGCACGCCGCTCGCGATCGTCCGCACGCAACTGGCGATCGCCTCCCGTGCCTCCGACCCGCAGGCAGCAAGGCAGGCTGTCGCCAAGGCCGATGCCGCCATCGCCGACGGCGAGCGCATCCTTGGGCAATTGCTGCTGATGGCGAGAATAGATGCGGCAACCCGCTCGGCATCGCTGCAGGACACGGATCTCTCGGCCCTGGCGCAGACGCTGACGGCGGAGCATGTTCCGCTTGCAGCAGAAGCCGGGATTGACCTCGGCTTCGAAGGGCAGGATGCGGTGCATGTGCTGGCCGAACCGCTGCTGATCGGCGAGCTCCTGAAGAACCTGATCACCAACAGCCTGCTCTATGCCGGGCGCGGCGCGGAGGTCACGGTCCGGGTCGTCAGGCAGGCGGAGGCGGTGGTTCTCGAAGTCGAGGACAACGGGCCGGGCATCCCGCCAGACTTGCGCGATGGCGTCCTGAAGCGCTTCGATCGCGGCAACCGCAGCGATGCTTCGGGCTCGGGACTGGGGCTGCCGATCGTCGAGGAGATTGCCCGCCTGCATGGGGCGAGCCTCTCGATGCACGACGGGCCGTCCGGCCGGGGCTTGGTCGTCAGGCTCCGGTTTGCAACGACAGCGTAGTTAAGCCTGATAGGCGACGGCACCGCCGATCCACGTGCTTGTCATCTGGAGATCGTCGGTCAGCAGAACGAAATCGGCATCAAACCCGGACTTCAGCGAACCCTTTGGATGAAGGCGCGCGGCTTCAGCCGGATAGACCGACACCATACGCAATGCCTCCTCAAGTGGCAGCCCCAGCCTCCGGTGCAGGACATGGACCGAGGCGAGCATGTCGATGTCGGCGCCGGCCAGCGTACCGTCGGCAAGCGTCAGGCGCCCGTCGCGGCGCAGGATCTCACGTCCGTTGAGCGTGAAGCTTGTAAGGTCGGTGCCGATCGGCGACATCGCGTCGGTGACGACGAAGATCCGGCCAGGCCCCTGCTTTGCTCGCAGCGCAAGTCCCATGGCCGCCGGATGGACGTGGATGCCATCGGCGATCAGCCCGGCGTGCAGATGCCCGTTGTCGAGTGCTGCCCCGACCATCCCCGGCTCGCGGTGCCCGAGCGGGCTCATGGCATTGAAGAGGTGCGTCACCGTACTGGCACCGGCCTTCGCATAGCGCTCGACGGTCTCGAAGCCGGCGTCGGTATGGCCGAGGCTGACCACGAAGCCGGCTGCGGCAAGGAGGGACACCTGCTCCTCCGTGACGTTCTCCGGGGCTACTGTAATCATCATCGCTGGGAACGCGTCGCGGCACGACAGGAGCAGATCGAGGTCCGCCGTGTCCATCTGGCGGATCAGCGCCGGGTCATGGGCGCCCTTGCGCGCCAGCGAAAGATGCGGGCCTTCCAGATGCAGTCCGGCAAATCCCGGCATGTTCTGCTCAACGGCCTGCCGCCCGGCGGCGATGACGGCTGCCGTCGTCTCTGGGGTGTCGGTGATCAGCGTCGGCAGCAGCGCGGTGGTGCCGAAGCGGGCATGGGCGCTGCAGATGGTGCGCAGGCCCTCGACGGTCGGCTGGTCGTTCAGCATCACGCCGCCGCCGCCGTTGACCTGCAGGTCGACGAAGCCCGGCACAAGGATGCCGCCCCCACAGGAGACGATCTCGGCGCCGGCCGGAATGTCCGTTTCGGGAACGATGGACTCCACCCGGCCGCCGGATACAACGACCGCTGCGTCCTCGTGCCAGGTCTCGCCGTCGAAGATGCGCGCGCCGCGGATTGCCGAAAGAGTCATTTCGTCTCCGTCACCTTCTTAAGGGCCGCCGGGGCATCCGGGTTGAAGCCACGCGACCGCGACCAGGCCTCAACGAAGCCGTAGAAGGGCAGGATGAGGCAGAGCGCGTCGGTCAGCGGATGGCCGGTGGCGACGAAAGGAAGCGCAGTCGCCTTGCGGGCATTGGCGGAGGTGACGAAGGCCATCGCACCCTTGTCGGCCAGACCGTCGGCGATCTCCACCGCCGAGCCTTCCGCCGCGTCCCGCGCCGCAAAGGCAACCACCGGGAAGCGGTAGTCCACGAGCGCCACGGGTCCGTGAAGGACTTCGGCCGAGGAATAGGCCTCCGCATGCATGTTGGAGGTTTCCTTGAACTTCAGTGCCGCCTCGCTGGCGATCGCAAGCGCCGGCCCGCGGCCGAGCATGAAGAGGGACTCCGCGTCGCCGAGCTGGCCGGCAAGATCGTTCCATTCCAGCGCCACCGCCTTGCGGCAGACGGTGGGAAGATCTCGGAGCGCCGACCGCAGCGCATCGTCATCCACCCATTCCGACAGGACGGCGAGACCCGCGACGATCGAATTGAAATAGGATTTCGTTGCCGCCACCGCGAGTTCCGGCCCGGCCTGGATGTCGATCGCATGGCTGGAGGCATCGGCGATCGGCGATTGCAGCGTGTTGGTGAGCGCGATGCTGAGCGCGCCGGCATCGGTGGCCGCCTGCCCCATGGCGACGATATCCGGGCTCTTGCCCGACTGCGAGATGGCGATCGAGGCGCCGCCTGCAAGCTTCATCGGCGCGTGGTAGATCGAAGCGAGCGAGGGCCCGAGCGAGGCGACCGGCCGGCCGGTGGTCAGTTCGATCGCATATTTGATGAAGGTGGCGGCATGGTCGGAGGAGCCGCGGGCAATGGTGACGAGGAAGGCCGGATCGCGCTCCCTTAGGGCGCGCCCGGCAGCGGCAAGGTCTGCACCGGACTGATCGAGCAGCCGTGCCACCGCCTCCGGTATC
>JBKBXP010000382.1:0-2859 GCA_046314035.1 Pseudorhizobium sp. | reverse complement strand
AGCTCCGCCGCGGCATGCCGCAACGCGGCGCCAAGGCGTGTATAATAGCCGGGTTTCAGGGCTCCGATCCGTCTCTCCACCCCTGCACCCATGGTTTCGTCGAAACCCTTGACCGTTTCTACGCGCACCCATGAGCGGCGGCGCGATGTGAAGGTGAGGATGGAGTAATCGGTGGCGCACGCGGAAAGCCCTTGCGCCAGAACCAGTAGCGCTTCCTTCTCGACATCGAGCACGCGCCGGTTGTCGATCCAGGCATCTGTCGAAAGCGAGACATCGACAAGAATGGTGACCGCAAGATCCTGTGTCCGCGGCCGACTCATCAGATGGATGCGGTCGGACCCCTGGCCACCTGCAACCAGATCGGTGCGGGAGCGGACCACGGCATCCATGTCGAGTTCGGCGCCGTCCAATTGTGCCTTCAGGAGCTCGTGGCGCGGATGCAGGATTTCGAACTGGCGGCGCACCTTCTTTATCAGCTGGCGCGTGGCTTCGCTCGTCTCCAGAACATCGCCGGTTTCGGAGGCCGGTGCAGCAAGCACCCGACAGTAGCTCTTGAGATAGGCCGCCTTTCTGTAGTCCCATTCTGGATAGCTCAGCTCCGTATCGATGCGGGTCATGTCGAGCATTTCCGGCGGAAGATCGAGGTCGAAGCGGAACCGGGAGGAGGGCCGTTCACGGCGGCGGCCAAGGACCATGTCGTCGAGATCGTCGGCTGCCTTGCCGTCCTCGTCGTCCTTGTCATCGGTCGGGCGGTCGACATTGACCATCTCGGCCATCGCCAGGATCTTCTCAAAGCGGTTCAGGATGAAGGGGCTGCGTTCGTTGCGCTCGTCGTCCACCGCCTCTCGCTGCGCAACGAAGCGCTTGCCGCCAGCCGGGGTGCTGGCGTCGCCAAGCGGCCCATCTGTGTCGGCATTGGCAGGTGCGGTCTCGTCCGTATTAAAGAACTCCGGCCAGAGCGGCACGTCCATCATTGGCTGGTAGCCGGGTGGTGACCGGCGCGGGAAGATCGACGCGGGAAGCGGGTCTTCCAGTCCTGCGGCTTGGCGCAGCGTACTGAGGATCCGGTTCTCGATCAGTTGCTCCACCGGAGGAAGCTTGCCCCGCCGGCGCTCCGCCAGCACCGCACTACAGAGAAGCCGATAGTTTCTCTGTAGGCCCGGGAATGCTATGAACACCTCGCGAACGGTTTCCTCGGCCCGATCCAGCCGGCAACGATCGCGCGCAAGAGGATCGCCCCCGTTAATCGCCCGCGCTGGTGTCACCGCGAGGTAGGCCGCGAGCCAGACATAGAGGTTGCGGTTGAGGTCCCGGTCTGGATACAAGTCGATCTCAGCGGGCAGCATGATACGGGCAAAATCTCGCCCGACCCGGGCCACCCGTTCCTCCCCAAGCCCAACAAGCTGGCGCAGCTTCAGCCGGTGGCCGGATGTCTTCTGCGCCGCCGGCACCAGCTGGCACGTGCTTTCGCCGCCAAAGCCGCGAAAGCAGGACGCCAGCAGGGTCGAGACGTCGTCGAGCGCGACGGCGTGTGCAGGGTAGCGTGGCATGCTGCGGGTTTGCCCGACGAGGCGATGCCATGTCTTGCCGACGGTTTCTTCCAGTTCCAGGAACTCGAACATGTCATGCCCTCAAGGAAAAATGGCTTTGGCAACCTCTCGCAGGGCCTGACGGACATCGGGATCATCCGTCAGCGGTTCAATCATTGCGGCAGCAATCGCGTCCTGCGGGTTCAGCCCGCTCCCGATCAATGTGGCGCAGTAGACCATCAAGCGCGTGGAAACACCTTCCTCGAGGTCATGGCCTTTCATTGCGCGCAGCCGGTGGGCGAGGTTGACGAGCGGCGCGACCTGGCGCTGTTCGAGCCCGCTTTCGGTGGCGACGATCGCGATTTCCTGGTCCTTGGGCAGGAAATCAAACTCTATTGCGACGAAACGTTGCTTCGTGGACGGCTTCAACGCCTTCAGGATGCTCTGGTAGCCTGGGTTGTAGGACACCACGAGCATGAACTCTGGCGGCGCTTGCAGGGTCTCCCCTGTGCGCTCCAGTGGCAGGATGCGGCGGTCGTCCGTCAACGGATGCAAAACGACGGCTACGTCCTTGCGGGCTTCGACGATCTCGTCGAGGTAGCAGATGCCGCCATTGCGAACGGCGCGCGTCAGTGGTCCGTCGACCCAGACGGTATCGCCACCCTTCAGGAGATAACGCCCGGTGAGGTCGGCAGCGGCAAGGTCGTCGTGGCATGAGACCGTCGAGAGCGGCAGGCCGAGCCGTGCGGCCATATGGCTAACGAAGCGCGTCTTGCCGCAACCCGTCGGTCCCTTGAGCAGGAGTGGCAGGTTGCGCTTCCAAGCCGTTTCGAACAGCTCGCATTCATTTCCGGCTGCGATGTAGTGCGGCACCAGCGTCTGGCTGGCGACGTTGGGAGACAAAGGGGAAGTCATGTTTTCCAATCCTTGTTTTTCGGGAAAGGCGTGTGGCCCCGGTACAATCGAGGCCACTTCGCTCATTCGGCCGGAACGGTCGTGAAGGCAGCCGGAACGCGCGCTCGACCTGGAACGAACAGCGCCCAGAGGAACATGAACGCCGCGATCAGGACGAAGACACCCGATCCGAGACGGACCCAGTAAAACAGCGCGAGCTGGTCCTGGACGTCCATGTAGCTCTCACCGAGAACGCGTTGGAGGTGGACCTGCAAGATTCCGGCAAATGTCAGCGCGAAAGTCATCACCGACATCGCCGTGCACATGATCCAGAAGCTGATCATGGATAGCATCTGGTTATATGGGGCACGGCCGCGGATCTCGGGCACCGCGTAGGCCATGACAGCCAGGTTTAACATCACATAGGCGCCGAAGA
>JBKBXP010000381.1:0-2865 GCA_046314035.1 Pseudorhizobium sp. | reverse complement strand
GGGAGGCATTCGCGGATGAATGGAGCCTTCCGGTCACCGGCGATCTGGATGCCGTTTTCGCCGATTCCACGATTGACGCGGTTCTGATCCTGACGCCACCCAACAGTCACTTTGATCTTGTCACCCGCGCGGCCGAGGCCGGAAAACACATCCTGCTGGAGAAGCCGCTCGACATCTCGATGGCGCGGGCGACAGCTCTTGTCGAGATCGCCGAGGCCAAAGGTGTCAAGCTCGGGATCGTGCTGCAACACCGGTTCCGTCCGATCAGCCTCTCGCTGCTGCAACTCGTTTCGGACGGGAGGCTCGGAGAGCTCGTCGGCGCCTCGGCCAAGCTCTCCAACTGGCGGCCACAGAGCTACTACGACCAGCTGGGACGGGGAACCAGGGCGCGCGACGGCGGCGGCGTGCTGCTGACGCAAGGCATCCATACGCTCGACCTGTTGATTTCCGTCGCGGGCCTGCCTGTGGAAGCGATGGCTTACGCAGCGACGACACCGGTTCACCGGATGGAAACGGAGGATCTGGTCGCTGGTGCCGTTCGTTTCGACAATGGCGCGCTCGGCACCGTCAGCGCGACAACCTGCGCCTATCCGGGGATTCCCGACACGATCGAGATCATCGGTACCAAGGGCACTGCAAGGATCGAAGGCGCGCAACTGATTGCAAACCTGCAGGATGGCACCAAGATCGAGCTCGACGACGGCCAGATGGGCGGCGGCGCGGGTGCCGACCCGATGGCGTTTTCGCACGCGCATCATCGTGCGGTGATCGAGGACTTCGTGGATGCGGTGGAGCAGGACCGGGAACCCAGGGTCAGCGGGCGTGAAGCGCTCAAGGTTCACCGGCTGATCGAGGCGCTGCTGCGCTCCGCCGACACCGAGCGCCGTGAGCCTGTCTGAGCCGAGGTGTCACGCCGGGCCGCTGAACGTGCGCATAAAGTGTTCCCGGAAGAGATCCATCCGCATCGGCGGCAACGTCGATGCGGGGACCAGTCCTTCGCTCCAGTTCCAGGACGAGAGCTGGTCGATCATCGCGGGACTGCCGATGAAGTGGACGGGGACGTCCCGCGAGGCTCCCTCGCCGGTTATGACGGCCGCCGGCTGATGATCGCCCAGGATCACGAACAGCGTGTTGTCGCCGTAGCGCGACATATAGGAGCCGAGCGTCTCCAGCGCGTAGTCGATCGAGGCCAGGTATTGCCGACGGATCCGCGCCGGGTCCGACCATACCACCGACGGGGGATCCCCCGCCTCGGCCTGGTCATCGAAGATCCGGCCGTCGCCGATCTCGTCCCAGTCCACGAGCGTGGGGATGGGCGTCCAGGGCGCGTGGCTCGAGATCAGGGCAATCTCGGCCATGACCGGCTTTTCGGCATTTTCGCGATCCATCTTCTGGAAGGCGGACAGCGTGTATTGGTCCGGCATCGTCACCCAGTTGAACGGCTTGCCGCGGTAGCCGAGCCCGCTCGCGTCGCGGACCGTATCGTAGCCGAAGTAGGCGCTCTCGGGCCAGTCCATGGTAATCGCCGGCATGATGGCCGTGGTGCGCCATCCGGCTTGCCGGAACAGGGCATTCAGGGTCGGTCGCTCGCTGGCGATCATGCGGTCGTAGCGAGCCTGGCTATCGGTCCAGAGGCCCGACAGCATCGCCCCGTGCGCGAGCCAGCTGAGGCCGCCGACCGTTGGCGCCGTCAGCCAGCCGCTACGAGCCTCCAGTCCCGCGTCCGTGACCGCCTGCGCCACGCCGCTCAGCCTCGTCAGAACCGTGGGAGCATACTGCGCATCCTCCATCGCGCTTCGTCCGTAAGATTCCACGAAGATGAAGACCACATCCGTTCCCGTCAGGCGGGAGAGGCGCTGGGGCTCCGGAATGGATGCGACCGGATCGGATTGGAGCTCCGTTTCGAAGGCAGCAAGGTCGGCAACCGATTGTCCGATCATGGCGATGCGATTGGTCAGATAGGGAGCGGCATCGGCTGACAGCGGGACGTTTGCAGGCCGCATGGACAGAGCTGTGATGCCGCCTAGAAGCAAGAGGGCGGCGGCTGCGGCAAGCCGGTGGGCCATGGATCTGCCGACATGTCTGAAGCCGCCGAGTGACCAGAAGAAAAGGCTGGAGAGGGCGAGCCACAGAAGGAGTGCGGCGCCGACGAAGAGCGCTGCCTCGGCCCGGCCGATCGAGCCGCTAAGCAGGTTCCAGCCATCGATCATGACCTTCAGGTCGAGGTAGGGGTTGAACGGCCGCTGAAAGGCGCTGCCGGTCCCCAGATCTGCGAGCTTCAAGAACAGGATTGCCGCAAACAATGCTGTGGCGAGAACGCGCAACAGCTGGAAGAGCCGTCCTGGGAGGAGCAGGGCCGCGACGGCCAGCACAAGCATTTCCAGCGGAAAATCCGGCCTGAAGGCCATAGTCAAGGCAGAGGGATTGGAGGGCAGTGCCAGGACGGCAGATCCGAGGATTATCGGCATGATCATGCGCAACCAGAGGATAGCGTTTGCCCGCCGTCCCGTGCTGTGGCTTAAGCTATGATGATGAGCCTTCATGCGTCGATCAGTCAAAGCGATTCCCTCCGCCGATATATTGGCAGGAAACTGACGTGATGAAGGGCATTCGCAACCTCGGCGCGCTGTTGGGCTTCGTGGTTCTGGCGGTCGTTCTCTATACGCTCGACGCCGCGCAGATCGGGCAAAGCCTGACATCCATCCCGCCCGCCTATGCAGTTGCCGGACTTTTTCTGGTCCAGTTCCAGATCGGCCTGTCGGCCTGGCGGTGGCAGTTTACAGCGCAAAGGCTCGGAATGGCACTGCCTGCCCGACATGCTGTGCGAGACTACTATCTCAGCAGTTTCCTCAACCAGGTGCTGCC